>NZ_JANFAK020000028.1:247-69370 GCF_024721315.2 Streptomyces sp. Isolate_45
TGCCGCCGGGCCCGGCCGACGGACCGCCGGAGTCCCGTACTGCGCCGCCCGCCCCGATGACGCGCAGCATCCGGGTGGCCTCCGCCGCGTCCAGCCGCCGGTCCGGGTCCTTCCGTAGCAGCCCCTCCAGGACGGGCTCCAGGGGTCCGGCCCGGCGGGGCGGCGGCAACTCGCCGTCCACCACGGCCTGGAGCGTCGAGAGCGGGGTGTCCTGCCGGAACGGCGAAACGCCCTCCACGGCCGCGTACAGCAGTACCCCGAGCGACCACAGGTCCGACTCCGGCCCCGGGTCGCGGCCGAGGGCGCGTTCGGGAGCCACGAACTCCGGGGAGCCCACGACCTCTCCCGTCATCGTGATCGCCGAGGAGCCCTCCAGGCTCGCGATGCCGAAGTCTCCCAGTACCACCCGCCCGTCGTTGGCGAGCAGCACGTTGGCCGGCTTGACGTCCCGGTGCAGCACCCCCGCCCCGTGCGCGGCACGCAGCGCCGCGAGGACCTGCTCGCCGAGGTGCGCCGCCCGCTGCGGGCTCATCGGCCCCTCGGCCTCCAGCACTTCCGCCAGGGACAGCCCGCGCACCAGCTCCATCACGATCCAGGGCCGGCCGTCCTCGGTCGCCACGTCGTAGACCGTGACGACCCCGCGGTGCGAGACCCGGGCCGCCGCCCAGGCCTCCCGCTCCAGGCGCCGGTACATGCGGGCCATCCCCGCCGCGTCCATCCCGGCGGGCGCGCGCACCTCCTTGACGGCGACCTCGCGGCCCAGTACCTCGTCCCGCGCCCGCCACACGATCCCCATGCCACCACGACCGAGCGGACCGAGCAGCCGGTACCTTCCGGCGACGACACGCGCGGCGTCATCGCTTTCGTTCCCACTCACGCGCACCCCCATGCGTCACCGGGCGATCACTCCAAGTTAGCGCAGGACGCGTTCCGCGGCCCCTGTTGTGACAGCACTGTCCGCAAGACTCCCCAAGTGGGCCGATTTGTGCGGAGAGTGACGGTCGACTCCGGTGAGTAATCGTCAACTACCCGTAAGGACAGGGGTAATTCACACCACCGGGATACCCGAGCGCGACGCGGGGGCGATAGGGTTAACCTGCCCGGGCCGGGTGCCCTCGTACGGGTGGGGAGAGACATGGAACAGATAGCAATGCGCAGCAGGCCGCCCCGCGTGCCTGCCATCACCTGCGGCAGCAAGGCGACAAGCTCGCGCCTCGACCGCCACCTCGCGGTATTGGGCGGCCCCGCCGTCCCGCACCACGAGGCCGCCGAGGCGACCCTGCTGATGCGTGAGCTCACGTCCCGCGACCACACGCACGTCCAGCGGAGCCGGAGCGCGCGCGTCGCGCTCTTCGCCCCGCTGCGCAGGCTGCGGCGCACGCTCTTCGGCAGCCGCCGCTCGTAACTGCCCCGCAGTGCAGCCGGCCGCTCCGGCCGCACCCGGCCCACGTCCCTACTCGCCGGCGTCTCCCCGGCCTTCGGCGATCACACCGTCCCGGCGCAGTCCCGCGATCTGCGCGCCCGTCATCCCCAGGGCGCGCAGCAGGGGCTCGTCGTGCTGGCCGAGCGCGGGCACCGCTCCCATCCGCGGTGCCGCGCCCCCCGGCAGCCCGATCGGCGGCAGCAGCGCCCGCAGCGGGCCCACCGGGGAGTCCACCTCCCGCCAGCGGTCACGCGCCGCCAACTGCGGATGCCCGGCCAGTTGCGCCACCGAGTTCAGTCGCGCGCAGGCGATCCCCGCCGCCTCCAACCGTCGGACCGCCTCGTCCGCCCCCAGCAGCGCCAGCGCTCCGGCCACCACCGCGTCGGTCCGCCCGCGACCCCGGGTGCGTGCCGCGTTCGTCGCGAACGCCGGGTCCTCGGCCAGGTCCGGCCGTTCCAGTACCTGCCGCGCCAGTCGCCGCCACTCCCGGTCGTTCTGCACCGACAGGAGCACCCGGTCCCCGTCCGCCGTCGCGTAGGCGTCGTACGGCGCGATCACGGCGTGCGCGAGGCCCGTTCGCGCGGGCTGTTCCCCGCCGTGCATCGTGTGGTGCAGCGGATGGCCCATCCATTCGGCGAGCGAGTCCAGCATCGAGACCTCGACGGGGCCGCCGCGCCCGGTGATCCCGCGGCGCACCAGCGCGGCGAGGACGCCCGAGAAGGCGTACATGGCCGCCGCGATGTCCGCGGCCGGAATCCCCGCCTTCACCGGTTCGTCGGGGGTGCCGGTCACCGACACCAGGCCCGCCTCGCACTGCACGAGCATGTCGTAGGCCCGCTTGTGGGCGTACGGGCCCCGCGGGCCGTAGCCCGAGACGTCCACGGCGATCAGCCGCGGGTAGCGGGCGCACAGCGTGGCCGCGTCGAGCCCGAGCCGGGCGGCGGCCCCCTGCGCGAGGTTCTGGACGAAGACGTCGGCCCCGTCGAGCAGCCGGTGCAGCACCTCCAGGCCGCGCGGGTCCTTCAGGTCGAGCGTCAGGGACTCCTTGCCGCGGTTCGCCCAGACGAAGTGCGAGGCCAGCCCGTGGGCGGCGGTGTCGTAGGCGCGGGCGAAGTCCCCGCCGTCGGGACGCTCGACCTTGATCACGCGAGCGCCGAGGTCGGCGAGCTGGCGGGTGGCGAACGGCGCCGAGACGGCCTGCTCGACGGCGACGACGGTGAGGCCGGCGAGGGGGAGCGGCTCGGGGAGCGGCTCCGGGTGCGCGTCGGTCCGGGGCTGGGGCAGGGGTTCGTGGCCGGGCCGGGGGTGTGAGTCGGTGTCCATGACACCGATCCCTATCCCGGGACGCCCCGACCTGTCACCAGGGAGGGGCCGGAGCCCGCGCGGTTCGCCCCCGTTCGCACCCGTACGCGTACGGAACAGCACCCGGATCGCACCCGTACGCGTGCGGGACGCAACCCGGAGCGCACCCGTACGAGTACGGGACGGGATTCAGAGCAGCGCGAACTGGCCGCCCGGGCCCTCCTCCTGGTGGTCCAGCACGGAGGCGGGCCGCCGGGCGGAGCGCGGCGGCGGCAACACCCCGCCCGCCACGAGTTCCGCGGTCGGCAACAGTGGTCCCGGGGCGAACGCGGCCCGCTCCGGGGCCAGCTCGGCGAGCAGCGCGAGGGTCGTCACCAGCGCGAGCAGCTCCGAGGTCCAGGCCTGCGGCCACCCGGCGGGGCCCAGCGCGTCCAGCCCGTCCGCGTCCGCCGCCCGGTGCGCGCACCGGGCGGCGAACCACGCCTCCAGTACGCGGACCCCCTGGGCCTCGTACTCCCACGCCGCCGCCGGCACGGGGGAGACGACGCCGTCCCCGAGGGTCAGCGTCTGCGACTCCGGGTCGTACCCGAGGCCGTCCGGCCATCCCGTGACCGCCGCCCGGACGTACGGCCGCCGTCCGCCGGGCAGCCTCGGCGGCTCCCCGCCCCGCGCCCCGCGCAACTGGACGGACAACAGCCGGTGCCCCAGCTCCAGCCCGGCCCGCCAGCGCTCCGGATCGGCCGCGAGGGGAACCTCGTACCCCCGGGGCCCCGGGCGGCCCGCGGCGAGGATCCAGCACAGTACGTCCTCCGGGGTGACCCAGCCGCCGTGGTGCTCGCCCAGCAGCGGCAGCAGGCCCGGCGCGAGATTCGGCTCGGCGCCGCCCGGCCGCCGGTGCAGCGGCCGGATCCGGCCGAGCCTGCCCGCCGGGAGGTGGGCGGTGACCAGTAGCTCCGGGGCCTCCACCGCGAACAGCTGGTAGCCGTCCCGGACCCGCCACAGCTCCGGCCGCGCCGCGTCGATGAGCCGCTGGTCGGGCAGCAGCCACTGCTCGTCGAAGGGGGCCCGGAGCACCCGTACGGGTTCGGGGAAGGGGCCGGGCGCGTCGGCGAACCGGGCCGTCGCGGAACGCCGGCCGGGCAGCGCGGCGGCGCCGGAGGTGGTCGTACGGCTCCGGGACGGGCGGAACAGCCGCTCCCGCTCGGCCCCTTCGGCACCCGTCAGGGCCGTCCAGCGGGCCCGCAACGTGGCCGGATCGGGCGCCGCGACCCAGTCCCTGCCCAGGCGCAGGCCGCCCACGGCCCAGGGCATCAGATCGTCCAGCAGCGGGTTCGGCGGCGGTGTCTCAGCGCTCACCCGGCAGATGGTAGCGACGCCCCGCGGGGCCGGGCCCCGCCCTGGCCGAAGCGTTACGCTCCTTATGGGGGTACATGTGGCATGTGTGCACATCCGTACCGACGGAGGAGCGGCCATGAGCCAGTACGACGAGTACTCGACGCCCTCGCAGGCCGAGGGTGAGCGCCTCGACGAGGACATGGACGAGACCCAGCGCAAGCAGCGCCACCCGCAGACCATGCGCACCACCCCCTCCCAGGCCGAGGGCGAGCGCACGGCGGACGACGACGACCGGAGGTGACGGCGGGCGCGGCGTGGACGGCGTGGGCAGCGGGGTTCGGGGCGCGGGTCGGGTCGGGGCTCCGGGTCGACTCGCGTGCGGGGCTCCGGGCCGACCCGCGGCCGGGGCTGCGGCCGGTCGGGGCGTGCCTCGGGCCGAGGCTCAGGGCGCGTCGACCGTGACCGTGAAGGAGAACCGGTCGCCCCGGTACCGGATGCGGGCCACGTCGGCCACCCGACCGTCCTGGTCGTAGGTCACGCCCGTGTAGTGCAGGATCGGGCTCAGCAGCGGCACACCGAGCAGCTCGGCCGTCACCGGGTCCGCCAGTCGTGCCTCGACCGTGTCCGTGATCCGGCTGATCCGCACACCGACCACGTCGCGCAGCACCTTCGTCATCGGCCACCGCGCCAGGTCGGCCAGGTCCACCCCTTCGGCGAGGTCCGGGCGCACCGCGTTCTCCGCCCAGTTCGACGGCTCGTCGCTCTCGCCGTCGTAACGGAGCCTGCGGTACGTGACCACCTCCGGCGTGTCCGGAAAGTGTTCCAGCAGCTCCCCGGACACCGGGGTGCGCTCGTGGCCGAGGATCGTCGTCCGCTCGCCCGACTGCTGCGCCACGATCGCGTCCACCGAGCCCAGCAGTCGTACCGGGGCGCCCCGCCGCGCACCCGGCTCGATGAACGTGCCGCGCCGACGGTGCCGGCTGATCAGGCCCTCGCCCTCCAGCTCCTTGAGCGCCTGGCGCATCGTCAGGACGCTCACCCCGTAGTGCTCGGCGAGCTGTTCCTCGGTCGGCAGCCGCAGCGAGGCGTCCGGGGTGCGGCCGAGTATCGAGGCGCGCAGGGACTGCGACACCTGATACCAGAGCGGCAGCTTCCGGTTCAGTACGAGCGAGTCGGGGGCGAAGGCGGTCACGGGTGGTTCTCCGTACGGCTGGCTGGACGTCATGCGGTGCGGCGGGCGCGCGGGCGGGATTGCCGGCGGGAGTGCGGGCGGGAGCGCGGGCGGTGGTGGCGGACCGGGCCCGTGCCCGGTGTCGCCCCGCCGCCCACGCTCCCGCCCACGCATGCGCATGTTAGGCGCGGAAGTGGCGTTCGAGACCCTGCCACACGTCGTCGTACGCGCGCTGGAGGTGGTCCGCGTCGGCCGCCTGCGGGGTGGCGGTGATCGGCCAGCGGGTCTCGAACATGAAGGCGAGGCCGTCGTCGATCTTCTGCGGCTTCAGTTCGGCGGCGCTCGCCTTGTCGAAGGTCTCCCGGTCCGGGCCGTGCGCCGACATCATGTTGTGCAGCGAGCCGCCGCCGGGGACGAAGCCCTCGGCCTTCGCGTCGTACGCGCCCTCGATCAGGCCCATGTACTCGCTCATCACGTTCCGGTGGAAGTACGGGGGACGGAACGTGTCCTCGCCGACCAGCCAGCGCGGCGCGAACACCACGAAGTCCACGCCCGCGAGCCCGGGGGTGTCGGAGGGCGAGGTCAGCACGGTGAAGATCGACGGGTCCGGGTGGTCGTAGCTGATCGACCCGATGACGTTGAAGCGCCGCAGGTCGTACACGTACGGGACGTGCGTGCCGTGCCAGGCGACCACGTCGAGCGGGGAGTGGTCGTACGTCGCCGACCAGAGGTTGCCGCAGAACTTGTTGACCACCTGGGTCGGGCGCTCGCTGTCCTCGTACGCCGCCACCGGGGCCCGGAAGTCGCGGGCGGCGGCGAGGCCGTTGGCGCCGATCGGGCCAAGGTCGGGCAGCTCGAAGGGGCGGCCGTAGTTCTCGCACACGTACCCACGGGCGGGCGCGCCCTCGGAGTCCAGCGGCTCGACGCGGAACCGGACCCCGCGCGGGATCAGGGCCACCTCGCCGGGGCCGGCGCTCAGCAGGCCGAACTCGGTGCGCAGCAGCAGGCCGCCGCGCTCGGGGACGATCAGCAGCTCACCGTCCGAGCTGCTGAACACCCGGTCCGTCATCGGGGCGTTGGTGGCGTAGAGGTGGATGGCCATGCCGCTGCGCTGTGCGGCGTCGCCGTTGCCGCCCAGGGTCCACAGACCGGCCAGGAAGTCGGTGCCGGCCGCCGGGTCGGGCAGCGGGTTCCAGCGCAGCCGGTTGGGGTCGGGGACCGCCTCGGTGAAGGGCGCCGTGCGCAGCGCGCCGTTGTCGACGCGGACGAAGGCCGGGTGCGCGGCCGACGGGCGGATCCGGTAGAGCCACGAGCGACGGTTGTCGGCGCGCGGCTCGGTGAAGGCGCTGCCGCTGAGCTGCTCGGCGTAGAGGCCGAGGGGGGCGCGCTGGGGCGAGTTCCGGCCGTGCGGGAGAGCGCCGGGCACGGCCTCCGAGCTGTGCTCGTTTCCGAAGCCGGTGAGGTATTCCAGCGCCTCCGCCGTCTTCCTGGCCTGCTCACTCATCTGCTGCTCCCGCTCCGTCGAAGGAATCCTATGCCTGACAGTAGGATTCCACGGCTCCGCCGTCAACGCCCCCTCGACCGAACAGGGGGTCGTACGGATTCCCGCAGAGGGGGATCCGAAAAGATGAACATTGCTCTACTCTCTCGCGCATGTCGTGGACCCGCAGGTTCCCTGCCGTGCCGGCGGCGCTCCTCGCCGCCCTCCTCGCCTTCCTGTCCCTCCTCGTCGCCGCGCCCACCGCCGGCGCGCACGAGGAGCGCCCCGTCACCTTCCCCGACGGCACCGGATCCGTCCCGCAGTACCGTTCCGCCGAGCCCGATCTGCTGGTCTGCAAGACCGACCGCGCCGCCTTCGAACGCCGCACGGCCGGCTTTCCGGACGCCCTGCGGCAACGCAACCTGGCCCTGTACGAGCGGTGCGAGAAGAGCGGCTACCGCCACCTCCAGGAGGCCGTCGACGCCGTCGACCGCCCCGGCATGAACATCGCGATCCTCCCCGGCCTCTACGAGGAGGAGCCCTCGCTCCCGAAGCCGACGGGGGAGTGCGCCGCCCTCAAGGCCCCCAACTCCTCCTTCGGCTACCAGATCCTGTCCTACGAGCAGCAGGCCCAGTGCCGCCACAACCAGAACCTCGTCGCCATCCTCGGCAAGACCGATCTGCAGATCGAGGGCACCGGAGCCTCCCGCACCGACGTCGTCATCGACGCCAAGTACCAGAAGCTGAACGGCCTGCGCGCCGACCGGTCCAACGGCATCTACTTCCGAAACTTCACCGCGCAGCGCACCACCTTCAACTCGCTGTACGTCCTCGCGGGCGACGGCTTCGTCATCGACGACGTCCTGACCCGCTGGAACGACGAGTACGGCTTCCTGACCTTCGCCAGCGACCACGGCCTCTACAAGAACTGCGAGTCGTACGGCAACGGCGACTCCGGCATCTACCCCGGCAGCGCCTCCAACATCAACGAGGGCCGCGGCTACGACGTCCCCCGCTACTCCATAGAGATCACCGGCTGCCGGAGCCACCACAACATGGTCGGCTACTCCGGCACCGCGGGCGACTCCGTGTGGGTCCACGACAACGAGTTCGACCAGAACATGGGCGGCGCCTCGATGGACAGCGCCTTCCCCGGGCACCCCGGCCTCCCACAGAACCACGCCCGGTTCGAACGGAACCTGATCCACGACAACAACCAGGACTACTACCGCCACGTCGCCGACGGCACCTGCGCCAAACCGCCCGCCGAACGCGGCTACGAGCAGGGCGTGGTCTGCCCGCAGATCTCCATGCCGCCCGGCACCGGCATCATCACCGCCGGCGGCAACTGGAACCTCTACGAGGACAACTGGGTGTACGGGCACAAACGCGCGGGCTTCTTCCTCAGCGCCGTCCCCGCCTTCATCCGCGGCGAGGAGGAGTGGTCCAAGCAGACCGACACCTCCCACCACAACCGGTACGCCGGCAACGTCCTCGGCAAGGACAGGTCCGGCGCCTCCCGCCCCAACGGCACGGACGTGTGGTGGGACGGACAGGGCAGGGGCAACTGCTGGCAGGACGGACCCGACGGCTCCACCCCGGGCACCCTGCCCCGGTGCGGAGACGCCCGCGGCGACGTCAGCGGAGCCTCGGCCCGGCTGGTCGGCGAACCGGTGAAGCTCGCCCAACTGCTGGTCTGCGCCGACTACAACGTCCAGGCGCGCAAGCTCCCGGCGGGCTGCGACTGGTACGGGGCCCGCGGCCTGGAGCGCGTCGAGACCCAGCTCGCGCTGGGAGTGGCCGCCGTCCTGCTGCTGGTCGGCGGGGTGCTGTGGCGGCGCCGGCTGGCCGGCTCACGGCTGGGCGCGGCAGCCTCCCTGCTGGGCTTCGCCGGGCTCGCCCTGGACGTCGCCGGATCCACGATGCCCCTCGTGGACACCTTCGTCCCCGCGCTCGCCCTGCTGCTGCTGGGCCTGTGGTGGACGGGCGCCGGACTGGTCCTGCGCGCGGGGCGCCCCTGGCTGGCACGCCTCACCCTGCTCCTGGGCGCCCTGACCCTGCTCGACGCCTTCGACAAGGCCGTCCTGATGATCCCCTGGACCCCGCTGAGCCCCGCCTGGGTACGGGCCCTGGTCGCGGTGGTGTGGGTGCTGTGGGCCGCCGTCGCCTCGGCCCGCCCGGGCCCGCCCACACCGGCCCGCCCCGCGGGCCCGGGCGACGGCCCGGAAGGCGACCGAACCCCGACCCCGACAACCCCGCCCCCACCCCTCACCACGACCGCCGCCCCCGCCCCCACCCCATGACCGCCCGACGGCCACGACCGGCAGCCCCGACACGAAGGACGAGCCGGACACTGACGAGCCGGGCCCCGCGGGGGCGCGGTCCGCGGGGTCCGGGCCCGAGGGGCCGGGGTCCGTGGGGCCGGGGTTCGAGGGGCGGGGGTCCCTTCCGCCCCGCGCGCCGGGCGGATGGGGAGAAGACCGGCACGACCCGAACCAGGACCGGAGGTCCGCAGTGAGCGTCCGCCCCGAAACCCGCGTCCGGTGCGACGCGTGCGGGATACCCGCCCGCGCCGCCAGGCCGTCCCGCCGGACCACCCGCGTCGCCGCGCTGGTCGCCGTCCTCCTCCTGCTCGCGGGCGGCGCGCTGGCGGGGTGCGGGGGCCGGGCCACGACCCACCACAAGCCCGGCACCACCCACGAGGAGGCGTCCGGCGGAGTCGGGACCCTCCTGGAGGCCCAGGACGGTACGGGCCACCGCCTGCGCGAGGTCCCCGCCCAGGGCGCGCCGGAGGTCGGGCTCTCCGCACGCCCCGACTCCGAGGACGGCTGGAACCTCCAACTGGCCGTGAAGAACTTCCGCTTCACCCCCGACAGCACCGGCGGCGGCGCCCTCCCGGGCGCCGGTCACGCCCACCTCGAACTCGACGGCCGCAAGCTGGCCCGGGTGTACGGCCCCTGGTTCCACCTGCCCGCGGCGCAGGTGCCGCAGGGCCCGCACACCCTGACCGTCCGCCTGTACGCCGACGACCACACCGCCTGGGCCGTCGCCGGCAAGGCGATCCAGGCGGCCGCCCCCCTGACCGCGGCCCCCGGGGGCAGTGCCGAGCACAGTCACCCGGCGGCCACCCCCAGCGACGCCGCCACACCCCCCGGGGCCTCGCCGCCCGACCGGACCGTCACCCTCGCCGTCCGGGACGGCAAGGCGCACCCCGCCCCCGACCGCACCGAGCTCAAGCGCGGCGAGCGCGTTGCCCTGCGCGTCACCAGCGACCGCGCCGACACCCTCCACGTCCACGGCTACGACAAGGAACTCGCCCTGCCCGCGGGCCAGGAGGCGACCCTGGTCCTGACGGTCGACCGCACGGGCCTCTTCGAGGTCGAGACCCACACCTCCGGCCTGCTCCTGACCCAGCTCCTCGTCCGATGAACCCCGGCACCACCGGCATGGGCACAGGCACCACCGGCGCCGCGACAACGCCCGGCCGGGTCACGTCCAGCACCACCTGGCCGGGCGGCGGCCCGGGTACGTGGCTCGACTCCTGGGTCCCGATGGGCGGCTCCACGGGGACGCCCATCGGGACGCCCACGCAGACCCCCACCGGCATCGGTACCGGCCCCGGCGCGAGCCCGGTCGGCTGGTCCGGCCAGGGCGTGGTCCCTCACCCGGCCGACCCGTCGAACCTGCTGGCGCACGGGATCGGATCCCAGCACGACCTGCCCATCTCCCCCTTCTACGCGTTCGCCGGGGCCTTCACCGCCCTGTTCGTCTCCTTCCTGGCACTCGGCCTGCTCTGGTCCGTGTCCCGCTTCCGCGGCGACCGCTCCGGTCTCGCCGTGCCCGCCGGGTTCCAGCGGGTGGCCGACGCGCCGGCCACCCGCCTCACCCTGCGCGGACTCGGCCTCGCCGCAGCCCTCGCCGTACTCCTCCACCTCCTCCTCGGTCCCGACGACCCCGCCCGCAACCCCGCGCCGGGGGCCGTCTACGTCCTGTTCTGGGTCGGTCTCGTGCCCGCCTCCCTCCTGCTCGGCCCCGTCTGGCGCCTGGCCAACCCGCTGCGCACCCTCCACCGCCTCCTCACCCGGATCCGGACCCCGCTCCGGGGCCGCCCGCCCGGCCCCGGGCGCCCCCTGCCCGCCGGGTTGGGCCAATGGCCCGCCGCCGCAGGCCTGTTCGGCTTCACCTGGCTGGAGCTGGTCGCCCCCGATCCCGCGTCCACCACCACCCTCCTGATCGCACTCACCGCCTACGCCACCGTCCACCTGCTGTTCGCCGCCCGCTACGGCGAGCACTGGTTCACCGAAGCGGACGCCTTCGAGGCCTACTCCGGCCTCCTGGCCCGGCTTGCCGTCCTCGGCCGCCGGGCCGACGGCCGCCTGGTCCTCCGCAACCCCTTCCACGGACTCGACGCGACGCCCGAGCGGCCCGGACTCGTCGCCACCGTCTGCGTCCTCCTCGGTTCCACCGCCTACGACGGCTACAGCGACAACCCCTCCTGGATCAACGCCGTTCAGACCTCCCCCCTCGGCCGCACCCCCACGGCCACCCTCGGACTGCTCGCTTCCGTCGCTCTCGTCGCCACCCTCTACTGCCTGTGCGCGGCGATCACCCGCCTCGTCGCCGGCCCTCACCCCGGCCCGCTGACCGCCTTCGCGCACTCACTCGTGCCGATCGCCCTCGGCTATCTCATCGCCCACTACTTCTCCCTCCTCGTCACCGAAGGGCCACGCACAGTGAGCATCGCACTCGGCACTGACAACGGCTCCGATCCCGGTCCCCCCTTGGATCCTGGCGGGCTCGCCGCCCTTCAGGTCATCGCCGTCATCACCGGGCACGTACTCGGAGTGATCGCCGCGCACGACCGCTCCGTACGGCTCTTCCCACCCGCCAAGGCCGTCGCGGGTCAACTCCCGCTGCTCGCGCTGATGATCGCGTACACCATCGGCGGGCTCGCCCTGCTGCTCAACTGAGGGCGCGGGGGAGAGGGGGCGTCGCATGCGATCCGTGAAGGCCGGACCGGAACGCTGGACCGAGGAGCCCGGAGCGGCATGATGGACCCCGTGCCTCCCGCCCACCCCCTGCGCCGGACCCCCGTCCAGCAACGCAGCGCCGACCGCCTCGTACGGATCCTCGACGCCTGCGCCGAGCTGCTCGACGAGACGGGCTACGAGAACCTCAGCACCCGGGCCGTTGCCCTTCGCGCCGGGGTGCCCATCGGCTCGGTCTACCGCTTCTTCGGCAACAAGCGGGCCATGGCCGTCGCCCTGGCCCACCGCAACCTCGACCGCTACGCCGACGGCATCCAGCGGCGCCTCGCCGACCTGCCGGCCAGCCCCTGGCAGCCGGCGGTCGACGCGGTGCTCGACGAGTACCTGGCCATGAAGCGCAGCGTGCCCGGATTCGCCCTGGTCGACTTCGGCGTGCCCGCTCCGCCCGCCGACGGCCCGGCCTCCGACCCCAACCACCAGGTCGCCGCCCGGCTCACCGAACTGCTCTGCGCACACCTCGGACTGACCCCCGACGCCGACCTCCGCAGGGCGGTCCTGGTCGCCGTCGAGGCGACCGACGCGCTGATCCAACTCGCCTTCCGGACGGACCCGGCCGGAGACCCCGGCATCATCTCCGAGACCCGGGCGATGATGCGGGCCTACCTCGCGCGCGTCCTCGACTGATCGGGCCAGGCCAGGCCAGGCCCAGCCAGGCTCGGCTCGGCCCGGGCGATACCCGGTCGAGGCGCTCCCCGAGTGAGGCCCCCGCCGCCGCGCCGGTGCTCCTGCCCCAGGCCCGCGGACCTCGGCCCTCCGGGTCGCCGCTCCCGTCGAGCCGTCGCCCTCGGCGCCCCACCCCGGCCCCCGCCCCTCCTCCGCCACGCCCCTCCCGCTCCCAACCCGTCGCCGCAGACCCCTCCCGCCCGTCCCTACCGGTCGGTATGCTCGGGGCGCCCGCAGCCCGGCCGCCCCGCGCCCGGGTCCGGACCGTGTCCGCGCCGCAGCCTGCCGCCCCCAGGAGCGTCCATGCCCCGCACCGCCCCGCGCATCTGCCCGCTCTGCGAAGCCACCTGCGGCCTCACCCTCACCATCGAGGGCACCGACGTGACCGGGGCCCGCGGCGACCGCGACGACGTCTTCAGCCGCGGGTTCATCTGCCCCAAGGGCGCCGCCTTCGGCTCCCTCGACGCCGACCCCGACCGGCTGCGCGCCCCCCTCGTCCGCCGCGACGGGCACCTGCGGGAGGCCACCTGGGAGGAGGCCTACGACGCCATCGCCGCCGCGGTGCCCGCACTCGTCGCGGAGCACGGAGCCCAGGCCGTCGGCGTCGTCCTCGGGAACCCCAACGTCCACACCATGGCCGGAGCCCTCTACCCGCCGCTCCTCGTCAACGCGCTCGGCACCCGGAACCTGTTCACCGCCAGCACCCTCGACCAGATGCCCAAGCACGTGTCCAGCGGGCTCCTGTTCGGAGACCCCTTCGCCATCCCGGTCCCCGACCTGGACCGCACGGACTTCCTCCTGGTCCTCGGCGCCAATCCGGTCGAATCCAACGGATCGCTCTGCACCGCCCCCGACTTCCCCGGCCGCCTGAAGGCGCTACGGGCCCGCGGTGGCACGCTCGTGGTCGTCGACCCGCGCCGTACGCGCACCGCCCGGCTGGCGGACCGTCACCTCGCCCCGCGCCCCGGCAGCGACGCCCTGTTGCTGGCCGCCCTCGCCCACACCCTGATGACGGAGAAACTCGCGGCGCCCGGCCCGCTCGCCGAGCACATCGAAGGACTCCGGGAACTCGCGGACGCCCTCGCTAGTTTCACCCCCGAGGCCGTCGCCCCCGCCTGCGACCTCCCGGCCACCGAGATCCGCGCCCTCGCCCGCGACCTCGCGGCCGCGCCGACCGCCGCCGTCTACGGGCGGATCGGCAGCTGCACCGTCGAGTACGGCACCCTCGCCAGTTGGCTGGTCGACGTGCTGAACATCCTCACCGGCAACCTCGACCGCCCGGGCGGAGCCCTCTTCCCGCTCGCCGCGGCCGGCCCGCGACCCCGCCCCGCCGGGCCGGGCCGGGGATTCGCCCTCGGCCGCTGGCACAGCCGGGTCAGCGGTCACCCCGAGGTGAAGAGCGAGCTGCCCAGCGCGGCACTGGCAGAGGAGATCGAGACACCCGGTGAAGGGCGGATCCGCGCCCTGATCTGCATCGCGGCCAACCCGGTGCTGTCCGCCCCGGACGGCCGCCGGCTCGATGCCGCCCTCGCCGGACTCGACTTCATGGTCAGCGTCGACCCCTACCTCAACGAGACCTCGCGCCACGCCCACGTCGTCCTGCCCCCGCCGCCGCCCTCCCGGAGCGCGCACCACGACTTCGCGTTCAACGGCTTCGCCGTCCACAACCAGGTCCGCTACACGCGCCCGGCCGTCCCCCTCGAAGCGGACCGGCTCGACGAGTGCGAGATCCACGCCCGCCTCGTCCTCGCCGTCTCGGGCATGCACGGCGCCGCCGAGCCCTCAGCGGTGGACGAGCTCGCCATCCGGGCCACCCTCTCCAAGGAGACCTCCGACCGGCACTCCCCGCTGCACGGAGCCGACCCCGAACACCTCGCAGGGCTCCTCACCGGCGAGAACGGACCCGAGCGACGACTCGACCTGATGCTCCGACTCGGCCCGTACGGGGACCGCTTCGGGGCGGCCGGGCACGACACCGCCGGCGCGGGTGACGACCCGGGCGCGGGCAGAAGCCGGGGCGGTGCCGGAACGGCCGGCAGCGGAACGGCCGGGGACGCAACGACCGGCGCCCCGGCCGGCCTCGGGGCGCCGGACGGTGACGCCGGCGGGACGACGCACGAGGCAGGGCTCAACCTCGAACGGCTTCTCGCCCACCCGCACGGCATTGACCTGGGCCCGCTGCGGCCACGCCTTCCGGGCGTGCTCAGGACCCGCAGCGGCAGGATCGAGCTGCTGCCGGACCCGATCGCGGCCGAGCTGCCCAGGCTCCGCGCCGCGCTCGCCGAACGCCCCGCCGCCCTGGTGCTCGTGGGCCGCCGCCATCTGCGGTCCAACAACAGCTGGTTGCACAACGTCCCGGCCCTCACCGGAGGTTCCAACCGCTGCACCCTCCAGGTCCACCCGGAGGACGCGGCGCGCCACGGCCTCACCGACGGCGGTCGCGCCAGGATCAGCGCGGACGGCGGCAGCCTGGACGTGCCGGTCGAGGTCACCGACACCGTCCGTGCGGGCGTCGTCAGCCTCCCGCACGGCTGGGGCCACGACCGGCCCGGCACCCGGCTCGCGGTGGCCGCCGCCGATCCCGGTGCCAACGTGAACCAGCTGCTCGACGGCACCCGGCTGGACCCCCTGTCCGGCACGGCAGTGCTCAACGCCTTCCCCGTCCAGCTGGCACCCCTGCCCTGAGCTGGGGTTTTGCTCGTATTGCTCACGCGCGGACATCTTGTTGGGCGCAGCGGGGGGCACCTACGTTCCCAGCATGCTGACCTTCCTCGGCTTCGCCATGATCGCGACCTTCCTGGTCCTGATCATGCTGAAGAAAATGTCGCCCATCGCGGCGCTCGTGCTCATCCCCGCGCTCTTCTGCGTGTTCGCCGGAAAGGGCGCGCACCTCGGGGACTACGTCATCGACGGGGTCGGCAAACTCGCGCCGACCGCCGCGATGCTGATGTTCGCCATCGTCTACTTCGGCCTGATGATCGACGTCGGCCTCTTCGACCCGATCGTGCGAGGCATCCTGCGCTTCTGCAAGGCCGACCCGATGCGGGTGGTGGTGGGCACGGCCGTGCTCGCCGCCATCGTCTCGCTCGACGGGGACGGCTCGACCACCTTCATGATCACGGTCTCGGCCATGTATCCGCTGTACAAGCGGCTCGGCCTGAGCCTGGTGGTCATGACCGGTGTCGCCGCCACCG
Source organism: Streptomyces sp. Isolate_45 (assembly GCF_024721315.2). Classification (GTDB taxonomy): domain Bacteria; phylum Actinomycetota; class Actinomycetes; order Streptomycetales; family Streptomycetaceae; genus Streptomyces. The sequence continues at coordinate 15,864 of NZ_JANFAK020000028.1, forward strand.
CCAACGGCGTCATGAACACCCTTCCCTGGGGCGGCCCCACGGCCCGCGCCGCCACGGCCCTCAAGCTCGACGCCGGCGACATCTTCGTCCCGATGATCCCCGCACTCGCCGTCGGCCTGCTCTTCGTCTTCGCCCTGGCCTACGTCCTGGGCATCAAGGAGCGCCGCCGGGTCGGGTCCCTGGTGATGCCCGGCGGGGAGGGTGAGGAGAGCGCTGATGAGGCCGGTACGGAGGTACTGGTTCCGGCCGGCGTCCGTACCGGCGGCGCCGCCGACGCCTCCGACGCCCGCACCGTCCCCCCGGCCTCCGGCGGCGTACACGGATCCGACGGAGCCGAGGCCGACCGGACCGCGAGTACCGGTCAGCCGACAGGCTCCGCCCCGACCGACGTCCCGCCGGACGCGGACGGCTTCCAGGGACTCGACCCCCACCGCCCGACGCTGCGCCCCCGCCTGTACTGGTTCAACGCGGGACTGACGGTCGCCCTGCTGACAGCCATGATCATGGAGCTGCTGCCGATCCCGGTGCTCTTCCTGCTCGGCGCCGCCCTCGCGCTCACCGTGAACTTCCCGCACATGCCCGACCAGAAGGCCCGGATCGCCGCGCATGCCGAGAACGTGCTGAACGTGGCGGGCATGGTCTTCGCCGCCGCCGTCTTCACCGGGGTCCTCACCGGTACGGGCATGGTCAAGGACATGGCCGACTGGTTGGTCGGTGCCATCCCCGAGGGCATGGGGCCGCACATGGCCCTGGTCACCGGACTGCTCAGCCTGCCCCTCACCTACTTCATGTCGAACGACGGCTTCTACTTCGGCGTCCTGCCGGTGCTCGCCGAGGCGGGCGCCGCCCACGGGGTGTCCCCGCTGGAGATCGCCCGCGCCTCCCTGGTCGGCCAGGCCCTCCACATGTCCAGCCCGCTGGTTCCGGCCGTCTACGTGCTCGTCGGCATGGCCAAGGTCGAGTTCGGTGACCACACCCGCTTCACCGTGAAATGGGCGGCCCTCACCTCCCTCGTGGTTCTCGCGGCGGGGATGCTTTTCGGCATCATCTGATCCCGGCCACCCCTGGCGCCCGGAAAACTACCGACGCTAGTTTGTAGGGTGTTGGTGACGTCAGGTCTACGCGCTCGTGCGTGCTCGGGAGGAATGACATGAAGGCCCACGACGGGATGTACATCGGCGGGGCGTGGGTGCCCGCAGTCGGCGCCGGCCGGATCGAGGTCGTCAACCCGGCGGACGAGCAGGTCATCGCCGAGGTCCCGGCCGGCAGCGCCGAGGACGTGGACGCGGCCGTACGGGCCGCCCGCGCGGCCTTCCCCGGCTGGGCGGCCACCGCCCCGGCCGACCGGGCGGCCCTGATCGGCGCCCTGCGTGACGTCCTGGCCGCCCGGAAGGGCGAGATGGCCGAGACGGTCACCGCCGAGCTCGGTTCCCCGCTCGGCTTCGCGGAAGCGGTGCACGTCGGGTCGCCGATCGCGGTGGCCGGCTCGTACGCCGAGCTGGGGGCCTCGTACGGCTTCGAGGAGCGGATCGGGAACTCCACCGTGCTGCTGGAGCCGGTCGGTGTGGTCGGGGCGATCACGCCCTGGAACTACCCGCTGCACCAGATCGTTGCCAAGGTGGCACCCGCACTCGCCGCCGGCTGCACCGTCGTCCTCAAGCCCGCCGAGGACACCCCGCTGACCGCACAGCTCTTCGCCGAAGCCGTGCACGAGGCGGGCATCCCGGCCGGGGTCTTCAACCTGGTGACCGGAACCGGTCCGGTCGCCGGGCAGGCCCTGGCCGAACACGAAGGGGTCGACCTCGTCTCCTTCACCGGCTCGACCGCCGTCGGGAAGAAGATCGGCGCCATAGCCGGCGCCGCCATCAAGCGCGTCGCCCTCGAACTGGGCGGCAAATCGGCCAATGTCATCCTGCCCGGGGCGGACCTCGCCAAGGCCGTCTCGGTGGGCGTCGGCCACGTCATGAACAACTCCGGTCAGAGCTGCAACGCCCTCACGCGCATGCTCGTCCACCGGGACCAGCACGAGGAGGCCGTCACCCTCGCGGCCGCCGCCGTCGCCAAGTACCCGTCCGGGGACCCCCGCGACCCGGGCACCCGACTCGGCCCGGTCGTCAACGCCACCCAGCGCGACCGCGTCCGCGCGTACATCGCAAAGGGCGTCGAGGAAGGCGCGCGCCTCGTCGCGGGCGGCCTCGACAGCCCCCATGCGCAGGGGTACTTCGTCGCCCCGACGGTCTTCGCGGACGTCACCCCCGGGATGACCATCGCCCAGGAGGAGATCTTCGGCCCCGTCCTGGCGATCCTCCCCTACGAGGACGAGGACGATGCCCTGCGCATCGCCAACGGCACCGTCTACGGCCTGGGCGGCGCGGTGTGGGCCGCCGACGAGGAGACGGCCGTGGCGTTCGCCCGCCGCATGGACACCGGACAGGTGGACATCAACGGGGGCCGCTTCAACGTGCGCGCGCCCTTCGGCGGGTACAAGCAGTCGGGTGTCGGCCGCGAACTGGGCCCGCACGGCCTGGGGGAGTACCTCCAGACCAAGTCCCTGCAGTTCTGACCGCCCGAGACGGAGAAAAGATCATGGTCCGCGCCGCCGTCCTGCCCGCCGTCGGAGCCCCGCTGGAGATACGGGAGATCGTGCTGCCCGAGCCCGGCCCCGGCCAGGTCCGGGTGCGGCTCGCCGCAGCCGGCGTCTGCCACTCCGACCTCTCCCTCACCAACGGCACCATGCGGGTGCCCGTTCCGGCCGTGCTCGGGCACGAGGGCGCGGGGACGGTCCTCGCCGTCGGCGAGGGCGTCACCCACGTCGCCCCGGGGGACGGGGTGGTCCTCAACTGGGCGCCGTCCTGCGGGGAGTGCCACCACTGCCGGATCGGCGAGGTCTGGCTCTGCGCCAAGGCGCTGACGGGCGTCGGGGCCGTTCACGCCCATGACGCCGAGGGGACCGAGCTGCACCCCGGGCTCAACGTCGCCGCCTTCGCCGAGGAGACCGTCGTCGCGGCGAACTGCGTGCTGCCCGCGCCCGCCGGGATCCCGCTCACCGAGGCCGCCCTCCTCGGCTGCGCCGTCCTCACCGGCTACGGCGCCGTCCACCACAGCGCGCAGGTCTTCCCGGGCGAATCGGTGGTCGTGTTCGGGGTCGGCGGGGTCGGCCTGGCCGCGCTCCAGGCGGCCCGGATCGGTCAGGCGGGCCCCATCGTCGCCGTGGACGTCTCCCCGGCCAAGGAGGAGCTCGCCCGGGCCGCCGGAGCCACCGAGTTCGTGCTCGCCTCGGACACCACGGCCAAGGAGGTCCGCGCGGTCACAGGCGGGCGGGGCGCGGACGTCGCCATCGAGTGCGTGGGCCGCGCGGAGTCCATCCGCGCCGCCTGGGATTCGACGCGGCGGGGCGGCCGGACGACGGTCGTCGGCATCGGCGGCAAGGAGCAGCAGGTCACCTTCCACGCGCTGGAGATCTTCCACTTCGCGCGCACGCTCAGCGGCTGCGTCTACGGCAACAGCGACCCCGCCCGCGACCTCCCGGTGATCGCCGACCACGTCCGTGCGGGCCGCCTCGACCTCGGGAGCCTCGTCACCGACCGCATCACCCTCGACGGCATCCCGGCCGCGTTCGACGCGATGCTCGCGGGCAAGGGAGGCCGCTCGCTGGTCGTCTTCTGACCCGTGCCGGGGCCCGTGCCGGGGCCCGTGCCGGGGCCCGTGCCGGGGCCCGTGCCGGGGCCCGTACCGGGGCCCGTACCGGGGCCCATATCGGGTCGGGCCCCTACCCCTGCCCGCGCCGCGACCTCCGCCCCACCGGGACCGGGCGGAGGTCAGGCGGGGTCGGGCGGGAGGGCTTCGAACTGGAGGGCCAGGCCGTCGAGGAGTGCGGCCAGGCCCGTCTCGAAGGCGCCGTCGTCGACTTCGCGGTGCCGCTCCGCCAATAGGTGCGCCTGGCCCAGGTGGGGGTAGTCCGCCGGGTCGTAGGCCGTCTCGTCGTCGACGAAACCGCCGGCGAAGGAGGCCACCGCCGAGCCCAGGATGAAGTACCGCATCAGCGCGCCGATCCGGGTCGCGTGAGCCGGGGGCCACCCGGCCTCCGTCATCGCGCCGAACACCGAGTCCGCCAGCCGCAGCCCCGCCGGGCGTCGACCCGGCCCCCGGGCCAGGACCGGCACGATGTTCGGATGGTCCGACAGGGCGTCGCGGTACGAGTGGGCCCAGGCGCGCAGCGCCCGCCGCCAGTCCCGGCAGTCCTCGAACATCGACAGGTCGACCCGCGCGCTCACCGCGTCCGCGACCGCCTCCAGGATCTCGTCCTTCGTGCGGAAGTGGTTGTACAGGGACGGCCCGCTGACCCCGAGGGCGGCGGCGAGCCGGCGTGTCGACAAGGCCTCCAGGCCCTCCGCGTCCACCAGCGCACCCGCCGCCTCGACGATGCGGTCCCGGCTGAGGAGGGGCTTGCGCGGTCTGGCCATGCGCCACATAGTAGGGCCTGCCCGCCATAAACTACCGGTGCTAGTTAAAGGCCGGTCGAGACGCCCCGGAGGTGCCCGGTGAACCTGGAGCCGAGCGAGGAACAGAGCGCCGTACGCCGGCTGGCCCGCGCGTTCACCGAGCGCGAGATCGTTCCGTACGCCGCCGCGTGGGACCGGGCCGAGAGCGTGGACCGGGGCATCGTGAAGAAGCTCGGCGACCTCGGGTTCCTCGGTATGACGGTGCCCGAGGAATACGGGGGCTCCGGCGGGGACCACCTGTCCTACGTCCTGGTCACCGAGGAACTCGGTCGCGGCGACTCCGCCGTGCGCGGCATCGTCTCCGTCTCCCTCGGCCTCGTCGCCAAGACCATCGCGGCCTGGGGCGACGAGGAGCAGAAGCGGGACTGGCTGCCCCGCCTGTGCTCCGGCGACGCACTCGGCTGCTTCGGCCTGACGGAGCCCGGCACCGGCTCCGACGCGGGCAACCTCACCACCCGGGCCGTGCGCGAGGGTGACTCGTACGTCGTCAGCGGCAGCAAGATGTTCATCACCAACGGCACCTGGGCCGACGTCGTCCTGCTCTTCGCCCGCACGAACGACACCCCCGGCCATCGCGGGATCTCCGCCTTCCTCGTGCCCGCCGACGCCCCCGGGCTCACCCGCCGCGAGGTGCACGGGAAACTAGGCCTGCGCGGCCAGGCCACCGCCGAACTCGTCCTCGACGCGGTCCGCGTGCCCGCCTCCGCCATGCTCGGCCCCGAGGGCAAGGGCTTCTCCGTCGCGATGTCCGCCCTGGCCAAGGGACGCATGTCGGTCGCCGCCGGCTGCGTCGGCATCGCCCAGGCGGCGCTGGAGGCGGCCGTCTCGTACGCCGCCGGGCGCGAGCAGTTCGGCAGGCCGATCGCCCACCACCAGCTCGTCCAGGAACTCATCGCCGACATCTCGGTCGACGTCGACGCCGCCCGGCTCCTGACCTGGCGGGTCGCCGACCTCATCGACCGCGGGCAACCCTTCGCCACCGAGTCCTCCACCGCCAAGCTCTTCGCCTCGGAAGCCGCCGTGCGCGCCGCGGGCAACGCCCTCCAGGTGCACGGCGGCTACGGCTACATCGACGAGTACCCCGTCGGCAAACTGCTGCGCGACGCCCGCGTGATGACCCTCTACGAGGGCACCAGCCAGATCCAGAAGCTGCTGATCGGCCGCGCCCGCACGGGGGTCTCCGCGTTCTGAGTACGTAGCTGAGTACGTGCGCCCATGTGCGCCCGGCCGCCGCCGCCGATGCTGGACCCATGAACGAGACACCGGTCAAGCAGCAGAACACGGGGGCCTACTACGGCCAGGCCGTCGCCTCCTTCGGCGTCGCCATCGCCGCCGTGGCGCTCGGGATCTACAACATGGACGCGGACGGCTGGGTCCGCGCCTTCCTCGGCATCGCGGTGCTCTACCTCACCACCTCGGCGTTCACCCTCGCCAAGGTGATCAGGGACCGCCAGGAGGTGACGCAGATCGTCACCCGCGTCGACCAGGCCCGGATGGAGAAGATCATGACGGGCTACGACCCCTTCGCGCCGAAGCCCCCCGCCCAGGACCGTTGAGCGCGCCCCCGGAGCACCCCGGGACGCGCCCAGCCCGATGCGACCCGACCACCCGGCCCGCCCGGAGCGCTAAGCGCTTGCTCACCCTCCGGTAAGGTGTTCCTTCCTACAAGCGGAAGAGGTGGACGGGCCATGCGGAGCGCGGCGGAAACCGGCGGATACCAGCCGTGGTCGGAGGTCACCCCCGACGCCGCGCGGCGGCTGCTCGTCGCCGCCGTGGAGGCCTTCGCCGAGCGCGGATACCACGCGACCACCACCCGGGACATCGCCGGCCGGGCCGGGATGAGTCCGGCCGCGCTCTACATCCACTACAAGACCAAGGAAGAACTGCTCCACCGGATCAGTCGCATCGGTCACGACAAGGCGCTGGAGATCCTGGAGACCGCCGCGTGCGGTCCGGGCACCGCCGCCGATCGGCTCGACGGCGCAGTGCGGTCCTTCGTGGGTTGGCACGCGGCGCACCACACCACCGCCCGCGTCGTCCAGTACGAGCTCGACGCCCTCGCGCCGGAGCACCGCTCCGAGATCGTGGCCCTGCGCCGGCAGACCGACGCGGCCGTGCGGCGCATCATCGCCGACGGTGTCAGGGCGGGGGAGTTCGCGGTCCCGGACGTCCCGGGCACCACCCTCGCGGTGCTGTCGCTGTGCATCGACGTGGCCCGCTGGTTCAGCGCGGCCGGACCGCGCACGCCCGACGAGGTCGGCGCGCTCTACGCCGACCTCGTGCTCCGCATGGTGGGCGCGACGTCCGCCGGGACGGCCCCACCCGCTCAGAAGTAGTAGCGCGACACCGACTCCGCCACGCACACCGGCTTCTCGGCGCCCTCGCGCTCCACGGTCACCGTCGCCGCCACCTGCACACCTTCGCCCACCTCGGTCACCGAGGTGATCAGCGCGGTGGCGCGCAGCCGCGAACCGACCGGCACGGGAGCGGGGAAGCGGACCTTGTCCACGCCGTAGTTGATGCCCATGCGCATGCCCTCGACCAGCATGATCTGCGGCACCAGGCTCGGCAGCAGCGACAACGTCAGGTAGCCGTGCGCGATCGTCGAACCGAACGGTCCGGAAGCCGCCCGTTCGGGGTCGACGTGGATCCACTGGTGGTCACCGGTCGCGTCCGCGAACAGGTCGATCCGCTTCTGGTCCACCTCCAACCACCCGCTCGGGCCGAGCGGCTCGCCGATGCCGGCGCGCAGTTCCTCGGCGGATGTGAAGATCCTCGGTCCGGCCATGCCCTGCCCCTGTCTGTCGATGTCTGCGCGCGCTCTTCCCGCGCGCCCACCTGCACGCCCAGACGAATAAGCGCTTGCTCAGCATGCTGCGCCGCGTGTGTGAATGTCAACGCGCCTCCGGCTAGGCTCGGCAGGGTGCCGCAGATTCCCGAGAAGGTCCACGAACTCACCGTCGGTCAGCTGTCCGCGCGCAGCGGAGTCGCCGTCTCGGCGCTCCACTTCTACGAGACCAAGGGCCTGATCAGCAGTCGGCGCACCTCCGGCAACCAGCGCCGCTACACCCGTGACGCGCTGCGCCGGGTCGCGTTCGTGCGCGCCGCGCAGCGCGTGGGCATCCCGCTCGCCGACATCGGCGAGGCGCTGTCCCAACTGCCGGAAGGGCGCACGCCGAACCGTGAGGACTGGGCCCTCCTGTCGGAGGCCTGGCGTTCCGAACTCGACCAGCGCATCGCACAACTCAGCGACCTGCGCGACCGGTTGACGGACTGCATCGGCTGCGGCTGCCTCTCCATGAAGACCTGCGCGCTGTCGAACCCGGACGACGTCTTCGGCGACCGCATGGCCGGCTCCAGGCTCGCGTACTGACACCGCCCCCACCCGGGCCGGGAATCACCGCCCGCAGGCCGCCGGCTCCTCGGGCCTGTCGTCGAACTCCCGTCTGCCCCGCGAGGCCGCCCCCCGGGCGACGACGGGAGTTCGACGACAGTCCCTAAGCCCCCGCCGGAACGGTCCCGGCGGTGATCTCCATGGCGGCAGCCACCAGTTCGGCGTTCGACCGGGCGGGCCGGCCGTCCGGCAGGTGAAGGACCTCCCCTACGCCGATCCGCGCACCGGCGCCGCACCGGGAGGCCAGCCGCAACACAGGCCATGCCTCGCCCTCCCTCCCGTACAGCACCACGGGCACGGGAGGCAGCCACCGCAGCCCCGCCACCAGTGCGGGATCGGCCCGCGCCAGCTCCGCCACCAGCCGCACCCGCCTGTGGTCGGCCGGGGCCCAGGCCAGGAACCGGGCCAGTGGCTCAGGCCCGGCCCCACCGCCCAGCGGCACCACCGCGTCGACCGCCACCCCGCGCGCCAGCAGGGCGAGGCCCAGCTCGCAAGCACCGGGTTCCGCGAAGGACACCGTCGCCCGGTCCGGCAGCACCGACCAGTCCCGCACCCGCTCCCGGCGTGCCGCCGGATCCGGCTCCGCCGTGATGGAAGCGGGCACCGCCAGGGGTACGCGGACCCCCGCGCCGCGCAACTCCTCCAGCAGGGGCCCGACCACCCGGGGCGAGAGGCTCTCCCGGCCGCAAGGGGTCCGCGGGTGCACCAGTACCTCGCCGGCCCCGGCGGCGACCGCGGCCAGCGCCGACTCCGCGAGCGCCTGCGGGGACATCGGTACGGCCGCCCCGTCGGAGGCGCCCCGCGAACCGTTGAGCCCGACCTGGAGCCGCCCGCCCCGGCCGGCCGACCCCGCGCCCGACCCCGCGCCCGACTCCGACCCCGCGCCCGTCCCGCTCATGCCGCGTCCACCGCGGCCGGATGCACCACCGCCGCGTAGGTCAGGGCCGGTCTGGGAACCACGATCCCGCAGCCCCCGCACACCGGCCCGTCCCACGCCCACGTCCCGGTCCAGTCGCCGTGTCCGGCCGGCGCGGCCGGCCAGCGCAGCTCCTCCTCGCCGCACACCGGACACGAGGTGCCCGGTTCCGATTCCAGCACCGTCACCAGCCGCCGCAGCACCTCGCCCAGCGTTCCCTCCGGCCGGACCCCCGGGTCGGCGCAGCGCACCACCGCGTCCCCGTTGGCGCCCCAGGCCCACTCCGGGCGACGCACCCCGTCGTGCTTCTCACGTCTGCGTCGCGCCGCGAACTGCCTCTCGTACTCCAGCCAGACCGCCCGCGCCTCTTCCAGTTCCTCCAGCGCCGCGACCAGCCGCAGGGGGTCGGCACCCCGGTCCTCGGGGGCGATCCCGTGCCGGTCGCACAGGTGCCACCACGTCGCACGGTGCCCGTACGGGGCGAACCGTTCCAGGCAGCGGCGCAGCGAATGGCGCCGCAGGGCCCGGTCGTTGCGCGCGTCGCGCACCTGATAGGCCAGACTTCGAAAACCCGCCATCGCACCTTCACCTCCGCCGTCCCCCCACACCTGTGCCCGTGCCACTCCGTCGAACGAAGCAGCCCGCCCCGACGTGCCCAACATGCCCGGCCGGATGTGGGCGCATGCGGGGGCGGTCGAGGCGTGTGGGTGGCACATGGCCGGAACTCAGCGCCCCATGCGCCCCGCGGACACCACGAGCCGGGCCAGTTCCTCGTGGCAGATGTCACTGTGCGCCCCCGACGGAGCCCCGCCCCGGCGGACCACCGAGCCCGCGTCGACGCTGACGCAGCCGGTCCGCGGCAGCCCGTCGCGCAACGCGGCGGCGAGGTCGAGCCGGGGCGCGCCCGGCACGGCCCGCACCCCGTCGTGCCCGATCGCGCCCCACCGCTCGTCGAAACCGAGGAGTCCGGCCGAATCCCCCGCCATCCGGGACGCCAGCGGATAGAACACCCCGAGCGAGGAATCGTGCGCGGAGTGGCAGGCCACGACCGGCCCGTCCACCCGGCGCTGGAGCCCGCGCAGGGCACCGCCGCGCCGCGGATCGTGGGGGAGCCGCTCGCTGAAGGCGTAGTGGGAGAAGGCCCCTTGGAGCAGCGTCAACGACTTCGGGTTCCCCACCCCGTCGGGCAGGGCCCGCAACGCGAAGGACACCACGCGGGCGCCGAAGCTGTGGCCGATGAGGTGGATCCGCAGGGCGGGCCGGCGTCCGGCCAGGTCCGTCAGGACCGGGCCGAGTCCGCGTTCGCCGACCACCCCGGCCCGCTTCTTCATCTCGTAGTACGTAGCCTGCCGCAGCAGTTCCTTGGCCCCGTCCCACAGGGTCCGCGGCCCGCCCCCGAGCGCGAGGCCCGGCGCCCCGGGAGGTACGGGCCCCGCGTCCGTGCCGGCGTCCCGTGAGCCTTCGACCTGCTCCAGCGCGTGCGCGAGGGTCCGACAGACCGCGAGGACGTCCTCGGCGAAAATGGCCGGTACGTCGTGCCGCGCGACCCTGCCGCCCGGCCCGGCGGGCGTCGGGGTCGGGGCCGGCATCGGGCCCAACAGGTTGACGGGCGTGCCGACCCGGTCGGCCCGCAGCAGCTCCCGTACGAGCGCCCCGAACTCGACGAGGGCCGCCGCCGAGTCGGGGCGGTCCTCCAACAGCTCGGCGATCCGGTCGAGTTCCGCGTCGCGGCACGGCCAGAACTCCGCGAGGGCCCGCCGCGTATCGGGGTCCAGGGCCGTTCCGGAGCCCGGCGGTGCCGCCGCGCCGCGTGCCTCGAAGTCGGGTATCGGCTCGTCGGAGAACCGGATCGACGGCCAGACGACGCCCACGTACCCGAGCCGCACGCCCGTCCCCACCAGCTCGGGGAAGGGGGCGAAGAAGCGGTCGTAGAGCCGGGTCGCCGTCGAGCGGTCGCTGTTCCAGCCGTGCGCGAAGACCAGCAGGTCCGTGGCCTCGATCCGGGCCACCGTCTCCCGGGCCGCCGGGTCCACGTCGCCCTGCGCGTCGATGGTCAGCTCCCGGTACGGGCCGACCCCGATCCCCGCCGCGACCGCGCCACCGCCCGCGACGCCCGCCGGGCCCCGGCCCCCGACCCCCACCCCCACCCTGGTGCAGCCACCCACCCCGGTGAAGCCCCGCGCCGCGGCCCGGGGCCCCGGCCCCGCCCCGCCCGTGCCCGTGGTCCCGGATCCGCCCGGCCGTCCACCCGCCATGAGGTCCCCCCTCCGCGCCGCGCCTGTGGTGCTGCTCGCAGCATCCCGCCGCGCGGGCCGCCCGACCAGCCCCGCGACGTCCCGGATCGGGGGCGGGGCCGCCCGGGGGTCAGGGGTAGAGCAGGTACTTCTCCCGTACCGCCGCGAAGCGCGCCAGTCCGGCCGACCAGTCGTCCACGATCTCCTGCACCCCCGCCCCGGCGTCCACCATCGTGCGAACCCGGTCCGACCCGGTCAGCTTGTCGATCCAGTGGTCGGAGCGCCACGCGAACCCGGAGCACACCCGGCGCGCGGTGACCAACAGACCGATCCCGGTCCGCACCGGATCGAAGGCGTCCCGGTCGTGCACGATCAGCCGGACCCCGCCGCATACCTTCCCGGAGTGCTTGGAGAAGGACGGGGTGAACCAGGTCTCCCGGAACCACACCCCGGGCAGCTCCAGGCCGTTCGCCGCCTCGGCCCACCGCCGGTCGACGCCCTCCGCGCCCACCACCTCGAAGGGGGTGGTGGTGCCCCGGCCCTCCGACAGGTTGGTCCCCTCGAACAGGCAGGTCCCCGCGTACGCCAGCGCCGTGTCGGGGGTCGGCACGTTCGGGCTCGGCGGCACCCAGGGCAGCCCGGTCGCCCCGAAGAACGACTCCCGCCGCCACCCGGCCATCCGTACGGTCAGCAGCCGCACCGGCCCTTGCGGGAAGGCCGTACCGCTCAGGAACTCGCCGTTGAACAGCAGAGCCAGTTCGGCCGCGGTCATCCCGTGCGCGAGCGCGATCGGCTCCCGGCCCACGAAGCTCGCGTACGGCCGTTCCAGCACCGGTCCGGCCGCCCGCCGACCGCCGACCGGGTTCGGCCGGTCCAGCACCACCACCGACTTGCCCGCCAGGGCGGCCGCGCGCATGCAGTCGTAGAGGGTCCAGACGTAGGTGTAGAACCGCGCCCCGACGTCCTGGATGTCGAAGACGACCGTGTCGATGCCCGCCTTCGTGAACAGGTCCGCGAGCCGCTGCCCGCTGGTGGCGTACGTGTCGTACACGGGCAGCCCCGTCGCGGGATCGCGCCCCGCCCCCTCCGAGCCACCGGCCTGCGCCGTGCCCCGGAAGCCGTGCTCCGGCCCGAACACCGCGACCAGGTCGACCCGTTCGTCCGCGTGCAGTACGTCGACCAGGTGACGGGCGTCCGCGGTGATCCCGGTGGGATTGGTGACCACCCCGACCCGCAGGCCGGCCAGTGCCGCGTACCCGTCGGCGGCGAGCCGCTCGAACCCCGTACGCACCCGCTCCGACCCGGGTCCCGTGGCCGAGGCGGGCCCCGCGCCCGCCCCCAGGGTCCCCACGGCTCCCGCCAGTCCCAGCATCCCGCGTCGTGACAGCGTCATCCCGCCACGCTAGGCCCTGCCTTTCGGATCCTGCCCGACCCACGCCGTCCGGTGTCGCGGCCGCGCGCGTCGACGGGGCGCCCGAGCGACCCGATGGGCGTCGCACCCTTCCGGCCGGGCATACCGACTGGTTAGTCTGCCCGGGACCGGCCCCCAGGGCAGCGACGAAAGGTGACCCCCGTGAGCGCGTACCAGGAACAGCGAGTCGTCGTCACCGGCGCGGGCGGCGGCATCGGAGCGGCACTCGCGCACCGGTTCGCCGCCGAGGGGGCGACCGTCGTCGTCAACGACCTCGACCCCGCCAAGGCCGCCTCCGTGGCGGCCGCGATCGGATCCCGGGCCGTCGCCGTGCCCGGCGACGCCTCGACGGTCGTGGCCGAGGCCCGGGAAGCCCTGGGCGGCGCCGTGGACGTGTACTGCGCCAACGCCGGCCTCGCCTCGGGCGGTGACGCCTTCGCGGACGAAGCCGTCTGGGAAGCCGCCTGGGACACCAACGTCATGGCCCACGTGCGCGCCGCCCGGACCCTGCTGCCCGACTGGCTGGAGCGGGGCGGCGGCCGTTTCGTGTCCACCGTCTCGGCCGCCGGTCTGCTGACCATGATCGGAGCGGCGCCGTACAGTGTCACCAAGCACGGCGCCCTCGCCTTCGCGGAATGGCTCTCGCTGACCTACCGCCACCGGGGCGTGCGGGTCCACGCCATCTGTCCGCAAGGGGTGCGCACCGACATGCTGACAGCCGCCGGGTCGGCGGGCGAGCTGGTCCTGGCGCCGACCGCGATCGAGCCCGACGCGGTCGTGGAGGCACTGTTCGACGGTATGGAGAAGGGCCGGTTCTTGATCCTCCCGCACCCCGAGGTGGCGGACTACTACGCCGCGCGCGCCACGGAACCCGACCGCTGGCTGAGCGGCATGAACCACCTCCAGCAGAAGTGGGAGTCCTCGTGACCCCGGCCCACGCCGCCGCCCCGACCTCCGAGGCCGAGGCCGAGCCCGGCTTGCCGGCCCCCGACGCCGCCCCCGCGGACGTCGTCCCGCCCGCCGACGCCGCCCCCGGCTCCCGGTACGCCGCCCGCCCCTGGTTGCGGCAGCTGAGTCCGGCCCAACTGGCCGCCGTCTCGCCGCCGCCCAGCGTGCTGCACGCGTTCCGGGCGGCCGTCGCCCGCGCCCCCGGCCATCCGGCCCTCGCGTACTTCGACGGCAGGATCTCCTACGCGCAGGCCGACGCCCTCTCCGACTCCCTCGCCGGGCACCTGGCCGCGCGGGGCGTCGGCCGGGGCGACCGGGTCGCCGTCATGCTGCAGAACACCCCGCACTTCGTGCTCGCCGTGCTGGCCGCCTGGAAGGCCGGGGCGGTGGTCGTCCCGCTCAACCCGATGTACAAGTCCGCCGAGGTCCGCCGGGCCCTGCGCGACTCCGGCGCCGCCGCGCTGGTCTGCGAGGAGCGGGCCTGGCCGGCGTACCTGCGGGAGTCCGTGCGCGGGACGGGAGTACGGACCGTCCTGACCGCCCGCGACCGGGACTTCCAGACCCGCGACGACCCCCGGGTCCTGCCCGAGCGGCACGCGCGGGCCGAGCCCCCGCACCCCGCGGTCCCCGCCCCCGCCTCCCCGCGCGAGGGGGACGCCCCCACCCCCGCCGACCTCGCCACCACGGCCCGCCGGGGCCACCCGGCGCCGCCCGACCCGCACCTCACGGCCGCCGACACCGCCCTCATCAGCTACACCTCCGGTACCTCCGGCACCCCCAAGGGCGCGATGAACCCGCACGGCGCGCTCACCTACAACGCCACCCGCCAGGTCACCGGGCACCCCCTCCCCGAGGGCGCCGGCTACTTCGCCCTCGCCCCGCTCTTCCACATCACCGGCATGGTCTGCGAGCTCGCCGCCTGTTTCACCAACGCCGGCACCCTCGTCCTCGCCCACCGCTTCGACGCCGGGACCGTCCTGGACGCCTTCCTCGAACACCGCCCCGCCTACACCATCGGCCCGGCCACGGCCTTCATCGCGCTCGCCGCCCACCCCGCGGCCACCCGCGACCACTTCGCCTCCTTCCAGGTGGTCTCCTCCGGCGGCGCACCGCTCCCGCCCGCGCTCGTCGCGCGGCTGCGCACCGCCTTCGGCTTCCACCTGCGCAACGGCTACGGCCTCACCGAGTGCACCGCCCCGTGCGCCTCGGTCCCCGCCCACCTCGAAGCCCCGGTCGACCCCGCCTCCGGCACCCTCTCGGTCGGTGTCCCCGGCGCGCAGACCCTCGTACGGATCCTCGACGAGCGGGGCGCCGAGGTCCCCTTCGGCGAGACCGGTGAGATAGCCGTCCGCGGGCCCCAGGTCGTGCCCGGCTACTGGGGGTTGCCCGAGGAGAGCGCGAAGACCTTCCCGGACGGCGAACTGCGCACCGGGGACGTCGGCTTCATGGACCCCGACGGCTGGCTCTACGTCGTCGACCGGAAGAAGGACATGATCAACGCCGCCGGGTTCAAGGTCTGGCCGCGCGAGGTGGAGGACGTCCTCTACACCCACCCCGCCGTCCGCGAGGCGGCCGTCGTCGGGGTACCCGACCCGTACCGCGGGGAGAGCGTGAAGGCGTACGTGAGTCTGCGGCCCGGCGCCTCGGTGGAGCCCGCCGAACTGGCCGCGCACTGCGCCGAGCGCATCGCCGCGTACAAGTACCCGCGCGTAGTCGAGATCCTGCCTGTTCTTCCCCGGACGACCAGTGGCAAGATCCTGCGACGGGAACTGCGCGAGCGAGGCTGAAAACAGTCGGATGGTCGTACGACGCAGCAGGTGAGGGATCAGGAAAGGAAGGCGAGCGACATGGCAGCCAGGACCACCACGGAGCCGGCGGAGAACAACCGGGAGACCCCGGTGCCGCAGCGGCTGCTGGCCGTGGCCACCAGGCTGTTCGCCGAACGTGGCTACGACCGCACCTCCGTCCAGGAGATCGTCGAGGCCGCCGGCGTCACCAAGGGCGCGCTGTACCACTACTTCGGGTCGAAGGACGACCTGCTGCACGAGGTGTACGCGCGGATGCTGCGCCTCCAGCAGCAGCGGCTCGACGCGGTGGCCGGATCCGACGCCCCCGTCGAGGAGCGGCTGCGGGCCGCGGCCGCCGACGTGGTGGTCACCACCATCGAGAACCTCGACGACGCGATGATCTTCTTCCGGTCGATGCACCAGCTCAGCCCGGAGAAGTACAAGCAGGTGAGGGCCGAGCGCAGGCGCTACCACGAGCGCTTCCGGGCCCTGGTCGAGGAGGGTCAGCGCACCGGGGTGTTCGCCACGGCCACGCCCGCCGACCTGGTGGTCGACTTCTACTTCGGGTCCGTCCACCACCTGTCCACCTGGTACCGCACGGACGGGCCGCTCACCCCGCACCAGGTCGCCGACCACCTCGCCGACCTGCTGCTGCGCTCCCTGCGCCCCTGAGCGGCGGTCCCGCTCACACCCGGGCCAGGGCCGGGTAGTCGGTGTACCCCTGCGCACCCTGTACGTGCATCAGGAACTCCGGGCGGAGCTCGTTGAGCGGGGCGCCCGTGCGCAACCTCTCCACGAAGTCCGGGTTGGCGAGGAAGCCCCGGCCGAGCGCGATCAGGTCGGCGCCCGCCTCCAACAGCCGCTCGCCCCGCCGCTTGCCCCCGTCGTCCGCGACCTCCTCGCGCGAGAGCGCGGGGTTGGCGATGAGCGTGCCCGGCCAGGCCGCGCGGAGCGCGGCGAAACCCGGCCGGTCCGGGTCGGCGTACACCTGGTGCAGGTAGACCGGCCCGAGCTCCGCCAGGGCCCGGGTGAGCGCCGGGTAGATCTCCTCGGTGTCGCCCTCCTCGATGCCGTTGACCTCCAGGCCGGGGGAGACGCGCACGCCCACCCGGTCCGCGCCGATCGCCTCGATGACGGCCCGGACCACCTCGACGGTGAAGCGGATGCGGTTGCCCACGGGGCCGCCCCACTCGTCGGTGCGGCGGTTCGTGTTCCGCGAGAGGAACTGGTGGAGCAGGTGGCCGTTGGCCGAGTGCACCTCCACACCGGCGAAGCCCGCCCCGACGGCGTTGCGGGCGGCGGTCGCGAAGTCCGCGATGGTGGCCCGGACGTCCGCGTCGGTCATCTCGCGGGGCGGGAGGGCGTCCTGGAACCCGGAGGGGGTGTGCAGCGGCTCCGGGAAGCGGACCGCGGACGGGGCGAGCGGGACGTGCCCGCTGGTATCGGGGTGGCCGACCCGCCCGCCGTGCTGGAGCTGGAGGAACATCCGCCCGCCTGCGGCGCGCACCGCGTCGGTGACCCGCCGCCAGCCGGCGATCTGCCCGGGGGAGTGGATGCCGGGGATGTGCGGGTACGTCTGCCCGACGGCGTTCGGCGTGGTGCCCTCGGCGATGATCAGGCCGGCCGAGGCGCGCTGCGCGTAGTAGGCGGCCATGAGGGCGCCCGGCACGCCGTCGGCGTCCGCGCGGTTGCGGGTCAGCGGCGCCATCACCAGGCGACCGGGCAGCTCCAGACCGCCGAGGCGGACGGGCTCGAAGAGGCGGGAGGCGGTGGGTACCTGCTCGGTGTTCGTCATGCCGGTACCGTAGAACCTCACACTGATGTCAGGTTCAAGGCCTTGGGTCGGGGGATGGTCATGCGGATCGGTGAGCTGGCGGCGCGCACGGGGGTCGGCGCGCGGTCGCTGCGTTACTACGAGGAGCAGGGGCTGTTGGCGTCCGACCGGACGCCGGGCGGCCACCGCGACTACCCCGAGCGGGCGGTCGACCGGGTGATCCGGATCCAGGAGCTCTACGCGGCCGGACTGCACAGCGCCAAGATCGCCCGGATCCTGCCCTGCATGCGCGACGAGGACGGCGGCCCGTCGGTGCGCGCGACCCCGCTGCTGGTGGCCGAACTGACCGCCGAACGGGAGCGGATCGACCGGATGATCGGTGATCTGGAGCGCTCCCGCGACGTCCTGGACGAGGTCATCGGCACGGCCGCCGGTCTGATCGCCGCCGCCGGCCCCGCCTGATCGGTCCCGCTGCCTCAGCCCAGGGGGAGGACTTTGCGGCCCCAGGTCTCCTCGGCCACCCCGGCGAAGGAGACGTACCAGGCGATGCCCGCGCACAGCAGGCCGAGGAATCCGCCGACGTGGCCGAGGGCGGTGACCCGGGTGAGGTCGCCCAGGGCCAGGAAGAGGAAGGTCAGGGCGAGCACGGTGAAGAGCAGCCGGTGCGCCAGGTCCAGCTTCAGGGCGGCGACGGCCATGTAGGCGGTGAAGACGAACCAGGCGATGAGGAACCACCCGGTCGCGATGTGGGCCTGGCCGGCGGGCAGCGTCGGGACGACGAACTTGACGTACCCGGCGAAGGACATCCAGAACGCGCCGTACGAGACGAAGGCCGTGGTGGCGAAGGTGTTGCCGCGGCGGAACTCCATCGCACCGGCGACGAACTGCGCGAGGCCCCCGTAGAAGAGGGCGAGCGGCAGGACCACCGCGCTCAGTGCCGTATCCGCGATCAGGCCCGAGTTGAAGAGGCTGAGCACGAAGGTGGTCAGCGCGAACGCGGCCAGGCCCAGCGGCCCGGGGTTGGCGACGCCGGCCGCCGGAGCCTGCGGGGCGGTCTGCGGTGCGGCGTACTGCGGGGCGGTCGGGGCGGGGGCGGCCGGGGTCAGGGTGGAGCTGGGCATGGCGATATGCACCTTCGGTGGGGGGATGTTCCGAATATAGCCCACCGTGCGCGACACCTCCGACCGGTTCGCCCGGGACCCGGCGGGACCGAGGTCCCGTCCCGACGGGGCCGACCGGCCGGGTCGTGCGACCCGGCCGGACCGGTGACCGGTCGGAGGTGTCCCGCACGGCGGACCGGCCCGTCCTCCGGCGCGCCCCTGGTGGGGGCGGCCGGAGGACGGGCCGGTCCGGTTCGTCGACTACGTCCGGTGCGTCGGCCGCATCCGGTTCATCCACCGCGTCCGGTGCGTCCGGTCACCCGCTACGGGGCCACCTTCAGCAGCTTGTTCGCCGTGCCGGTCGACGGGTTGGTCACCGCGCCCGCGGTCGCCGCCGCGGTCAGGGCCGCGGCGGTCTGCGCCGGGGTCGAGGACGGGTGCCCGGACAGGTAGAGGGCGGCTGCGCCCGCCACGTGCGGAGCGGCCATCGAGGTGCCGGAGATGGTCTTGGTGCCGGTGTCGCTGTCGTTCCAGGCCGAGGTGATGTCCGAGCCGGGAGCGTAGAGGTCCACCACGGAGCCGAAGTTGGAGAAGGAGGACTGCGCGTCGTCGATGGTGCTCGACGCCACGGTCAGCGCCTCCGTGACCCGGGAGGGGGAACCCTGGCCCGCGTCGCTCGACTCGTTGCCCGCCGCGACGGAGAACGCGACGCCCGCGGCGACCGCTCGCCGCACCGCCTCGTCGAGCGCCTCGTCGGCGCCGCCGCCCAGGCTCATGTTGGCCACGGAGGGCCCGGAGTGGTTCTTGGTGACCCAGTCGATGCCGGCGACGACCTGCTCGGTGGTGCCCGAGCCGTTGTCGTCCAGCACCCGCACCGCCACCAGCTTCGCCTTCTTGGCGACGCCGTGCGCGGTCCCCGCGACCGTGCCGGCGACGTGGGTGCCGTGGCCGTTGCCGTCGTCGGCGCTGTCGTCGTTGTCGACGGCGTCGAAGCCGTGCGTGGCGCGGCCGCCGAAGTCCTCGTGCGTCACGCGTATGCCGGTGTCGATGACGTACGCCGTGACCCCTTCACCGGCCTTGTCCGGGTAGTCGTACTTCTTGTCCCCCTCCTGCGCGGTCTGGTCGATCCGGTCCAGCCCCCAGGACGGCGGGTTGGGCTGGCTGGCCTTGATGGTGAACTTCTTGTTCTGCACGACCTTGCCGACGGCCGGGTCGGCCGCGAGCCGCTTGGCCTCGGTCTCGCTCAGTCCGGAGGCCGAGAAGCCGTTGACCTGGGAGCCGTAACTGCGTTGCAGTTCGCCACCGTACTTGTTGGCGAGCTTGGCCTTGTCCGCGGATTCGTCGAGGATGACGACGTAGCTTCCGCTGATCGCACCGGGGGCGCCCAGTCCGTAGACCGTGCCCTCGGCCGGCGCCGCCGCCCCCGCGAAGGGGGTGGCGATCAGGGTCACGGCGGCCGCGGTGGCGGCTCCCGCACCGAGTGCCGCGTAACGGAAACCGCGCGAACGCTTGTGAGATGCCATGTGGAGGGTTCTCCTTGTGGGTGACGTGTGGGGCGTCGAACCTTCTGGAGAACCCTGTTCCGATTGACAGGCGCAAATCAAGATCGCCCCTGCCTTTCAGCCTTATTCAACAAGGTTTCTTAAAAGGCCCCACGCATCGCCTTCACCGTGCACACACGTTCACCCGAACTCCCGCACGAATGCCCCACTTTCAGGATCGGCCGCCCGCGTACTTCCTCAACTCCCGCAGCGCGAGCGAGCGCTGGTGCACCTCGTCGGGTCCGTCGGCCAGCTGCAAGGTCCTTGCCGCGGCCCAGAGTTCGGCCAGCGGGAAGTCCTGGCTCACCCCGCCCGCGCCGTGCAACTGCACCGCCCGGTCCAGGATCCCCACGACCGTGCGCGGGGTCGCGATCTTGATGGCCTGGATCTCCGTGTGCGCTCCCCTGTTGCCCACCGTGTCCATCAGCCAGGCCGTCTTCAGCACCAGCAGCCGCAACTGCTCGACGGCGACCCGCGCGTCCGCGATCCAGCCCTGTACGACCCCCTGGGCGGCCAGTTCCTTCCCGAAGGCCGTACGTCCCACCGCGCGTCGGCACATCAACTCGATGGCGCGCTCCGCCATGCCGATCAGCCGCATGCAGTGGTGGATCCGACCCGGGCCGAGCCGGGCCTGGGCGATGGCGAAGCCGCCGCCCTCCTCGCCGATCAGGTTGCCCACCGGGACCCGGGCCCCGTCGAAGACCACCTCGGCGTGCCCGCCGTGGTCGTGGTCCTCGTACCCGTACACCTTCATCGCCCGGCGGACCTCCACGCCCGGGGTGTCGCGCGGGACCAGGACCATGGACTGCCGGCGGCGCGGATCGGCGCCCTCCGGGTCGGTCTTGCCCATCACGATGAAGACCTTGCAGTCCGGGTTCATCGCACCGGAGATGTACCACTTGCGTCCGGAGACCACGTACTCGTCGCCCACCCGCTCGATCCGCGTCTCGACGTTCGTCGCGTCCGAGGAGGCGACCTCGGGCTCGGTCATCGCGAACGCGGAGCGGATCTCGCCCGCCAACAGGGGCTCCAGCCACTGCTTCTTCTGCGCCTCGTCCCCGAACTGGGCGAGCAACTCCATGTTCCCCGTGTCCGGGGCCGCGCAGTTCGTCGCCATCGGTGCCAGGTGCGGACTGCGGCCGGTGATCTCGGCCAGCGGGGCGTACTGGAGGTTGGTCAGCCCGGCGCCGTACTCCGCGCCGGGCCCGCCGTGCTGGTTCACGAAGAACAGGTTCCACAGGCCCTGCCGGCGCGCCTCGGCCTTCAGCTCACCGAAGACGGCCGGGGTGTCCCAGGGCGAGGCCAGCCGTGCGCGCTGCTCGGTGGCGACGGCTTCCGCCGGGTACACGTACTCCTCCATGAACGCGACCAGCCGCTCGCGGAGTTCCTCGGTCCGGGTGTCGAATGCGAAGTCCATGGGGAGTGCCTCAGCCTTCCTGAAGTTCTTTGAGGGTGGTCAGACCGTGCTCGATGAAGACGGGGACGAGCTCGCCGATCCGGTCGAAGCCCGCCCCGACGGTCTGCCCGAGCGTGTAGCGGTAGTGGATGCCTTCGAGGATCACCGCGAGCTTGAACCAGGCGAAGGCCGTGTACCAGGCGATGGCGCCGGTGTCCCGCCCGGAGCGCGCGGCGTAGCGCTCGATCAGCTCGGAGGGTGCCGGATGCCCCGGGGCCCGGCTCGTGGTGCTGACCGGCGAATCGGCGAGGCCCAGGTCGGAGCTGTACATCACCAGCAGTCCGAGGTCGGTCAACGGGTCGCCCAGCGTGGACATCTCCCAGTCCAGCACCGCCCTGATCGTGTCGTCCGGCCCGCCGATCAGTACGTTGTCCAGCCGGAAGTCCCCGTGCACCACGGTCGGCGCGGGGGAGCGGGGCAGGTTCCGGCCGAGCGCGTCGTGCAACTCCTCGATCCCGGCGAGCTCCCGGCCCCGGGAGGCCGCGAGCTGCTTGCCCCAACGCCGCAACTGCCTTTCCAGGAAGCCGTCGGGCCGGCCGAAGTCGCCCAGGCCCACCGCCTCCGGATCGACGGCGTGCAGGTCGACCAGGGTGTCCACCAGGGCGAGCACCGCCCGCCGGGTGCGCTCCGGCCCGATCCCGGCGAGCTGGTCCGCCGTCCGGTACGGGACGCCGTCCACGTACTCCATGACGTAGAACGGCGCCCCCAGCACGGCGTCGTCCTCGCACAGCAGCAGCGGCTCCGGCACCGGCACGGCCGTCCCGTGGAGGGCCGCGATCACCCGGTGCTCGCGGCGCATGTCGTGCGCGGTGGCCAGGACGTGGCCGAGCGGCGGGCGGCGCACCACCCAGTGGCCCGCCCCGTCGGTGACGGCGTACGTCAGGTTCGAGCGACCGCCCTCGATCAGCCGGCCGCTCAGCGGGCCGGACACGAGGCCGGGCAGATCGGTGTCGAGGCGGTCGCGCAGCCGCTCCAGGTCGAGGCCTCGCGGATCGTCCGGGGCTGGGGGCATGGTGGGCACCTCCGTACGGAGTGGACGGCATGGGGCGGAACGCCCGGGAGCCATCATGCCGACCAGTCGGTATGCCGTCCAGAGCGCGGCCGCGGGAAACCTCTTCCGGCCGCACACCAGCACCTGGTCCGGGCCGCGCCGCGAACGGCACGGCGCCCACCCCACCCGGGGCCCGGCGCCGACGGCGCCGCGCTCACCTCACGCGTGACACAGGATCGGCGTCCCGCCGTTCATCACCGTCATGTCCCGCAGCACCGCCAGGATGTCCAGCGGCGCCCCCTCCGGTTCCCCGGCCAGCTCCGCGTACGCCCGGTGGACGTTCGCCACGAGCCGCTCGCTCTCCCGCCAGGCGGCGAACTCGCCCAGGTCGGCCCGACCCGCCGTCTCCAGAGGGGTCAGTCCCCGCGCCCGCCCGTCCCGGGCGAGCTCGCCCACGTACCGCAGGTACCGCTCGGTCGACTCGTACGCCGACGGGTCGGTCAGCGGCCCGTGGCCCGGAACGACGGTCTCCGCGCCCAACTCCCGCAGCCGCTCCAGCGCGCGCAGCGAGCCCGACAGCGAGCCCATCGCCAGGAACGGGGTACCGCCGGCGAATATCAGGTCCCCCGTGAACACGACCCTCTGCCGGGGCAGCCACACGACCGAGTCCCCGGTGGTGTGCGCGACACCGGGGTGGAGGACCCTTACCTCGATGTCGCCGACGTGCAGGGTCAGCCGGTCGGCGTACGTCAGGTCCGGCGGGGTGATCTCGACCTTGCCGAAGTCCGTCGCGGGCCAGATCAGCTCCAGTTGGTGCCCGGCGGCGAGCTGCTCCGCCCGCGCCGCCTCGTGCCCGAGGACCAGCGCCTCCGGGGCGAAGACGCCGTTGCCGTAGGTGTGGTCGCCGTGGTGGTGGGTGTTCACCACCGTCCGGGGCAGTGGCACCCCGGCCGCGAGGACGGTCCCGCGCAGGGCCAGCGCCCGCCGTTCGGTGGCGGCCGTGTCGACGAGGAGCGTCCGCCCGCCGTCGCTCACGAATCCGGCGTTGTTCAGGCACCAGCCGCCGTCCGGCTGGACGTACGCGTACACGCCGGGCGCGGGCTGGACGAGGTACGGCTCTTCGACGGACATCCTGACTCTCCCCGGGTCGCTGTGACGGTCCGTCGGCATCCTGTCACCCGGCGCCCCGCACGGGGAGGGCGGGGCGCCGGGTGGCCGGGTCAGTGGTCGTCGTAGTGGCCCTCGTGCTCCGCGTGCCGGTGCCCGTCGTGCAGGTAGTCCACGTGGTCGCCGTGGGGGACCGCGTCGTGCCCGCAGTCCGATCCGTGTGCGTGCGGGTGGGCCTCGTGCGTGGTGTGCCCGGGGGTCTCGCACTCGTCCCAGTGCCCGGAGTGCTCCCGGTGCAGGTGCCCGTCGTGCGCGTAGTCGACGTGGTCTCCGTGCGGGACGGCCCGGTGTCCGCAGTCCGGGCCGTGGGTGTGCGCGTGCGTCGGGTGTTCGTGGTGCAGGGTCGTCATGGCGCAGAGGCTAGTGCGCTTCGCCCCGGAACGCCCGGTGTGTCCCCCTTCGTGTCGCACGCGCAGGCGCAAGCGCAGGCGCGGGGCCACGGGTACAGGGGCAGCGGCAGGGGCAACCGCGCCGCGCCGCTCAGAGGATCACCGCGATGGCGAAGACCGCCAGCGCCACCGTGCAGGCCACCACCCCCAGGGCCGCCCGCGGCGGCAACCCCCGGGGGCGGGCGGCCGCGAGCTCCCGCACCCGCCGGTGCGCCACCCACAGGAAGGCGACCCAGATCAGGACGGTCACCGCCGCCCCGGCCACCTCGGTGGGGCTGCCCGTCCCCCGCATCGCCTGCCGCACGGCCAGCACGGCCACCACGGAGCAGGCCAGCGTCGTACGCCGCCACGCGAGCCGGGTCCGCTCCGGCTGGAGCCCCGCGTCGCGGACCTCGCCGGAAACGCTCACCGCTCCGACGTCCAGCCCAGCAGGACGACGAAGATCATCGCCACGGCGACCAGCCCCACGCACAGGCTCAGCATCACGGGGAACCGCGACAGCGGGAGGTCCTCGCCCCGCCGCATCGCCCGCTCGCACCGCGTCCAGTGGTTCACCGCCCGCAGGGCGCACGCCGCGCCCACCGCCAGCAGCGCGAAGGCCATCCCGACCCGCACCCCCCACCGCAGGTCGGGCAGGAACTGGTCCACCGCGAACCCGCCGCCCACCAGGGCCAGGGCGGTCCGGATCCAGGCCAGGAAGGTCCGCTCGTTGGCCAGCGAGAAGCGGTAGTCGGGGGTCTCGCCCTCGTCCTTCAGCCGCGATGGTGCGAACCAGAGGCGCACGTCCTTGACGAAGTCGATCACCCGGCCAATCTACTGGCGCGGCCCCCGGAACTCCCGCAGCCGCCGGTACGCCTCCAGCCCGTCCGGCACCCAGGGCCACCGCGCGTCCGCGACGCGCCGCTCCAGTTCGCCGGGCGTCAGCCAGGCGTGCCAGTCCACCTCCGAGACCTGCGGGGACACCGGCAGGTCGCACCGCACCTCGTACACCGAGGACCACCAGGCCCCGCCCGGACCCTCGTACAGGAACTTGAAGAGCGGCGCCGGCGACTCCAGCCCCCGCACCCCCAGCTCCTCCTCGGCCTCCCGCAGCGCGGCTCCCGCGTAGTCCTCGCCGGCGCCCAGCACCCCGCCCACGAACATGTCGTAGTACGAGGGGAAGACCAGCTTCGACGCGGTCCTGCGGTGCACGAAGACCCGCCCCCGCGCGTCCGTCGCCCGGACGAACACGCACCGGTGGATCAGCCCCCGGGCGTACACCTCGCCCCGCGGGGCCCGCCCGATGACCCGGTCGTCCCGGTCGACCACGTCCAGTACTTCATCAGCGGCACTCACACGATCCATCCAACCACCGCTGTTGACTGGTTACCGCTCCGTAGCCAAGGATCTGCCCCACCACCGAATCCGGAGGACGGGCAACGCATGACGTACGACGCTGACGTGATCGTGATCGGAGCGGGGCTCGCCGGCCTCGTGGCCACCGCCGAGCTCGTCGACGCGGGCCGCAAGGTCATCCTCGTCGACCAGGAACCCGAGCAGTCGATCGGCGGCCAGGCCCACTGGTCCTTCGGCGGCCTGTTCTTCGTGGACTCGCCCGAGCAGCGCCGCATGCGCATCAAGGACAGCCACGAACTCGCCCTCCAGGACTGGCTCGGCACGGCCGGGTTCGACCGGGACGAGGACGCCTGGCCGCGCCGCTGGGCCGAGGCGTACGTCGACTTCGCGGCCGGCGAGAAGCGGTCCTGGCTGCACGCGCAGGGCGTCCGCTTCTTCCCCGTCGTCGGCTGGGCGGAGCGCGGCGGCTACGACGCCAACGGCCACGGGAACTCCGTCCCCCGCTTCCACATCACCTGGGGCACCGGCCCGGGGCTCGTCGCTCCCTTCGAGCGGCGGGTCCGCGCCGGGGTCGCCCGCGGCCTGGTCCGGCTCGCGTTCCGTCACCGCGTCACCGGCCTCGCCTCGACGGCCGGCGTCGTCGACACCGTCACCGGGGAGGTCCTGGCCCCGTCGGACGCCGAACGGGGCGGCGCGAGCAGCCGCGAGAGCGCCGGCGCCTTCAGCCTGCGGGCCCAGGCCGTGATCGTGACCAGCGGGGGCATCGGCGGCAACCACGACCTCGTCCGCCGGCAGTGGCCCGCCCGCCTCGGCACCCCGCCCGAGCGGATGCTCTCCGGAGTGCCCGCCCACGTGGACGGGCTGATGCTCGGGATCACCGAGGACGCCGGCGCGAGCCACATCAACAAGGACCGGATGTGGCACTACACCGAAGGCATCGAGAACTGGAACCCGATCTGGGCCCGCCACGGCATCCGGATCCTGCCCGGCCCGTCCTCCCTGTGGCTGGACGCCACCGGCCGACGGCTGCCCGTACCGCTCTTCCCGGGCTTCGACACCCTCGGCACCCTCGAACACATCATGCGGACCGGCCACGACCACACCTGGTTCGTCCTCAACGAGCGCATCATCGGCAAGGAGTTCGCCCTCTCCGGCTCCGAGCAGAACCCGGACCTCACCGGCAAGTCCGTCCGCGACGTCATCACCCGCGCCCGCCAGGCCGTGCCCGGCCCGGTGAAGGCCTTCATGGACAACGGCGCCGACTTCGTCGTCGAGCGCGACCTGTCGGCCCTGGTGCGCGGCATGAACGCCGTCACCAAGGAGAACCTCCTCGACGAGGCCACAGTCCGGCACGAGCTGGTGGCCCGTGACCGGGAGATCGCCAACCCCTTCACCAAGGACCTCCAGGTGACGGCGATCCACGGCGCCCGCCGCTACCTCGGCGACAAGCTGATCCGCACCGTGGCCCCGCACCGGATCCTGGACCCCGCGGCGGGCCCGCTGATCGCCGTCCGGCTCTCGATCCTGACCCGCAAGTCGCTCGGCGGCCTGGAGACCGACCTGTCCTCGCGGGTCCTGACCCCCGCCGGCGAGCCGCTGCCCGGGGTGTACGCGGCCGGTGAGGCGGCCGGCTTCGGCGGCGGGGGAGTCCACGGCTACCGCGCCCTGGAGGGAACCTTCCTCGGCGGCTGCCTCTTCTCGGGCCGCGCCGCGGGCCGCGCCGCGGCGAAGGCGGTGGGCTGACCCGGCGCCCCGCGCCCGTCCCCGCCCGTAGGCGCCGTCCGCGGCGGGCCCGCCGGCCGGAGGTGTCAGACGAGCCGCTCCGTGACCCGGAACCGCTCCGCGACGACCAGGGTGTCGTCGTCGACCGTGTACCCCGGGTCGCCGAGCGCCGCGCGCACCGGCTCGGAGTGCCAGAAGCCCTCGTGTGCCGTGCGCCATTCGGCCACCGACGCGTACCCCTCGCCCTCGTCGAGGGCGTGCCGCAGGGAGACGTCCGCCAGCCGCAGCACCTCCACGCCGGTGACCTCGACCACGGCCAGTCCCGCCTCGTCCGAGTCGACCAGGACGGCCCGGTCGCCCGGCGCCGGCAGCGGCTCGCCCTCGGCCTCGTACTCCGCGAGGAGGCCGGTGGTGCTGGTCTTCGCCCCGCTCAGCACCGCCGCGACCAGCTGGTCGCGCAGCGGCCCGGGGAAGCCGAGGAGGTAGGGAGGAAGATCGTCGAGGGATGTCATGGGGCCACCCTAGCCACCACCCCCCGGCCGCTCCGAACGATATGGGGAGCGCTCCAACTGGGTTCTCGGAAACACCAGTTGAAACCCGCCACGCAGTGGACTGGACCTTGACGTGGAGCTGTGCGTACCGCTTAGCTGTATGTGATCATCCGAGTCCTCACCGGCATGATCCAACCCGCACCACCGCACCGTTTCTCCACCCCCGTGCGCGCTCCGCGCACGTCGTCCACCCGCGCCCGCGCTCTGGAGGGAACCCGCGGATGTCCCCGCCTCCGCCGCCTCTCGGCCGCGCCCGCAAGCGGGACGCACAGCTCTTCGACCCGGCCCTGTGCGACACCGAACTCGTCGACGTACGGACCCAGTTCGCGCAAGGCCGATGGGCCAGGGCCCGCGCCCTCCTGGTGGGCACCGGCGACGACTGGGACCGCCGCGGCCACCGCGTCGTCGTCCTGGCCGAAACCCCGGCCGCCACCGCCTGGGCCCGCGAATGGCTGCTCGCCGAACCCGACAGCGCCGACGCGGCCACCCTCCTCGCCTGCGCCACCGTCTTCACGGCCCTGCGGCACAAGGGCACCCCCGAGGCCGCCGACGAGGCCTGCCGCCGCGCGGCGGGCCTGCTCCCCGCCGACCCCACCCCCTGGCTGGGCCTGCTCATGCTCTCCGGGTCCTTCGGCACGGAGGAGGAGTTCAGCCGGCACTTCGACCAGGTCCGGGCCCGCCACCGCGAGCACCACCACGCCCACCACCTGATGGTCGCCCGGCTCGCCGAACGCACCCCCGCCACCGGCCAGGACCCCCTCCACGAGGTCTACGACTTCGCCGCCTGGGCCGCCGAGGAGTCCCCGGCGGACTCCCCGCTCGCCGTGCTCCCCGTCATCGCCCACGCCGAGCGCTACCGGGTCCTCGCCGCGGCCCAGGGCCGCACCAACCCCGGGGCCGCCGCCGAGCACTGGTCCGGCCGCCGCGCCCGCACCGTGCTGCGCTCCGCCTTCGACTGGTGGCTGGAGTGGGAGCGCGAGGACCACCCCCGCAACCGGGTCGACCTCAACTTCCTGGCCCACGCCAAGCTCTGCGAGGGCCGCTCCGCCGAGGCCGCCGCCCTCTTCCACCGCATCGGCGCCCACGCCACCCCGGCTCCCTGGTCCTATCCCGACCGGGACCCGCACAAGGCCTTCCTCGCCGCGCGCAGCGTCGCGCTCGGCACCGCCTAGCCCCGCCCCGATCCCCCGACCGTCCCCGCAGACCGCTCCCGCTCCCGGAAGGAAGCCCCGCCATGCCGACGGGCAGATCCACCACGCTCAGCGAACCGACCGAGATACGCACGTACAAGGGTCAGGACCGCGCCCTGCGCGCCGACCGGCTCGGCACCGCCGGACTGCTGCTCTCCGTACTCGCGGCCAGCGCGCCCCTCATGGTCGTCGCCGGTGTCATGCCCACGATCTTCGGGGTCATGGGCATCGTCGGACAGCCACTGCTCTTCGTGATCCTCGGCGTCGTCCTCGCCCTCTTCAGCATCGGCTACGCCGAGATGAGCCGGCACGTCCACAACGCCGGCGCCTTCTACGCCTACATCGCCCGCGGCCTCGGCCCCACCGCCGGAGCGTGCGCCTCCGTCGTCGCCCTCGTCGCGTACAGCGCCATGCAGGTCGGCGTCTACGGCATCCTCGGCTTCGAGATATCCGGCCTCTTCGCCACCTACCTCGACACCGAGGTCGCCTGGTGGATCCCGGCCCTGCTCGCCGTCGCCGCCACCGGCGCCCTCGGCTGGCTGAAGATCGACCTGAACGCCAAGGTGCTCGGCGTCCTGCTCCTCATCGAGTGCGCCCTCGTCGTCATCTTCGACGTCGCCGCCCTCGGCAAGCCCGGACCCGAGGGCCTGTCCCTCAGCGCCTTCGACCCGAGCACCCTCTCCGGCGCCGGCCTCGGCACCGCCCTGTGCTTCTGCATCGCCGCCTTCGTCGGCTTCGAGCAGTCCCCGGTGTACGCCGAGGAGACCAGCAAGCCGCACATCGTCGTCTCCCGCGTGATGTTCCTCGGCGTCGGCTTCGTCGCCCTCTTCTTCGCCTTCAGCGCCTGGGCCCTGACCGTCGCCACCGGCCCCGCCGCGATCACCGACGCGGCCGCGGCCTCCGGCCCCGGCCTGCTCTTCGAGCTGACCGAGACCCGACTCGGCGCCACCTTCACCGACGTCCTGCACGTGCTCTTCGTCACCGGCATGTTCGCGGCGATGCTGAGCTTCCACAACGTCGTCGCCCGCTACGCCTTCGCCATGGGCCGCGAGGGCCTGCTCCCGGCCCGCTTCGGCCGCACCAACCCCGGCACCGGCGCCCCGGCCACGGGCTCCCTCCTGCAGACCGGCATCGCCGCCCTCGTCGTCGCGGCCTTCGCGCTCACCGACGACCTGCCGACGGGCGACCCGACCGCGCCCGTCCTGCGCCTGTTCACCTGGATGGGCAGCGTCGGCGCCCTCGGAGTGACCGTCCTCATGGCCGCGTCCTCCTTCGCCGTCATCGCCTTCTTCGTCCGCCGCGGCACCGCCGGCGCCCAGGTCTGGCGACTCGTCGCGGCCGGCCTCGCCGGACTGGCCCTGGTCGGGATCGCCCTCTACACCGTCAAGGACTTCGCCGTCCTGGTCGGCGCCGAGGAGGGCTCCGCGCTCAGCTGGGCCCTGCCCGCCATCATCGCCGTCGCGGCCCTGGGGGGCCTGGCCCACGGGCTGTACCTGAAGTCCCGCCGCCCCGAGGCGCACGCCCGCATCGGCCTCGGCAACGAGGCGTTCCGGCTGGACCAGGCAGCGGAGTCCACCCCGCAAGACTGACGCTTCCACCTCGCATTCGTGCCCCCGAGAAGCCCCCGGCGACCGTTTCCATGGTCGCCGGGGGCTTCCGTGCGCAGGGAGTCGATTTTGGCGGGGAACGGAGCCTCATGGTCTCCTGGGGCGACAAAACCACCGGATCGCGGCACGGGCGACACCACCCAGCTCTCCCGCGCGGCCGTTCCGCCCTGCCTGTCCGACCCACGAAGGCGAAGACCGTATGAGTGACCGCACCTTGACCGAGGCCCCCGCCGAGGCGTCTTCCCGCCCCGTCGACGCCGGCGACGAGGGCTACAGCAAGGACCTCAAGTCCCGCCACATCAACATGATCGCCATCGGCGGGGCGATAGGCACCGGCCTGTTCCTCGGCGCCGGCGGCCGCCTCGCCGGAGCGGGCCCCTCGCTCGCCATCGCCTACGCGGTCTGCGGCGTCTTCGCCTTCTTCGTGGTCCGGGCCCTCGGCGAGCTGGTCCTGTACCGGCCCTCCTCGGGCGCCTTCGTCAGCTACGCGCGCGAGTTCATGGGGGAGAAGGGCGCCTACACGGCGGGCTGGCTCTACTTCCTCAACTGGTCCACCACCACCGTGGCCGACATCACGGCCGCCGCGACCTACGCCCACTTCTGGTCGATGTTCACCGACGTCCCCCAGTGGGTGCTCGCCTTCATCGCCCTGGCCGTGGTCCTCACCGCGAACCTGATCTCGGTGAAGTACTTCGGCGAGATGGAGTTCTGGTTCTCCCTGGTCAAGGTGGCCGCCCTGACGATCTTCCTGATCGTCGGCATCTACCTCGTCGCCACCAGCCACGACATCGGCGGCAACACCCCGGGCCTCGCCAACATCACCGACAACGGCGGCATCTTCCCGGCCGGCGTCCTGCCCATGCTCCTGGTCATCCAGGGCGTGGTCTTCGCGTACGCCTCCGTCGAGCTCTGCGGAGTCGCCGCGGGCGAGACCGAGAACCCCGAGAAGATCATGCCGAGGGCGATCAACTCGATCATGTGGCGCGTGGGCATCTTCTACGTCGGCTCGGTCGTCCTGCTGGCCCTGCTGCTCCCCTACACCGCCTACTCGGACGGCCAGAGCCCGTTCGTCACCGTCTTCGACAAGCTCGGCGTCCCGGGCGCCGCGGGCATCATGAACCTGGTCGTCCTGACGGCCGCCCTGTCCAGCCTGAACTCCGGCCTCTACTCCACCGGCCGGATCCTGCGCTCGATGGCCATGTCCGGCTCCGCGCCCAAGTTCACCGGTGTCATGAACAAGGGCAAGGTCCCCTACGGCGGGGTCCTCTTCACCGCCGCCTTCGGCGTCGCCGGCGTCGGCCTGAACTACCTGATGCCCGAGGACGCCTTCGAGATCGTCCTCAACTTCGCCTCGCTCGGCATCCTCGGCACCTGGGCGATGGTCATGCTCTGCTCGCTCCACTTCTGGCGGAGGGCGAAGCAGGGCCGACTGGAGCGCCCCTCCTACCGGCTGCCCTGGGCCCCGTACACGCAGATCGTGACGCTGGTCTTCCTCGTCACGGTCCTGGTCCTGATGTGGTGCGACGGCGGCGTCGGCCGCACCACCGTCCTGTTCGTCCCCGTCATCGGCGCCGCCCTGGTCGGCGGCTGGTTCCTGGTCCGCGGCCGGGTGGCGGAGATCGCCGCCTCCCGCCGCTGACGCGACGCACGCACGAGGGGCCCGGCCCGGGATCGATCCCGGGCCGGGCCCCTCCGCCGTCCCCCGTACGCGGGAAACGAAGAAGGACCCCGCCGCAGCGGGGTCCTTCTTCTTACTTGTGTCCGAGGGGGGACTTGAACCCCCACGCCCGATAAAGGGCACTAGCACCTCAAGCTAGCGCGTCTGCCATTCCGCCACCCGGACAAGGTGTCTGTCTCGCGTCCCTCGCGGGCCGTT
The DNA here is from genome assembly GCF_024721315.2 of Streptomyces sp. Isolate_45. Lineage (GTDB taxonomy): Bacteria > Actinomycetota > Actinomycetes > Streptomycetales > Streptomycetaceae > Streptomyces. The sequence goes on from NZ_JANFAK020000028.1 coordinate 47,755, forward strand.
CCGACGTGGAAAACATTACCAAACATTCCGGGGGCCCGATCACACCCCCCGGTGACCGGGGAGCGCCCTTGGGCGGAGCGCCGCGGCGAGGGAGGATGGGGAGGTAGCCGGTACTGATCAGCGGGAGGAACAGCGTGAGCGAATCGGGCGCGGGCAGGACCGTCTCCGGCCAGGACGAGGTCGTCGACCTCTGCCGGGACCTCATCCGGATCGACACCAGCAACTACGGGGACCACTCGGGCCCGGGCGAGCGCAAGGCGGCCGAGTGGATCGCGGAGCAGCTGGCCGAGGTGGGACTGGAGCCCCAGATCTTCGAGTCCCACAAGGGCCGCGCCTCGACCGTGGCCCGGATCGAGGGGGAGGACCCCTCGCGGCCGGCCCTGCTGATCCACGGGCACACCGACGTGGTCCCGGCCAACGCCGCCGACTGGACCTACGACCCGTTCTCGGGCGAGATCGCCGACGGGTGCGTGTGGGGCCGCGGCGCGGTCGACATGAAGGACATGGACGCGATGACGCTGGCCGTCGTGCGCGACCGCATGCGCAGCGGACGCAAGCCCCCGCGCGACATCGTGCTGGCCTTCCTCGCCGACGAGGAGGCGGGCGGCATCTACGGGGCCCGCCACCTCGTCGACAAGCACCCCGGCCTCTTCGAGGGCGTGACGGAGGCGATCGGCGAGGTCGGCGGCTTCTCCTTCACCGTGAACGAGAACCTGCGCCTGTACCTCGTCGAGACCGCGCAGAAGGGCATGCACTGGATGCGGCTCACGGTGGAGGGCACCGCGGGCCACGGGTCGATGACCAACAACGACAACGCCATCACGGAGCTCTGCGAGGCCGTGGGCCGCCTCGGCCGCCACCAGTGGCCCGTCCGCGTCACCAAGACCGTGCGGTCGTTCCTGGACGAGCTCTCGGACGCCCTGGGCACCCCGCTGGACCCCGACAACATGGACGAGACCCTCGCCAAGCTCGGCGGCATCGCCAAGATGGTCGGCGCGACCCTGCGCAACTCGGCCGCCCCGACGATGCTCGGCGCCGGCTACAAGGTCAACGTCATCCCCGGTCAGGCCACGGCGCACGTCGACGGCCGTTTCCTGCCCGGTTACGAGGACGAGTTCTTCGCCGACCTCGACCGGATCCTCGGCCCCCGCGTGAAGTACGAGGACGTCCACGCGGACAAGGCCCTGGAGACGGACTTCGACGGGAAGCTAGTCGACGCCATGCAGGGCGCCCTCAAGGCCGAGGACCCGATCGCGCGGGCCGTCCCGTACATGCTCTCGGGCGGTACGGACGCGAAGTCCTTCGACGACCTCGGCATCCGCTGCTTCGGCTTCGCCCCGCTCCAGCTGCCCCCCGAGCTGGACTTCGCGGGCATGTTCCACGGAGTGGACGAGCGGGTTCCGGTCGACGGCCTCAAGTTCGGCGTCCGGGTCCTCGACCGTTTCATCGACAACGCGTGACGGGCCACTCCTAACGCCGGGGAATCGGGAAGGTGTGCGGATTCCACTGAGAAGAGTGAATGCGCTCATACGCTCGTAGCCCCGGTGGGAACTCCTCGTTACAGGTGGTGCGGTCCGCGGCTGGGACCGCACTTGCCTACTAGGAGGAACAATGCTCAAGAAGGTTGTCGCCGCTGCGGCTGCTACCGGTGGTCTGGTTCTCGCGGGTGCGGGCCTGGCTGTCGCCGACGCGGGTGCCCAGGGTGCGGCCATCGGCTCCCCCGGTGTCCTGTCCGGCAACGTCGTCCAGGTTCCGGTCCACGTGCCCGTGAACGTCTGCGGCAACACGATCTCCGTGATCGGCCTGCTGAACCCGGCCTTCGGCAACACCTGCGTCAACGCCTGACGCGTCTGAAGACCCGGCCCCGGAGCGCTTTCCAGCGCTCCGGGGCCGCCGGGCTTTCACGGCCCGATCCATCGACTTTTCGGCGTACCAGGCGGGGGAGCCTGGACGGCCCGGCCGCCGCGCGGCGGCCGTCGACGTACCAACAGGGGACGAGTGCAGATGCGACGACCGATCCAGGTCACGAGGAAGACGCTGATCACCATGGCGGCCGCGGGGGGTGTGCTCGCGCTGGCCGGCGGTCAGGCGCAGGCGGCCTCCGGGGCGTCCGGCCATGCCGCGAACTCGCCGGGCGTGCTGTCCGGGAACAACGTGCAGGCCCCGGTGGACGCGCCGGTGAACCTCTGCGGCAACACCGTCAACGTGATCGCCCTGCTGAACCCGGCCTTCGGGAACGGCTGCGCGAACGAGTCGGGCAAGCACCGCCCGCCGGGCAAGCCGCAGCACCCGGACCACCCGGGCGGCCACGAGGAGCCCTGCGACGACCACCCGGGCAACCCGGGCGGCGGGAACCCCGGCGGTGGCACGCCCGGTGGCGGTAACCCGGGCGGTGGGACGCCGGGTGGTGGGACCCCCGGTGGTGGCACGCCCGGTGGTGGGAACCCGGGTGGTGGCACTCCGGGTGGTGAGACCCCCGGTGGCGGTAACCCGGGCGGTGGCACCCCGGGCGGTGGCACCCCCGGCGGTGGCACTCCGGGTGGTGAGACCCCCGGCGGCGGTAACCCGGGCGGCGGTACCCCCGGCAGCCCGGGCGGGCAGACGCCCGGCCAGGGCCCCGGTCAGGGGACGGGCGGCCACGGCGGACTCGCGGCCACGGGCGCCGGCGACGCGCTCACGGCCGGAGTGCCCCTCGCGGGCGGACTGCTCCTCGCCGGAGCCGTGCTCTACCGGCGCGCCCGCAACTCCGCCTGACGGATGCTCACGACGCGGGTCCCGCTCCCGGGGCCCGCGTCACCAGGTCGCGCGGACCTGACGGATGATCCGGCGGCGCAACCGCACCCTGCGGCTGCCGTCCCGGTGGAGCGTCAGGCGGTCCAGTTCCCAGTGGCCGTACTCGGCGTGGTCGGTCAGTAGTCGGGTCGCCTCCTGGCGGGGGGTCCCGCGAGGCACGTACACGTCGACGAATTCGTATTCCGGCATCGCATCTATTGTGCGGGCAGAGCCCCGCTACGGATAGCGTCTGCACTATGTCTGATGCCGCTCTGCCCACTGTTGCCGAGGTACGCGCCGCCGCCGAGGCGGTCAAGGCCGCTCTCGACCGCCACCTCGCCGCGGTCGAGAGCAGGATCGGGGACGAGGACCCGGCCGTCTACGCCGCCTTCAACGAACTCGCCGCCGCCGCCGAGGAATACGACGAACTGCTCTACGACCGCTACGACGAGGTCACCCCGTTCGAGATCCCCACGCCGGAGGACGGAGTTCCGTACACCGGGCCGGCGGAACCAGCGGCCTTCAGCGTGTTCATCCGCCGTGACTACGCCGTCGTCGAACCGGCCCGGCTGGTCGCCCAGGCGGAACGCGTCGCCGCGCACGACCGCGAATCCGAGTTCGTCGACGACAGCGGCACGGCCGGTGCGCTCGGCGTGCTCTTCGGGGAGTACGAGCCCGACGAGATCGCCTCCCGCTACAAGGAGTTCGGACTGGAGGAGGGCGACTCCACCCTTTGGATCGCGGCGCTCGAAGAGGTGGCGGAACCGGGTGATTGGCTCGACGCGCCCTTCGGACAGACCGACCCCCAGGACGTCCTGCACCGCTTCGACGTCAGCTCCGTCTTCGACGAGGATCCGGAGGACGCCGAGGACGCCGAGGATCCCGAGGAGCCGGGGGAGTTCGAGGAGGCGGCCGAGCCCGGTCTGACCCCGGCCTGATCCCGCCCGACGCGTGCGCCGCCCCCGCCCTTCCGGTCGGGGGCGGCGCCGCACGTTCCCGCTACTGCGGCGCGGCCTCCTGAGCGGCCGTCAAGGCCCGCAACAGGCCCGTGAGCCGGGTCGTGCGCGGCTTCGGCAGCACCTGCGCCACCGCGTGCGGCAGCGCCTGGTCGACCCCGTGGACGACGGACAGGTGCCGCTCCGCCCGCCCGAACGCCGTGTACACCCAGTCCCGGGACAGGGCCTGCGCGGCGTCCCCCGGAAGGACGACCACCACCGCGGGCCAGCGCGTCCCGACGGCCTGGTGCGCCGTGACCGCCCAGCCGTGCCGCACCTGGGACTCGACCCGTTCCTTCGGTACGACGACCCGGGCCCCCGCGAGGTCCAGGTGCAGCCCCTCCGCGTCGGCCGACACCACCCGGCCCGGCAGCGCCCGCCCGGGGGAGGGCACGTGGACGACCCGGTCGCCGGGGTCGAACCCGCCGAACCGGCCGGGGCCGGGATTCAGCCGCTCCTTGAGGGCCGCGTTCAGCGCGCGGGTGCCCGCCGAGCCGCCGTGGCCCGGGGTGATGACCTGCACGGCATCGGCCGGGATCCCGAACGCGCGCGGCACCGACTCGGCGACCAGTTGCACGGTGCGGTGCACCGCCTCACCGGCGTCCTGCACCGGGACGATGACGACCTCCTTGCCCGGGGCGTGTACCTGGTTGAGCTCCCCGATCCCGACGCCCGAGACCAGCTCGCCGACCGGGCCGGGGTCCGGCGTCCGGGACACGACCTGCGGCCAGGCCCGCGCCGCCAGCACATCGGCGAACACGCGCCCGGGACCGGCCGACCCGAGCACCCCGGGGTCCCCGGACAGCACCAGACGGGCCCCGTCCGGGACGGACTCCACCAGGGCGGCGGCCGTCTCCACGTCCAGCTGCGGCGCGTCCAGTACCACGAGGAGGTCCAGCTCGAACCGGCCGTCGGCGTCCCGCCCGGGGCCCTGCGTCCCGGCCAGCAGTCCGGCCGGGGTGACCCGGTCCGGGCCAGGGGCGTGCGCCGCCAGGACGGCCCGCAGACCCAGCTTCCGGGCCGCCTCCAGCAGGGCCGGCGGCTCGGCACGGGCGGCCTCGCCGCCGGTGTGGGTCACCACCCCGTGGCCGGCGACGGCCCTGATCAACTCGCCGCCGGTGCCGGTGCCGGTGGTGGCCCGCGACCAGTCGGCGGGGTCGGTGACGCCGGCTGCCAGCCGGGCCAGGCCGTCGGCGAGGCTCTCCTCGGCGAGGGCGTACTCCTCCAGCCCCACGAGGACCCGTACGGGCCGCTCCGCCTCTTCGGCCTCCGCGTCGGCGTCCGCGGCGGGGGTCGGCGCGATGCCGTCCAGCGGCTCCTCGAACACGAGCACCGCGCCCTCGCCGACGGCGTTCTCAAGGGCCCCGGCCGGTTCCGGCACCCCGTACTGGGCCAAGGCCTTCTCCAACACCGGGGCCTCCAGAGCGGTGTGCCCCTTCTCGGCGGCCCGGTCCAGCAGCCAGCCCACCAGGGCGGCGCCGCGGCGTTCGTCGGCGGGACCGGCCCCGCCGCCCAGCAGGGCCTGCGCGAAGCCGTCAGCCTGGGCCGGGCGGACGCCGGCGACCGCCAGCAGCCGCCAGGGGTCCTCGACGAGCCGGCCCGCGGCGCCCTCACCGAGGATCCGGGCGGCCGGCCCGGCCAGTGCCTCGGGGGCACCGCCGCGGGCCAGCACGGCCCGTACGCCCTCGATCTCGGCCGCGGCGGGCTCGGCGCCGGCAGTGACGGGCCGGGGTTGCTGCGGGGGAGCGGGGGCGGCCTTGCGGGGGGCGGCCGGGGCCTCGTCGAAGTACACCGGGGCCGGCGCGGCGCCGCTCTCCACGGCCCGTACGGCGGCCAGCAGGTCGGCGGCCTTCCCGCTGAGCTTCGCGCCCGCCTCGACGGGAGCCTCACGCTCGGCCTTGCGCCGTGCGATGCGCTCCCGCTCGACCTTCTGCGCCGCCAGCTCGGCCTGCGCCTCGGTGAGCGACGGCGCCGCCCCCTCGGCGCCCGCGGCCGCGGTTACGCCCGGGGCGTCCGCACCCGATTCGGCGTCCTCGCCGGAAGCGCCCGCGTCCGGTTCACCGTCTCCGGCGCCCGCGGCCGCCGCCGCGTCCTGGGCGTCGGCGTCGGGAGCCTCGTCGTCCGGTTCGCCCTCCGCGGTGCCCGCGGTCGCCGCGGCGGCCCCGACCTCGGGGTCCCCGCCCGGCTCGCCGGCCGCGTCGGATCCGGCGCGGGCCCGCGGCGCGTCCCCGTCCCCCGTGTCCTCCGACGGCTCCGGGGCGAGGTCGGCCTCGGGTTCCGGGTGGGCCTCCGGCCTCGCGGGGTCCTCGGGCGCGGCCCCGCCGGCCCCGGCCCCTTCCTCCGCGGCAGCGGGCGCGGCGGCGGCGGTGGTCTCGGGGTCCGTACTCACAGCGTGCTCCAGTCCTGATCGGGGTAGCGGTGCACCGGGACGGAAACGTCGTCCAGCGCACGGCAGATCTCCTCGGGAAGACTAAGGGCCTCCACCGACAGCGCCGCCCCGAGCTGTGTCGACGTCCGCGCGCCGACGATCGGGGCGACCACTCCCGGCCGGTCCCTCACCCACGCCAGCGCCACGTGCAGGGGCGTCACCCCCAACCCCTGGGCGGCGGTCACCACCGCGTCGACGATCCGGCCCGCCGGCTCGTCGAGGTACGGGTCCACGAAGGCGGCCAGGGACTCCGAGGCACCCCGTGAGTCGGCGGGCGTGCCGTCGCGGTACTTGCCCGTCAGCACCCCGCGGCCCAGCGGGGAGGAGGGGAGCAGGCCCACGCCCAGGTCCAGCGCGGCGGGCAACACCTCCCGCTCCACGCCCCGCTGGAGGAGCGAGTACTCCATCTGCGTCGAGGCGAGCCGGGTCCGCACCCCCGGCACGGCCAGCTGCCACGTCGCGGCCTTCGCGAGCTGCCAGCCACTGAAGTTGGACACCCCCGCGTACCGGGCCCGGCCGCTGCTGACGGCGAGGTCCAGCGTCTGCAGGGTTTCCTCCAACGGGGTACGGGGGTCGAAGGCGTGCACCTGCCACAGGTCCACGTAGTCGGTGCCCAGCCGGTCCAGCGAGTCGTCGAGGGCGCTCAGCAGGTGCCCGCGAGAGCCGTCGAAGCGCCGGTCGGGATCCGGCACGCTGCCCGCCTTCGTCGCGATGACCAGGTCGCGGCGCGGAACCAGCCCGGCCACCAGTTGCCCCAGGATGTACTCGGCCTCGCCGCCCCCGTACACGTCGGCCGTGTCGACGAGCGTGCCGCCCGCCTCCCAGAACGTCTTCAACTGCTCGGCGGCGACTTCCTCGCCGGTGTCGCGGCCCCAGGTCAGGGTGCCGAGGCCGATCCGGGAGACGCGCAGTCCGGTGCGGCCGAGATGCCTCTGCTCCATGAGCGCTGAGACTACTGGGGCGCTGACGCGGGAGACCTTGGCGCGCTACAGTCCCCCGCAGACCCACGTTACTGATCGGTAAATCGGCTTCACCGTTAGGGGACGACACATGCGGCTCGGCATCAATCTCGGCTACTGGGGTGCGGGCATGGACGCCGACAACCTCTCCGTCGCCCAGGAGGCCGACCGGCTCGGCTACGACGTCTGCTGGGCCGCCGAGGCCTACGGTTCGGACGCGGCCACCGTGCTGGCCTGGGTCGCGGCCCAGACGGAGCGGATCGACGTCGGCTCGGCCATCTTCCAGATCCCGGCCCGCCAGCCCGCGATGACGGCGATGACCGCCGCCACCCTGGACTCGCTCACCAAGGGCCGCTTCCGACTCGGCCTCGGCGTCTCGGGGCCACAGGTCTCCGAGGGCTGGTACGGCGTCAAGTTCGACAAGCCCCTGGCCCGGACCCGCGAGTACGTGGAGATCGTCCGCAAGGCGATGACCCGCGAGCGGCTGTCCTACGACGGCGCCCACTGGACCCTCCCGCTGCCCGACGGTCCGGGCAAGCCCCTCAAGCTGACCGTCCACCCGGAGCGCGAGCACATCCCGCTCTACATCGCCGCCATCGGGCCGAAGAACCTGGAGCAGACCGGCGAGATCGCCGACGGCGCCCTGCTGATCTTCCCGGCCGCCGAGCACCTGGAGGAGACGGCCCTGCGCCACATCCGCGCGGGCCGCGAGAAGGCCGGCCTGACCATGGACGGCTTCGACGTCTGCCCGACGGTGCCGCTGGCCCTCGGCGAGGACGTGACGGCCCTCGCCGACATGTTCCGCCCCTACACCGCCCTGTACGTCGGCGGCATGGGCAGCCCGAAGCAGAACTTCTACAACCAGCTCGCCCAGCGGATGGGCTACGAGAAGGAGGCCGCCGAGATCCAGACCAAGTACCTGGGCGGCGACAAGACCGGCGCGGCCGCGGCCGTCCCGCACTCCCTGATCGACTCGACCACCCTGCTGGGCTCCGTCGAGCGGATCGCCGACGGCATGCGCGCCTACGCCGACGCCGGGGTCACCACCCTCACCCTGGCCCCGGCCGGCTTCACCCTGGACGAGCGGATCGCCGCCCTGCGGGCCGGCACCGAGGCCCTGGAGCTCGCCGGCCTCGCCTGAGTCCGGCCCCGACGGCCCCCGACACGACGACGGAGCCGCGCGTGGTGCGCGCGGCTCCGTCATCAGGTCCTGCGGCCGTGGTGGGGGCTCGGGGGGTCTTCCCCGCCACGGCCGACACAGCCAACAACGCCCCGCCCCGCCCCCGGGTTACGCCCTCGCGACGAGCCGCCGATTTCGTTCATTCGGCCGAGTCGGGCGGCCCTCTCGGTTGCCTGTCCGATCGATCCGCATTTGACTCGTTCCATGCTCTCTGCCCGCAGCCTGTTCCAGGAGATCGTCGACCACGACGACTCCTTCCAGCTGTTCTGCTCCATCGCCGCGAGCGGGGAGTCCCAGGGCGGCTGGGAGAACGCCCGGATCGCCGCGCTCGTCCCCGAGCCGATGCGCGACCTGGCCCCCAAGATCACCCGGCACGGCGCCGACGAGGACAAGCACGGCAGGATCTTCCAGGCCCTGCTCCGCAAACGCGGCCTGTCGCCCGTCCCCGTACCCCCCGAGGTCGACTACACGATGCTGCTGGAACGCCGCGGCATCGGCCTCGCCCACGAGAAGCTGCGCGGCGACCGGCCGCTGACCGAGGAGGACATCGTCGTCTACCTCGCGCACAGCCGGGTCACCGAGCAGCGCGCGGCCGACCAGATGGTCATGCTCGTCCGGTACTTCGGCGACCACCCCGAGCTCGGCAGGGCCGTCCGCATGATCAGCGCCGACGAGGACAACCACCTCGCGTACTGCCACGAGGAACTGCTGCGCCTCGCCCGCCTCGGACACGGCCGCACCATCCACCGGATCCTGCGCGAGAGCGCCCTCGCCGAGATCGGCGTCTACCGGGACGTCAGCCTCGCCGTCATGGCTCACATGGGCCGGCTCCTGCGCTGGCCCGCGCCCAAGTCCGCCGCCCTCGCCGCAGGCATCCGCGCCGCGTACGCCTACGAGCGCTTCAGCGGCTGGCACCGGGCGGTCCGCCTGACCCCGCCCGAGCGGGTCGACGCCCTCGGCGGCGCCCCCGTACCCGCGCCCGGACTCGCCTGAGCGGGCCGCCGCACCACCCGCCCCGCCCTCACAGCCAGCCGCGACGCTTGAACATCCGGTGCAGGCCCAGGCACAGGGCGGCCATGAGGGCCACCACCCCCGGATAGCCCCAGTCGTGCCGCAGCTCCGGCATGTGATCGAAGTTCATCCCGTAGACGCCCGCGACCATCGTCGGGACCGCGGCCATCGCCGCCCAGGCCGAGATCTTGCGCATGTCGTCGTTCTGCCGGACGCCCATCTGCGCCAGGTGCGCGGCCAGCGCGTCCGACAGCAACCGGTCCAGGCCCTCGACGTACTCGTTCGCCTTCGTCAGGTGGTCGGCCACGTCCCGGAAGAAGGGCTGCGCGTGCTCGTGCACGAACGGCACGCGCCCGAACGCGAGCCGGTCCATCGGCTGGAGCAGCGGGCTCGTCGCCCGACGGAACTCCAGCACCTGCCGCTTGAAGCCGTAGATCCGGGACGCCGTGTTCTTCGAGTCCGGGGCGTTCGGCGCGAACACCTCCGCCTCCAGCTCCTCCAGGTCGCCCTGGAGCTCGGCGGCCACCTCGATGTAGTGGTCCACCACCGCGTCGGACACCGCGTACAGCACCGCCGTCGGGCCGTGCCGCAACACCTGCGGATCCTGCTCCAGCCGGTGGCGCACCGCGGCGAGCGCCGCGCCCTCGCCGTGCCGGACGGTCACCACGAAGGCGTCGCCGACGAACACCATCAGCTCGCCCGTCGTCACCGTGTCCGCGGCGTCGTCGTAGAGCACCGGCTTCAGGACGACGAACAGCGAATCGTCGTACACCTCCAGCTTCGGCCGCTGGTGCGCCGTCAGCGCGTCCTCCACCGCCAGCGCGTGCAGCCCGAACTCCCGGCTCACGTGCTCGAACTCGGCCTCCGTCGGCTCGTGCACGCCGATCCACACGAAGGCGTCGCCCCCGGCCCGCGCCTCGGCCAGGGCGTCCGAGAAATCGGCGGGCGCCGCGGAACGGCGGCCGTCACGGTACATCGCACAGTCGACAATCACGCGGCGCATTCTCCCCCGCCCGCACCCGGCCCGCACCCGGCCCGCACCCGGGCGACACCCCTACCCTGTACCCATGGCCACGTTGATCCTCGTACGGCACGGGCGTTCCACCGCCAACACCGCGGGCTTGCTCGCCGGATGGACTCCGGGAGTCGGCCTCGACGAACACGGCGCCGGGCAGGCCGTCGCGCTGCCGGACCGGCTCGCCGGGGTACCGCTGGCCGCCGCCGTCACCAGCCCCCTCCAGCGCTGCCGGGAAACCCTGGCGCCGCTCCTCGCCGCCCGCCCCGAGCTGCCCCTGCACACCGACGAACGCATCGGCGAGTGCCACTACGGCGACTGGTCGGGCCGCAAACTCTCCGAACTCGCCGGAGAACCCCTCATGAAGATCGTCCAGCAGCACCCCTCGGCAGCGGCCTTCCCCGGCGGCGAGTCCATGCGCGCCATGCAGGCCCGCGCCGTGGACGCCGTACGGGAGTGGAACACCCGGATCGAGGACGAGCACGGCAGCGACGCCGTGTTCCTGATGTGCTCGCACGGCGACATCATCAAGTCCCTCGTCGCCGACGCGCTCGGCATGCACCTCGACCTCTTCCAGCGGATCCACGTCGACCCCTGCTCGGTCACCGCCGTCCGCTACACCCCCACCCGCCCCTTCCTGCTGCGCCTCGGCGACACCGGCGACCTCTCCCCGCTGATCCCGCGCCCGGCCCCGGCCGCCGAGGGCGAGTCCGAAGGCACCGGGAACGCCGTCGTGGGGGGCGGTGCGGGCGCGGCGTGATCGAACGGCGCAGTAGGGTGGCAGGGCCGATACGCGTGCGCGGACCCGCCCACGCCTGAGACTTGGAGACTGGACGTGCCCCGTCAGGTGTTCCTTTACGATCCACCGGACCGCTTCGTGGCCGGCACGGTCGGTCTGCCTGGGCGCCGTACGTTCTTCCTGCAGGCCTCCGTGGGTACCCGCGTCACCAGCGTCTCCCTGGAGAAGACCCAGGTGGCGGCGCTGGCCGAGCGGATGGACGAGCTGCTGGACGAGGTCGTGCGGCGCACCGGCGGCAACGCCCCCGTCCCGGCCGTCGCCTCCACCGAGGCCGCCGACACCGCGCCCCTCGACGTGCCCGTCGAGGAGGAGTTCCGGGTCGGCACCATGGCCCTCGCCTGGGACGGCGAGGAACAGCGGATGATCGTCGAGGCCCAGGCGCTCGTCGAACTCGACGCCGACTCGGACGAGGACCTCGCCGAAGCGGAGGAACGCCTCCTCCAGGACGAGGAGAACGGCCCGCCGATGCTCCGGGTCCGGCTCTCCGGAGCCCAGGCCCGGGCCTTCGCCAAGCGCGCCCTCGACGTGGTCAACGCCGGCCGCCCCCCGTGCCCCCTGTGCAGCCTCCCGCTCGACCCAGAGGGACACGTGTGCCCCCGCCAGAACGGCTACCGGCGCCAGGCGTGAGCGCCGTGAGCCCGATCGAGGAGCTGCTCACCCGCGGTGAGCTCACCGTCCGGGGACGGATCGCCGAGGCCTCCAACGCGGTCCTGCTGTGCACCGTCGTCCACGACGGCCGCAGCGCGGACTGCGTCTACAAGCCGGTCAAGGGCGAGCGCCCGCTGTGGGACTTCCCCGACGGGAACCTCGCCCGCCGCGAGCGCGCCGCCTACCTCGTCTCCGAGGCCACCGGCTGGGGCCTGGTCCCCGCCACCGTCCTGCGCGACGGACCGTACGGCGAGGGCATGGTCCAGTACTGGATCGACCCCGGGGAGACGCCCGAGGCGGAACTCCTCGCGCTCGTCGAGGGCGAGGAGGCGGCGGAGGGTTGGAAGCCCGTCGCGCTCGCCGAGGTCGGCGAGGGCCGCACCGCCCTCCTCGTGCACGCCGACGACCCCCGGCTGCGCCGCCTCGCCGTACTCGACGCCGTGATCAACAACGGCGACCGCAAGGGCGGCCACCTACTGCCCGCCCCCGACGGCCGGCTGTACGGCATCGACCACGGCGTCACCTTCCACGCCGACGACAAGCTGCGCACCCTCCTGTGGGGCTGGGCGGGGGAGCCCCTCACCGACGAGGCCCGCACGGTGCTGCTCTCCCTGGAATCCCAGCTGGCCGCGGGAGAGCCGCTCGCCACCCGGTTGGCCGAACTGATCACCGACGCGGAGCTGGACGCCGTACGGGCCCGCGTGGCCGCCCTGCTGCGCACGGGGACGCATCCGCAGCCCTCGGGACAGTGGCCCGCCATCCCCTGGCCCCCCGTCTGACCAGGCACGGCCCGGGACGCACAGAACCGGCCAGACGGCAAGAGCGCGGTTCAGGCCAAGAGTGCTGCTCCGGTTCGTTTCCGGAACACTCGTCCGGTTAGTCTCAAGGCATGCATGCCTGGCCCGCTTCTGAGGTCCCCGCCCTGCCCGGCAAGGGCCGCGACCTCCAGATCCACGACACCGCGACCCAAGGGACGATCACCCTCGCCCCCGGTCCCGTCGCCCGTATCTACGTCTGCGGGATCACCCCGTACGACGCGACCCACATCGGTCACGCGGCGACCTACAACGCGTTCGACCTCGTCCAGCGCGTGTGGCTCGACAACAAGCGGCAGGTCCACTACGTCCAGAACGTCACGGACGTGGACGACCCGCTCCTGGAGCGGGCGCTTCGCGACGGACACGACTGGACCGAACTCGCCGAGCGCGAGACCGCCCTCTTCCGCGAGGACATGACCGCCCTGCGGATGCTGCCCCCGCAGCACTACATCGGAGCGGTCGAGGCCATACCCGGCATCGTGCCGCTGGTCGAGCGGCTCCGCGACGCCGGCGCCGCCTACGAGCTCGACGGCGACGTCTACTTCTCCGTGGAGTCCGACCCGCACTTCGGCGGGGTCTCCCACCTCGACGCGGAGGCGATGCGGCTGCTCTCCGCGGAGCGCGGCGGCGACCCGGACCGCCCGGGTAAGAAGAACCCGCTCGACCCGATGCTGTGGATGGCCGCCCGCGAGGGCGAGCCGAGCTGGGACGGCGGCTCGCTGGGCCGCGGCCGGCCCGGCTGGCACATCGAGTGCGTCGCCATCGCCCTGGACCACCTGGGCATGGGCTTCGACATCCAGGGCGGCGGCTCCGACCTGGCGTTCCCGCACCACGAGATGGGTGCCTCGCACGCCCAGGCGCTGACGGGCGAGTTCCCGATGGCCAAGGCCTACGTCCACGCCGGCATGGTCGGCCTGAACGGCGAGAAGATGTCGAAGTCCAAGGGCAACCTGGTCTTCGTCTCGACGCTGCGCCGCTCCGGGGTCGACCCGGCGGCCATCCGCCTCGCCCTGCTGTCGCACCACTACCGGGCCGACTGGGAGTGGACGGACGCGGTCCTCGCCGAGGCGGTGGCCCGTCTGGAGCGCTGGCGCGCGGCGGTCTCGCGCCCGGACGGAGTACCGGCGGACGCCCTGGTCGAGGAGGTCCGCGAGGCCCTCTCCCGCGACCTGGACGCCCCCGCCGCGCTGGCCGCCGTGGACCGCTGGGTCGAGCTCCAGCTGGCCACGGACGCCGACGACGAGTCGGCCCCGGGCCTGGTCTCCCGCACGGTCGACGCCCTGCTCGGCGTCGCCCTCTAGAGCATCGCTCCCTCAGGGGGCAACGAGAACGCCGGACCGGCCGCGGCTGCGGCCGGTCCGGCGTTCTCGTTCGACGACCTAGGCGTCGGGGGAGGAGCCCGGCGTCCCGGGCGGCTCAGGAGCCTCCGGCTTCTCCGGCGACTCGGGCGTCGCGGGCGTACCCGCGGTCCCGGGCGTCCCCGTCGCCTCCTGGGCCCCGGACGCCCCGGCAGCTCCGGACGCCTCCTCGGACCCGCTCCCGGACCCACCGGCGGCCCCGTCGGGCGTCGAAGCCGCGGGCGGCTCCGGCTCCGGCCTGCGCTTCGGAGGCCGGGGCGGGCCGCCGGCGGTGTCCCGCAGGTACGAGGCGTCGCCCGGATCCGCTGTGGCGGAAGGGTCCCGCCGCCGCAGGTACCGTTCGAACTCCCGGGCGATCGCGTCCCCGGAGGCCTCCGGCAGGTCCGCCGTGTCCCGCGCCTCCTCCAGCGTCTGGACGTACTCCGCGACCTCGCTGTCCTCGGCGGCCAGCTGGTCCACGCCCAGCTGCCAGGCACGCGCGTCCTCGGGCAGCTCGCCCAGCGGGATCCTGATGTCGATCAGGTCCTCCAACCGGTTGAGCAGCGCCAGCGTGGCCTTCGGGTTGGGCGGCTGGGACACGTAGTGCGGCACCGCCGCCCACAGCGACACCGCGGGAACGCCCGCGTGCGTGCAGGCCTCCTGCAGCACGCCCACGATCCCGGTCGGACCCTCGTACTTCGTCTCCTCCAGGTCCATCGTCCGCGCCAGGTCGGCGTCCGACGTCACCCCGCTGACGGGCACGGGCCGCGTGTGCGGGGTGTCCCCGAGCAGCGCGCCCAGGATGACCACCATCTCCACGCCCAGCTCGTGCGCGAAGCCGAGCAGCTCGTTGCAGAACGACCGCCACCGCATGGACGGTTCGATGCCCCGCACCAGCACCAGGTCACGCGGCTTCGCACCGCCGATCCGGACCACGGACAGCCTTGTTGTCGGCCAGGTGATCTTCCTGACCCCGTTGTCCAGCCACACCGTCGGCCGGTTGACCTGGAAGTCGTAGTAGTCCTCGGCGTCCAGAGCCGCGAAGACCTCGCCCTTCCACTCCCGGTCCAGGTGCGCCACCGCACCGGAGGCGGCGTCACCCGCGTCGTTCCAGCCCTCGAACGCGGCCACCATGACCGGGTCGATCAGCTCGGGCACGCCCTCAAGCTCGATCACCCAGGTCTCCTTCCGAAGTTCCCTTGCGTACGTGGGTCAGCCTAAGCCTTGAGGCGGCACCGACCACAGCCCACGACGGAGGGGCGGTTCCCCTCGGAACCGCCCCTCTTCCCCACCAGCGCGGGAGCTATGCCTTGCGGCCCAGCATCTCCTCGACCCGGGCGCGCACGGAGGCGTCGTCCAGACCGCGGATCGTCACCGTCGTGCGCCGGCGCAGCACGTCGTCGACCGTCTCGGCCCACTCGTTGTCACGGGCGTAGGCGACCTGCGCCCAGATCTCCGGACCGTCCGGGTGGATGCGCTCGGCCAGCGCCGGGTCCTCGTTCGCGATGCGCGCGATGTCGAAGGCCAACGAGCCGTAGTGCGACGCGAGGTGGCGGGCCGTCAGCGGGTCCATCCGGGTACCGGGCTCGCGGTCCACCAGCAGCCGGTGCGCGACCGCGTTCGGGTTCGCGACACCGGGCAGCGGGATCCGGCGCACGAGCGACTTCGCGGGCTCCATGTCCTCGGTCAGCGGGCTGCCCGGGAGCTTGGCCAGCTTGTCCATCACCACACGGCCGATGTGACGGTAGGTCGTCCACTTGCCGCCGGCCACCGACAGCATGCCGCCCGCGCCCTCGGAGACGACCGTCTCGCGCTTGGCCTTCTCCACGCCGCCGGGGCCGCCGGGCAGCACCCGCAGGCCCGCGAAGGCGTACGTCATCAGGGAGCGGTCGAGGTCCGCGTCGTTCACGGAGAACGCCGCCTCGTCGAGTATCTGCTGGATGTCGGACTCGGTGGCGCGCACGTCCGCCGGGTCGCCCTCGTAGACCTCGTCGGTCGTGCCGAGCAGCAGCTGGTCCTCCCACGGGAGGGCGAAGGTGATGCGGTACTTGTCGATCGGGGTGGCCATGGCGGCCTTCCACGGCGACTTGCGCTTCATGACGATGTGCGCGCCCTTGGACAGGCGGATCGACGGCATCGAGTGCTTGTCCTCCATGCGCCGCAGGTGGTCCACCCACGGGCCGGTGGCGTTGAGCACGACGCGGGCGTCGACGCCGAACTCGGTGCCGTCCAGCCGGTCCTTGAGCTCGGCACCGGTGACCCGGCCGCGCGTCATGCGCAGGCCGGTGACCTCGGCGTGGTTGAGGACGACCGCACCCGACTCGACGGCCGCGCGGACCGTCATGACGGCGACGCGGGAGTCGTTCATCTGGTGGTCGTAGTAGACCGCGACGGCCTTCAGGTTGTCCGTCTTCAGGCCCGGGTTGTCGGCGACGGCGCGGGCCGGCGAGATGACCTTGCCGATCCCGTCACCGAAGGCCGAGAGCGCCGAGTACGCGAACACGCCCGCGCCCAGCTTCGCCGCACCGACCGGACCGCCCTTGTACACGGGCAGGTAGAAGGTCAGCGGGTTGACCAGGTGCGGGGCCACGTCCTTGGCCAGCACCCGGCGCTCGTGGTGGTTCTCCGCGACGAGCTTGACCGCGCCGGTCTGCAGGTAGCGCAAGCCTCCGTGAACGAGCTTGGAGGAGGCGGAGGAGGTGGCGCCGGCGAAGTCACCGGCGTCCACCATGGCGACCCGCAGACCCGACTGCGCGGCGTGCCAGGCCACCGAGGTGCCCAGGATTCCACCGCCGATGACCAGCAGGTCGTACGTGGCCTTGGCCAACTGCTCACGGGTCTCGGCGCGGCTCGCGTTGGAACCGGCTGTCGGGTGCGTACCCAGGGTGGGAACGCTCTGCGGGCTGCTCATGTCTCTTTAGCTCCTCGTCGATTCGTCAGCCGGTGCGGTCAGCTGGCGTCTTCGTCGTCGACCCAGCCCATCGACCGCTCCACGGCCTTGAGCCAGCTCTTGTACTCGCGGTCCCGCTGCTCGGCGGGCATCCGCGGGGTCCACTCGGCCGCGCGGCGCCAGTTGGCGCGCAGGGCGTCGGTGTCGGGCCAGAAGCCGACGGCCAGGCCGGCGGCGTAGGCGGCGCCGAGGCAGGTGGTCTCGGCGACCATCGGGCGCACCACGGGGGCGTCCAGGAAGTCCGAGAGCGTCTGCATCAGCAGGTTGTTGGAGGTCATGCCACCGTCGACCTTGAGCGCTGCCAGCTCGACGCCGGAGTCCTTGGTCATGGCGTCGGTGATCTCGCGGGTCTGCCAGGCGGTGGCCTCCAGGACGGCACGGGCGATGTGCGCCTTGGTGACGTACCGGGTCAGGCCGGTGATCACACCGCGGGCGTCGGAGCGCCAGTACGGGGCGAACAGGCCGGAGAAGGCCGGCACGAAGTAGGCGCCGCCGTTGTCGTCGACCGAGGAGGCCAGGGTCTCGATCTCGGCGGCCGACTTGATCAGGCCCATCTGGTCGCGCATCCACTGGACGAGCGAGCCGGTGACGGCGATGGAGCCTTCCAGGGCGTAGACCGGCTTCTGGTCGCCGATCTGGTAGCCGACCGTGGTCAGCAGGCCGCTGTAGGAGTTGATGATCTTGTCGCCGGTGTTCATCAGCATGAACGTGCCGGTGCCGTACGTGGACTTCGCCTCGCCCTCGGCGAAACAGGTCTGCCCGAAGAGGGCGGCCTGCTGGTCACCGAGCGCCGAGGCGACCGGGACGCCGGCGAGGACGCCTTCCTTGACGTGGCCGTAGACCTCGGCGGAGGACTTGATCTCGGGGAGGACGTTGAGCGGGACCCCCATCGATTCCGCGATCTTGTCGTCCCAGGCCAGCGTGTGCAGGTTCATCAGCATGGTGCGCGAGGCGTTGGTGACGTCGGTGACGTGCACGCCGCCCTGGGCGCCGCCCGTGAGGTTCCAGATGACCCAGGAGTCCATGGTGCCGAAGAGGATGTCGCCCGCCTCGGCACGCTCGCGCAGGCCCTCGACGTTGTCGAGCAGCCAGCGGACCTTGGGGCCGGCGAAGTAGCTGGCCAGCGGCAGGCCCGTCTCGCGGCGGAAGCGGTCCTGGCCGACGTTGCGGCCGAGCTCCTTGCACAGGGAGTCGGTGCGGGTGTCCTGCCAGACCAGCGCGTTGTGCACCGGCTCGCCGGTGTTCTTGTCCCACAGCAGGGTGGTCTCGCGCTGGTTGGTGATGCCGACGGCCTTGACGTCGGCGGCGGTGATCTCCGCCTTGGCGATGGCTCCCGCGACGACCTCCTGGACGTTGGTCCAGATCTCGGCGGCGTCGTGCTCGACCCAGCCCGGCTTCGGGAAGATCTGCTCGTGCTCCTTCTGGTCGACGGCGACGATGCGCCCGTCGCGGTCGAAGACGATGCAGCGGGAGGAGGTGGTGCCCTGGTCGATCGCGGCGATGAAGGGGCCGGTGCTGCTGGTCATGATGGCTGCTCCTGGCAGGTCTGGTGAGTTGGCGGAATCAGGAGTGCGGTGCGGATCTTACGAGCGCTGCAGATGCTGATCAGGCGAACGCGATGTTGTACAGACCGCCGGCGAGTACGGCACCGACGAGCGGGCCGACGACCGGGATCCAGGAGTACCCCCAGTCCGAACCGCCCTTGTTGGGCAGCGGGAGCAGGGCGTGCACGATGCGCGGACCGAGGTCGCGCACCGGGTTGATGGCGTAGCCGGTGGGGCCGCCCAGCGAGAGGCCGATGCCGACGACCACGAACGAGGTGATCAGGACACCGATCACACCGAGTCCCTTGCCGTCGTCCTGGAGGCCCTGGGTCAGGATGGCCAGGACCAGGACGGCGGTGCCGATGATCTCGGTGGCGAGGTTCTGCACGACATTACGGATCTCGGGTCCCGTGGAGAAGATGCCGAGGACCGGGCCGGCCTGGTCGTGCGGGTGCGGGTCCTCGGGACCGAGCTTGGCGTCGCGGATGTGCTCGGGGTCGGACAGGTGCACGCGGAACTGGCCGTAGTACGTGATCCACATCAGCACGGCACCCAGCATGGCACCGAGGAGCTGGCCCGCGAGGTATACGGGGACGTCGCCCCACTCGCCGGTCTTGACGGCGATGCCGAACGTGACGGCCGGGTTCAGGTGGGCCCCGGAGAGCGGAGCGGAGACGTAGGCGGCGATCAGTACGGCGAAACCCCAGCCGAAGGTGATCGCGAGCCAGCCCGCGTTGCGGGCCTTGGAGCTCTTGAGGGTGACGGCGGCGCAGACGCCACCACCGAGAAGAGTGAGCAGGGCGGTACCGATGGTCTCGCCGATGAAGATGTCGGAGCTGGACACCCGCGACTCCTTTGTTCTTACGTCCAGGGGTGTGTGGACACCGGGTCCCTCCGGTGGTCCACACACTCGGTGAGTGCTGCACCGGTCCTTGGCCTCGCCCTAGCCTAACGCGTATTGCCGGTAGGTGTTCGACAATGCCGACCGATGAACGGCAGTTTTCCGCCTGAATGAAGAACGCGTCAAGGGTTGGCCAGGTCAAAGAACCGGATCGTTACCACACGGTACGATCGCCCAAATCAGGCCAATGAGTGATCCGGAAACGACAAAACCCACCCAAAGGGCGCCGGAAGCGCCCCTCGGGTGGGCCGAACGAATCAAGTCAAGCTCAGAACCGGCCCGCGCCGAGATCGCGCGAAACCGACCGTGCGCAGTCCCGGACCGAGGCGACCAGTGACGCCCGGGGCTCCCCGCCCTCCCCGCAGACCCGCTCCACGGCCCCCGCGACGGCCACCGCGCCCACAGGCATCCGGCGCCGGTCGAGGATCGGCGCCGCCACCGAGGCGATGCCCTCCCAGGTCTCCTCCACGTCCGCCGCCCAGCCCCGTGCCCGGGTCAGGTCCAGGACCTCCTCGAAGCCCACCGCGTCCGTGACCGTACGGGGCGTGAACGACTCCCGCTCCACCTCCACCACCTGGGTGTGCGCGACCGGGTCGTAGGCCGACAGGACCTTCCCCAGGGCCGTGGAGTGCAGCGGCTGCATGGCCCCCACCTCCAGCACCTGGCGGCTGTCGTCCGGCCGGAACACGTGGTGCATGATCAGCACCCCGCTCTTGTGCAGCACCCCCACGTACACGCTCTCACCACTGGCCCGGGCCAGGTCGTCCGTCCAGACCAGCGCGCGGGCGCGCAGCTCGTGCACGTCCAGATAGCTGTTGCCCAGGCGCAGCAGCTCCGCGCCCAACTGGTAGCGACCCGACGCCGGGTCCTGCTCGACGAAGCCCTCGGCCTGCAGGGTGCGCAGGATCCCGTGCGCCGTGCCCTTGGCCAGGCCCAGGGACGACGCCACATCCGAAAGTCCCAGCCGGCGCTCCCCGCCCGCCAGGAGCCGCAGCATCGCAGCGGCTCGTTCGAGCGACTGGATGTTCCGTGCCATCGCGCAGCCTCCTGCTGACGTAGTTCGACAATGCTGAACACTATCGGTCGATGCCGACCTTGTGCATGGTTGGGCGATTCCCGACGTCAGTGCACACCGTCACACCCCCGTGCGTGGTCCCGCGCACAGAATGCAGTCCGCCACGTGGGACGCCCCCACCGGGGTTGTTGCCGCACGGTTACCCTGACCGCGTGCACCCTTGACACGAGGGGGTGCAAAGCCGACAGCCGTCGCATCCCAGGGAGCACAACCATGGCCTCGTTGCCGAACCCGCCCGCAGACACCCAGACCCGGGCCGACGCCCTCCGGGAGGCGCTCGCCACCCGCGTGGTCGTCGCCGACGGAGCCATGGGAACGATGCTCCAGGAGCAGGACCCGACGATGGAGGACTTCCAGCAGCTGGAAGGCTGCAACGAGGTCCTGAACGTCACCCGCCCGGACATCGTCCGCTCGGTCCACGAGGCGTACTTCTCCGTCGGCGTCGACTGCGTCGAGACGAACACCTTCGGCGCGAACTTCGCCGCCCTCGCCGAGTACGACATCCCCGAACGCAACTTCGAACTGTCGGAGTCCGGCGCCCGCATCGCCCGCGAGGTCGCGGACGAGTACACCGCCTCCACCGGACAGCAGCGCTGGGTCCTCGGCTCCATGGGCCCGGGCACCAAGCTGCCCACCCTGGGCCACATCACCTACGCCCAGATCCGCGACGCCTACCAGATCAACGCCGAAGGCCTGATCACCGGCGGCGCCGACGCACTCCTCGTCGAGACCACCCAGGACCTGCTCCAGACGAAGTCCTCCATCATCGGCGCCCGCCGAGCCATGGAGGCCCTCGGCATCTCCGTCCCGCTGATCTGCTCGGTCACCGTCGAGACCACGGGCACCATGCTGTTGGGTTCGGAGATCGGTGCGGCGTTGACGGCGTTGGAGCCGCTCGGCATCGACATGATCGGCCTGAACTGCGCCACCGGCCCCGCCGAGATGAGCGAGCACCTGCGCTACCTGGCGCGCAATGCCCGCATCCCGCTGTCGTGCATGCCGAACGCCGGCCTCCCCGTCCTGACCAAGCAGGGCGCGCACTACCCGCTGTCGGCCGCGGAGCTGGCGGACGCGCAGGAGACCTTCGTCCGCGAGTACGGACTGTCCCTGGTCGGTGGCTGCTGCGGCACCACGCCCGAGCACCTGCGGCAGGTCGTGGAGCGGGTGCGGGGGAGGGCCGTGAC
>NZ_JANFAK020000287.1 GCF_024721315.2 Streptomyces sp. Isolate_45
AAGGCCGCCACGACCGCCGACGCCGCGTCCTCGTCACCGGCGATGACCACCGACCCCGGACCGTTGACCGCCGCGACACTCACCCGCTCGGTCAACAGCGGCAGGACCTCGTCCTCCGACGCCTGCACCGCGACCATCACGCCACCCGAAGGCAGCGCCTGCATCAACCGCCCACGAGCCGCCACCAACACGCACGCGTCGTCCAGCGACAACACACCCGACACATGCGCGGCAACGATCTCACCGATCGAGTGCCCGGCCACGAAGTCCGGCCGCACACCCCACGATTCGAGCAGCCGGAACAACGCCACCTCGACCGCGAACAACGCCGGCTGCGTGCATTCGGTCCGATCCAGGAGCCCCGCGTCCGCCCCGAACAGGACTTCCTTCAAAGGCACTTCGAGATCCATGCGCTCGCACACCGCGTCCAGCGCGGCGGCGAACACCGGGTGGGTCTCGTACAGTTCCCGACCCATGCCGAGGCGTTGGCTGCCCTGCCCGGTGAACAGGAACGCGAGTTTTCCGGCGCCGGCGGCGCCCAGGGTGCCGCGCGTGACCGTGGTGGTGGTCAGGTCGCCGTTCTCCAGTGCGGCCAGGCCGCGCAGCAGTTCCTGCCGGTCGTCCGTCACGACCACCGCGCGGTGGTCGAACGCGGCGCGTCGGGTCGCCAGCGAGTAGGCCACGTCCGTGGCGCCGGTCTCTGGGGCTTCCTCCAGGCGGGCCCGCAGGCGGGCCGCCTGGCCGCGCAGGGCGTCCGCCGACTTGGCGGACAGCACGTACGGCAGCGCGGGCGTGGGGGCGGTCGCGGACGAGGAGGCGTTCGCCTCGGGTTCGTCGGGGGCCTGCTCGATGATCGTGTGGGCGTTGGTGCCGCTGATGCCGAACGACGACACACCGGCCCGGCGGGGGCGGCCCGTCTCCGGCCACGGCATGGACTCGGTCAGCAGGCTGACGGCGCCGTCCTCCCAGTCGACGTGCGGGGTCGGCTCGTCGACGTGGAGGGTCCTGGGCAGGATCCCGTGCCGCATCGCCATGATCATTTTGATGACGCCCGCGACACCGGCGGCGGCCTGCGTGTGGCCCATGTTCGACTTGATCGAACCGAGCCGGAGGGGCTCGTCGGCCGCGCGCTCGCGTCCGTAGGTGGCCAGGAGGGCCTGTGCCTCGATCGGGTCGCCGAGCGTCGTGCCCGTGCCGTGTGCCTCGACCACGTCGATCTGGTCGCTGGTCAGCCCGCCGGAGGCGAGGGCCTGGCGGATGACGCGCTGCTGGGACGGGCCGTTGGGGGCGGTCAGGCCGTTGGAGGCGCCGTCCTGGTTGATCGCCGAGCCGCGGACCACGGCGAGCACCGGGTGTCCGTTGCGGCGGGCGTCGGACAGCCGCTCGACGAGCAGCATGCCGGCGCCTTCGGCCCAGCTGGTGCCGTCGGCCGCCGCGGCGAAGGACTTGATGCGGCCGTCGGCGGCCAGACCGCGCTGGCGGCTGAACTCGGTGAAGGTGCCCGGTGTCGACATGACGGTGACACCGCCCGCCAGCGCCATGGTGCATTCGCCGTTGCGGAGCGCCTGGATCGCCCAGTGCAGGGCGACGAGGGACGACGAGCACGCGGTGTCGACGGTGACCGCCGGGCCCTCCAGGCCGAACGCGTACGAGACGCGGCCCGAGGCGATGCTGCCGGAGTTGCCGGTGCCGAGGTAGCCCTCGACGCCGTCGGGCACGGAGGTGATGCGGGTGGCGTAGTCGTGGTACATGATGCCCGCGAACACGCCGGTGCGGCTGCCGCGCATCGACGCCGGGTCGATGCCGGCCCGCTCGAACGCCTCCCAGGAGGTTTCCAGCAGCAGGCGCTGCTGCGGGTCCATCGCGACGGCCTCGCGCGGCGAGATCCCGAAGAACGCCGGGTCGAAGCGGCCCGCGTCGTGCAGGAATCCGCCCGAGCGGGTGTAGCTGGTGCCCTTGCCGTCCGGGTCCGGGTCGTAGAGCGAATCCAGGTCCCAGCCGCGGCCTTGCGGGAATTCGGAGATGGCGTCGATGCCGCCCGCCACCAGGCGCCACAGGTCCTCGGGGGTCTCGACGCCTCCGGGGTAGCGGCAGCTCATGCCGACGATCGCGATCGGGTCGTCCTGGAACGAGGCGCCGAGGGTGACCGGCAGGGCGGTGGCGGCGCCGGCCGTCTCCCCCTCGCCGTCCCCGGTCAGGCCCAGGACCTCGGTCTTCAGGTACGCCGCCAGCGCGCTGGGCGTGGGGTAGTCGAAGACGAGGGTGGCGGGGAGCCGTTGGCCGGTGGCGGCGCCGAGCCGGTTGCGCAGTTCGACGGAGGTCAGGGAGTCGAAGCCGAGCTCCTTGAAGGCCCGGTCGGCCGACACCTCGTCGGTCGAGGCGTGACCGAGTACGGCGGCGACCTCGGTCCGGACGATGTCCAGCAGGGCCTCGTCCCGGTCGGCCGTCGCGAGCGCCGACAGTCGGGTGATGAGCGCGGACCCGTCGGCCGTGGCGGCCTGTCCCGCTGCCCGGCGTGCCGGTACGCGGACCAGTCCGCGCAGCAGGTCGGGGACCATGCCCGCGCGGGCCTGGGCGCGCAGGGCGGCCAGGTCGAGCGGGAGCGGCACGAGCAGCGGCTCGGTGGTGCGGCGGGCCGCGTCGAAGAGGGCCAGGCCCGTCTCCGGTGCGAGGGCGCCGATGCCACCGCGGTTGATGCGTTCGCGGTCGCCGCCGGCCAGGTCTCCGCCCATGCCGCCGACGCCCGTCCACAGGCCCCAGGCGAGGGAGGTGCCCGCCAGGCCCTGGGCGTTGCGGTGGGCGGCGAGGGCGTCCAGGAAGGTGTTGGCCGCCGCGTAGTTGGCCTGCCCGGCGCCACCGAACACTCCGGCGGCGGAGGAGAACAGCACGAAGGCGGAGAGGTCGAGGTCGCGGGTCAGCTCGTGGAGGTTCCACGCGGCGTCCGTCTTGGGGCGGAGGACCGCCGACAGGCGCTCGCCGGTCAGGGAGCCGATGACCCCGTCGTCCAGGACACCGGCCGTGTGCACGACACCGGTCAGGGGGTGTTCCGCCGGTACGGCGGCCAGTACGGCCGCCAGCGCGGCTCGGTCGGCGACGTCACACGGGGCCCACGACACCTCGGCGCCCAGACCGGCCAGCTCCGCCGACAACTCGGAGGCGCCCTCGGCGGCCCCACCACGACGGCTGACCAGCAGCAGGTTCCGTACGCCGTGCTCGGTCACAAGGTGACGGGCGAAGAGCCCGCCCAGCGAACCGCTCGCACCCGTCACCAGGACGGTGCCCGCGGGATCCCACTCCGAGGCCGCGTTCTCGGTGGCCTTCGCACGCGCCAGCCTCGGTACCAGGACGGCGCCGTCGCGCACCGCGACCTCGGACTCGCCCGAGGCGAGGGCGGCGGCCAGGGCCTCACGCACGTCACCGTCGGCATCGACGTCCACGTCGACCAGCACGATGCGGCCCGGGTTCTCCGACTGCGCGGACCGTACGAGGCCCCGTACCGGGGCGTGCGCGAGGTCCGGGACGCCTTCGCCCGGTACGGCCTCCACCGCGCCCCGTGTCAGGAACACCAGTCGCGAATCGGCGGGCCCGTCGGTGGCGGCCCACTCCTGGAGGATCCCCAGGGCCCGGCCGGTCTCCGCGTGCACCGCGGCGGCGAGGTCATCGCCGGTCGGGTCCAGGAGCGACACCACCGAGGCGGCCTCGGTCCCGTCGCCCTCTCCCCACATGGACCAGTCGTCGAAGGTTCCGCCCGTCGCCGACTGCGTCCACTCGACGCGGAACAGGGCGTCACGGGTCTGGTCCGGGCCGGTGGCGAGCCGGTCGCGGCCGACGGCCCGTAGGGCGAGGCCGGTGACCGAGGCGACCGGCGCTCCGGTGGTGTCGGCGATGGTGAGGGCCACCTCGCCGTTCCGGGCGGTGGTCAGACGTACCCGAAGCTCGGAGGCTCCGACCGCGTGCAGCCTGATCCCGGACCAGGAGAACGGCAGCCGGCCTTCGGTAGCGTCGGCGGCGCCCAGTCCGAGCACGTGCAGGGCGGCGTCCAGGAGCGCCGGGTGCAGGCCGAAGCGCGCGGCCTCGGCGGCGGCTCCGTCGGGCAGGGCGACCTCGGCGTAGTACGTGCCGTCGTGCCGCCAGGCGGCCCGCAGGCCCTGGAACACGGGGCCGTAGCCGAAGCCGGAGTCCGCGAGGCCCTCGTACAGGCCCTCCACCGGCACGGCTTCCGCGCCGGCCGGCGGCCACTCGGTGAGGCCCTGCGGTGCGGGGTCGGCCCCGGCCGCGAGCACGCCGGCGGCGTGCCGCGTCCACGGGGCGTCCGGGTCCGCGCCCTCCGGGCGGGAGTGGAGCGCGAGGCTGCGGCGCCGGGCCGCCGGGTCGGCGGCTCCGACGGACAGGCGTAGCTGTACGCCACCCTGTTCGGGCAGTACCAGCGGTGCCTCAAGGGTGAGTTCGTCGACCAGGTCGCAGCCGACGTGGTCACCGGCCCGGAGCGCCAGGTCTACGAAGGCCGTGCCGGGCAGGAGGGCGGCGCCCATGACCCGGTGGTCCCCGAGCCACGGGTGGGTGGCCAGCGACAGCCGGCCGGTGAAGAGGTGGCCGTCGGAATCGGGCAGTTGGACCTCGGCGCCGAGCAGCGGGTGGTCGGTGGTGCCGAGTCCGGCCGCCCCGACGTCGCCGTCCGCGCGACCGGCGTCGAGCCAGTGGACGGTGCGTTGGAAGGCGTATGTCGGCAGGTCGACGCGGCCGGCACCGAGCGGGGCGTAGAAGGCGGCCGGGTCGAGGGTGGCGCCGCGCACCCAGGCGGTGGAGAGCGCCGAGAGCAAGGTCTCCGCTTCGTCGCGTCCGGCGCGCAGGGCGGGGGCGAAGGCGGATTCCCGGGTGGCGGACTCCTGGGTGAGGCAGTCCTGGGCGAGGGCGGAGAGGATGCCGTCGGGGCCGAGTTCGACGTACGTCGTCACCCCGGCCGTTTCGAGGGTCCGGATGCCGTCGAGGAAGCGGACGGCCTCGCGGACGTGGCGGACCCAGAAGTCCGCCGTACCCATCTCGCCGTCGGCGATCAGGCCGCCGGTCAGGTTCGAGACGATCGGAATGCGCGGGGCGGCGAAGGACAGCCTCTCCACCACCCGGCGGAAGTCGTCCAGCATGGCGTCCATGTGCGGCGAGTGGAACGCGTGACTGACCGTCAGGCGCTTGCTCCTCCGGCCGGTCAGAGCCGTCACGACCGCCGTCGCCGCGTCCTCGTCACCGGCGATCACGACCGAGCGCGGCCCGTTGATCGCCGCGACGCTCACGCGGT
>NZ_JANFAK020000288.1 GCF_024721315.2 Streptomyces sp. Isolate_45
CGGCGTCCGCGGGTGCGCCATCAGCCCGGGACGGCCCGGCGGGGTGGCCGCTCACGGGGCTCACCGGGTCCCTTCGACGAGGAGCAGCTGGCGGACGTCCAGGTAGTGGGAGCGGAACCCGGCTTCGGAATAGGCGAGGTACAGCTCCCACATGCGGCGGAACGTGACGTCGAACCCGAGGTCGGCGACTTCGTCGGCGCGGGAGGTGAACCGTTCCCGCCACAGGCGCAGCGTCTCCGCGTAGTGGTCGCCGTAGCCCTCGTCGGAGACGATGCCGAGGCCCGCGCGGGCGGCGTGTTCCTCGATGGCTCGCCGGGAGGGGATCAGCCCGCCGGGGAAGACGTACTTGCTGATCCAGGTGTGGGTGCGGTCGGTGAGGAGCATCCGGGCGTGCGGCATGGTGATGGACTGGAGGGCGATGCGGCCGGCCGGGGCGAGTGCGTCGCGCAGGGAGCGGAAGTAGACCGGCCAGTAGTCGGCGCCGACGGCCTCGATCATCTCCACGCTGACGACGGCGTCGTACGCGCCCCGCGCCTCGCGGTAGTCCTGCAACCGGACGCTGACCCGGTCCGACAGGCCGGCCTCGGCGATCCGCCGGACGGCCAGGTCCCGTTGCTCGGCGGAGAGGGTGAGCGTCACGACGTCGGCGCCCCGGGAGGCGGCGCGCAGCGCGAGTTCGCCCCAGCCCGTACCGATCTCCAGGACCCGTCGGTCCGGGCCGACGCCGGCCAGGTCCAGGAGCCGGTCGATCTTCCGGTGCTGCGCGGCCTCCAGGGCCTCGGGGCGGGCGGGGAAGGCGGTGAAGACGGCCGAGGAGTAGGTCATCGAGGGGTCGAGGAAGAGTTCGAAGAGCTCGTTCGACAGGTCGTAGTGGCGCTGGACGTTCTCCCGGGCGCCTTCCGGGGTTCCCCGCTGGGTCTCCGGCCTGCGCCGCACCCAGGCGGCGCGCAACCGGCGCAGCGGGGCGGGGACGAGCTCGTCCACGTGGGCGGCGAGGACGGTCAGGACGCCGGGCAGGTCGTCGGCGTCCCATTCACCGGCCATGTACGACTCGCCGAAGCCGATGAGGCCGTCGGCGGCGATCCGACGGAAGAAGGCGTCGGGGTCGTGGACGGTGAGCTCGGGCCCGTTGCCCGCCGGGGCCCGGTCGCCGAGGCGCACGCGCAGCGGCAGGCGGGCGAAGGCGCGCCGCAGGAGGTGGCGCGCGACGGCGGTGTGACCGGTGGGGGGTTCCGGGCAGCGCACCACGTCGGGCCAGGACCGGGGGTCGGCCGGTATGCGGTGGCGGGGAACGGCCTGGTCCTCACGCGTGGCACGGGGCGTCGAGAGGGTCACGGAGTGAAGCCTTCCGGTCGCTGCGTTCCGCGACCGGGCCGCGCTGTGTCGTGCCGCCCGGCAGCGGCCTGTCACCCTGTGCTTCGCCGCCGGGGCCGATTCGGATGGGTCGGGTTTCGCACGGGCCGGCGTTTTCCGGCCAGCCGGCGCCACAGGATGTCGCTTTCCGGCCGTTTCGCGGCCTCTCCCGCAGCCCGCGCCTGCTCTCGCCGGGCGGTCTCTTTCCGCTCGGCCGTCGTCGACGTCACCGATTTCGCGCGGGCCGCCGAGATCGCCGCCCGCGCCCACGCCTGTCCCGTCCCCGAGGCGCGCCGAACTACCCGGTCGTCGTCCGGCCGGTCGACGAGGGCGCCGGGACCGAGATGTGATGACGGGCCCCGTCCCCGAGGACCGTCCGGAAGCCGTACGGGCCCACCCTCCGGAGCGGGCGGGCGACCCGGTGGCGGCCCGCGCCGCCCGCACGAGGGCCGCCGGGCTGACCCTCGGCCTCCCCGAGCGGCGCTGCCCGCGGTCGCGGGCCGCCCGGCTCGGCGGCGGCCCCGGCGGGGACGGCGCCGAGCGGACGGGGCCGTCCGCATGACGGACACGGGCGTCGGCTGTCGGACCTCCCGCCTACTCTTGATCACATGAGCCCGACCCCTGACTCCGCGACACCCGGCCGCCCCCTCTCCGCCATCAACGCGGACATCCGCTGCCTGTTCGCCCGCGCCGAGGGGCGCCTTCGTGACGACGAGCGGGTGCGCCACGCGGCGCTGCTGGAGGAATGGGCCTCGGCGATACGGGCGTCGGTCGTCACGGCGGCCTGAGCCGGGGCCGCGGGGCGGTGCGCGGCAGGCGGCCGATCGGGTGAAGATGCGGAACCTGCCGCAGGTCCGGGCGTTGATCAGAGCGCTCACCATCGTGCACTCGTGCAACAGAAGGACCATGATGATCAAGAAGATGATGGCCACCGCCGCCGCCACCGCATCCATCGTCGGCGCGGGCGCCGCCCTTGCCGCTCCGGCCATGGCCATCGGCAACGACAACGGGATCAACACCGTCAACGGCAACGGTGCCTCCCAGATCTACGGCAACCAGAAGACCCACGGCGACCTGAGCCCGCAGCTCGGCCTGGTCCAGGGCACGCTCAACAAGCCCTGCATCGGTCTGCCGGCCAAGATCAACGCGCAGTCGCTCGTCGCCGCGCTGAACATCGGTGTCCAGGACATCAACGTCCTGTCCAACCCGCAGAACCAGCAGTGCACCGAGAACTCGACCCAGGCCAAGGGCGACGAGCCGCTCTCCCACATCCTGGACAACATCCCGGTCCTCTCGGGCAACGTGTCCGCCAACAGCTGACCCGGTCCCCTCTTCGAGCCGGGGCCTCCGACGCCTGCGCGAGTGCCCACGGGGCCCCGGCTTGCACCACCCCCGGATCCGCGGATCCGGACCCCTCACGTGGGCACCACCCTTCACGTTCAGAGCCTCCGCCCGGATCGGGCCGGAGGCTTTGAACGTTTCCCGGGCTCGGGGCCTCCTCAGCCGCCGTCCGCCCGGGATCCCTCCCCACGGGATCCGTCCGCACCCGGGTCGGGCGGGTGCCAGCGGGAGGCCGACTTGCCCGACGCGAGCTGATCCACCACTTCGGCGAGGTCCAGGCACGCCTGCTCGATCCGCAGGCGGATGGTGTTCTGCTCGGTGACGAGCGCCGACAGCAGCAGCGAGGTCAGGGCCGCGCTGCCGTTGAGCGCCTGGAGGTTGACCATGCCCTCCACGAAGGTGTGGTCGGCGAAGGGGCCGGCCCGGGCGATCGCCGCGGCGTTCGCCATGACGGATACGAGCAGCATGACGGGCGCGCTCCCGGCGAGTTGGAAGCGCAGTGCCGCCCAGATGAGCAGCGGGAAGACGAGGAAGAGCAGGGCCAGGCTGCTCCTGGTCGCGAGGAGGGTGACGGCGACGGCCGTGATTCCCAGGGCGGCGGCCTCGGCCCATCGGTAGGGGTCCTGCGACACGTGCACCTTGTGCGCGACGAGCAGCAGCGGTGTCAGGACGAGCACGCCCATCGCGTCGCCGGCCCACCAGGTCCACCACACCGTCCAGAACCCGCTGTCGGGCAGGCTGTGGGTGAAGACCAGCAGCCAGGCTCCGACGGTGGCGCTGATCAGCATCGGCGCCAGCCCTCCGAGGAAGACCAGGGCGACCCCGTCGCGGAGCCGGTCGAGGTCCCTGCGGAATCCGACCCGGCGGAGCATCAGGGCGGCGCACACGGGAGCGAGGGTGTTGCCCGCGACGATCACGAGTCCGACCGGGTCCTCGGAGCCGAGCGACCGGATGACGAGGAACGCGCCGAGCGCGATGCCGGGCCAGACCCGGAGCCCCTGCCAGACCAGGCAGGCGAGGGCGATGCCGGTGGGCGGCCACAGCGGGGTGACGACCGCGCCTTCGATCACCACCTGCTGGAGCAGCCCGATCCGCGCGCCCGCGAAGTAGGCGGCGGCAACGGCGAGGATCCGGACCACGGCCAGGAACGGACGTCGGAAGCCCTCGGTGCGCATCACTGCATCAGACAACAACCGGGGGCCGGCGGTGGGGCGTGACACGCGTCAGGCGTCGCGCGTGTCACCCGGTCCGGTGCCCGGGGCGTCGTGACGCAGGACGAGCACGGCGGCGTCGTCCTCGTGTCCCGTCGAATCGGCGACCTTCATCACCTCGGCCGCCAACTGCCCCGGTTCCGTGCCGGCGGCGGCGCGGGCGGCGGCGGCCACCCTCGCCAGACCTGCCTCCATCGGGAACGACGGTCCTTCGACGACCCCGTCGGTGACCAGGACGTACGCGCCCGCCGTCGTCAGCCGGCGCCGGGTCACGGGGTACTCGGCGCCGGGCAGCATGCCGAGCGGGGTGCCCCCCTCGTCCTCCACGACGCCGGAGCGGCCGTCGACGGTGGCCCACACGCCGGGGACGTGGCCGGCGCGGGCCGTCTGGATCTCCCAGGTGACGGGGTCGAACCGGAGGAAGGTGCAGGTCGCGAAGAGGTCGCAGTCCACGGAGAGCAGCAGGTCGTTGGCCCGGCTGAGGACCTCGCCCGGATCGGCGGCGGCCGCGGCCACCGCGCGGACGGCGATGCGGACCTGTCCCATGAAGGCGGCCGCCTCGACGTCGTGGCCCTCCACGTCGCCGATGGAGAATCCGAGGGCGCCGCCGGGGAGCGCGAAGCCGTCGTACCAGTCACCGCCGACGCTCAGGCCGTGGCGTGCGGGCGTGTACCGGGCGGCCGTGCGCAGTCCGGGGACGGACGGGAGCGAGGCCGGGAGGATCTCCCGCTGGAGTGCCTCGGCCAGTTCCACCCGGGCCTGCTGGAGTTCGGCGCCTTCCCTGGCCTGGGCCGTCAGCCTCCCGAGCCTCGTCAGCAAATCGTCGGCGGTCGCCGACCGCGGGGACCGATGGGAGGTCATGGACCGCTCCGGGGTACGTCCGCCTTCAGGGTTCTGACGCGAGACAGCCCTCATCATATTTCGGCGGCCCGCTGATCACATCCGGGCCGGTGCGGCGCCGGCGTTTGAGGTCCGGGATCCGGGCCACACGAGGGGTACGTGTTCCCGTCCCACCCGAGGGAGTGATCAGCTGTGCCGGAGAACGAGAAGCACCGGGCAAAGGCCGAGCAGGCCATGGGCAAGCTCAAGGAAGCGGCGGGCCGTGCGGTGGGCAACGACCGGCTGGCGGCCGAGGGCCGCGGCGAGCGGACGAAGGGTGACGTCCGTCAGGCGAAGGAGAAGATGAAGGACATCTTCCGGCACCGGAAGCACTGACCTGTTCCGTAGTCATCGGACCCCCGGGGGGGGGGGGGGGGGGGGGGGGGGGGGGGGGGGGGGGGGGGGGGGGGGGGGGGGGGGGGGGGG
>NZ_JANFAK020000289.1 GCF_024721315.2 Streptomyces sp. Isolate_45
CCGCAGCCCGCCTCGCACGCCGCCCCCGGCGGCGGGGACGGGAAGGCCGGCGCCACCACGAGCGCGTCGGCCGCGCCCGCCTCCCCGGCCGCGTCGGGCTCGCCCCTCCCGTCGGGCTCGCCCCTCGCCTCCGGCTCGCCGAGCGCTCCCGCCGCCGCTCCCAACCCCCTCGCGGGCCGGACGGTGGTCATCGACCCCGGACACAACACGGGCAACTTCAAGCACTCCCGCGAGATCAACCGCCAGGTCGACATCGGCACGAACCGCAAGGAGTGCGACACGACCGGCACGACCACCAACTCCGGCTACATGGAAGCCGAGTTCACGATGGACGTGTCGCGCAGGCTGCGGATGGTCCTGGAGGCGCGCGGGGTGAAGGTGCTCCTCACCCACGAGGCGGGCCCGGAGCGCCCGTGGGGCCCGTGCATCGACGAGCGGGCCCGCATCGGCAACGAGGCCAAGGCCGACGCGGTCGTCTCGGTCCACGCCGACGGGGTCTCCGAGGGCAGCCGCGGCTACCACATCATCCTCCCGGCCAACGTCCGCGGCGGCTCCGCGGACACCTCGAAGATCGTCGGACCTTCCCGGCAGCTCGGCGAGCGCATCGCGGGCAACTTCGCCCGGACCACGGGTTCGGGGCCCGCCAACTACCTCGGATCGGGGACCGGTTTGGTGGTCCGTGACGATCTGGGCGGACTGAACCTCTCGACCCGGCCCAAGGTGTTCATCGAATGCGGCAACATGCGTGACGCCAAGGACGCGGCGCTACTGGCGAGTCCGGAGTGGCGACAGAAGGCGGCGCAGGGCATCGCCGACGGCATCGTCGGGTTCCTCGGCGGGTAGTCCCACCAGGGCGGCCCGCCGCCCCGGTCAGCCCGGTCACGGAAAACCTCCGTACCATGGTGCCGCCCGCCCCGCTCCAGCCCTGATCTGCGACCGCGGCACCACGAGACGACCGAGACCGAGAAGGACACCTGAGAAGTGAACATCCGCTCCCTCACTCGAGGCGACGGCGTGGTGATCGGAGCAGCGGTGCTGCTGTTCATCGCCTCGTTCCTCGACTTCTACTCCGCCACCGGCCTGGACCTCCCGAGCGCGTGGGACACCGACATCTACCGGCTGGTCCTGCCCTCCATCTTCCTCACCGGCTTCATCGCTGCCGGCCTGCTCGTCTTCTCCCGCCTCCAGCCGGAGGGCCGCAAGCTCGCGGGCCTGCCGCTGTCGGCGTGGGGCACCGTGCTGGCCGTCTCCGCCGCCTGGGCCGCCCTGTGGTCCCTGATCACCAGCCCGTCCGGGGCCGACCTCGGCGCCGGCAGCATCATCGCCTTCCTCGCGACCCTGGTCCTGGCCGGTGTCGCGATCGCCGGATCCAAGATCCCCGCCCTCGCCGGGAAGCTCGTACCGGAACCGCGGCCCGCCGCCGTCCCGCCGTACGGCGGCCAGCCGCAGCCGGGCACCGGATACGGCTACCCGGGCGGACAGCAGCCCCAGCCGTACGGTTCCACCCCGCAGCCCGCCCCGCCCTACGGCGGTACGCCGACCCCGGCGCCCGGTCCGCAGGACCACTCCGGCCACCAGCCCGCCCCGGCGCCGGCCCCGGCGGCGGAGTTCACGCCGTTCTGGTTCGCGGTGCCGGTGGCCCGTCCCCTCTTCGGTGAGGACGGCTCCCCCACCCCGATCGCCGAGCTGGCGCCCGGCACCTGGTACCTGGCCGTCGACCAGCGCGGCCCCGCCACGCTGATCGCCCAGACCCAGGACGGACGCCGCGGCGTCCTGAACGACACCTCGGGCATCCAGCGCGGCTGACCCGCGCCTCCCGGCCCGCCGGGACAGCCCTGACGGCCCCCCGCCCTTCCGGGCGGGGGGCCGTTGCCCTACAGTCGCCTGACGCATCGTCAGACAGTGGTGAGGGGACCTCCATGCGGCTCGGACTCGCACTCGGGTACTGGGGCCGCGGGCCCTCACCCGCCCACCTCGACCTCGCCGTCGAGGCCGAACGCCTCGGTTACGACTCCGTGTGGACCGCCGAAGCCTGGGGCTCCGACGCCTTCACCCCGCTCACCTGGATCGCCGCGCACACCTCGCGGATCCGCCTGGGCACCGCGATAGCGCAGATGGCCGCCCGCACCCCGACCGCCACCGCCATGCACGCCCTCACCCTGGACCACCTCTCCGGCGGCCGGATGACGCTCGGCCTCGGACTGTCCGGACCCCAGGTCGTGGAGGGCTGGTACGGGCGCCCGTTCCCGTCGAGCCCGCTCACCGCCACCCGCGAGTACGTCGACGTCATCCGCCAGGTGCTGCGCCGCGAGGCACCCGTCGCCGTGGACGGCCGCTTCCACAGCCACCCGTACCGCGGCGCGGACGGCACCGGCCTCGGCAAGCCCCTCAAGCCGATCACCCACCCGCTGCGCGCGAACCTCCCGCTGCTGCTCGGCGCCGAGGGCCCCAAGAACATCGCCCAGACCACCCGGATCGCGGACGGCTGGCTGCCGCTCTACTGGTCGCCCACCCGAACCGACGTCTACCAGGCCTCCCTCGGCGACCTCCCCGAGAACTTCGTGATCGCCCCGATGGCCCGCGCCAAGGTCTGCGAGGACGTCGCCGAGGGCCTGCTGCCGGTCAAGGCCATGCTCGGCTTCTACATCGGCGGCATGGGGCACGCGGCCCGCAACTTCCACGCCGACCTCATGGCCCGGATGGGCTACGAGGAGGAGGCCCGGCGCATCCAGGAGCTGTTCCTCGCCGGCCGCAAGGAGGAGGCCGTCCTCGCCGTCCCGGACGCCTTCGCCGACGAGATCTCCCTCGTGGGCCCCCGCGAACGGATCGCGGAACGCCTGGAACTGTGGCGCAAGGGACCCGTCACCGACCTCCTCGTCACCGCCCCGGACCCGCACACCCTCCGCGTCCTGGCGGAACTCAACGGGTGACGCCGCGGGACACGACACGGGACGACCGGTCGGTCCTGGATTCGCGGTCCCCTTCCTCCCCATGATGGGGCGGGCCCGCTCCGGGTCCGCTCATCGGTCGGAAGGCTCCGTCGTGACGCGCACGCTCCGCCGGGCGGGAATCCTCCTCGCCGCGGTCCCCCTCATCGCCCTCGCCCCGGCCCACGCGGCCCCCCGCGCCGATGCCACCGACCCCGGCACCTGCCCGGCGGCCCCCGCCCCGCGCCACCCGGGCCCGCCGGACGCGCAGGAACCGGGCACGCTGCTCGCCGTCACCCCGGACGTCGGCCCGAGGAGCGGAGGCACCACCGTCTCCCTCGTGGGCAGCGGCCTCACCGGCCACACCCGGGTCGTCTTCGGCACCCTGGACGCCGACGGCTGCTTCACCGGCGCGGACGCCACGGACGTCGTGGTGCTCAGCGACACGTTCATCGCCGCCGTCGCCCCCGCCTGGCCGACCGCCGCGCAGGTCCTCGTCGCCGCGGCCACCCCGGACGGCCGCTTCACCAACCCGCTGCCGTTCACGTACGGCGACTGAGGGGACCGGGGCCGGGCGGACGGCGACGGGGCGGACGGCTGCCCCTACTCGGGAGCGGTCCGCTCCGGAACGGCCTCCAGCAGCTCCCGCACGTCCAGCGGCATGACGGCGATCTCGATGGCGCCGCCGTCCTGGAGGACGCAGGCCACGATCCGCGAGCCGGGGTTGATGGAGATGCCCTCCCGCACCGTCGGCACCCGTACGCCGGTCGCGCGGGCCCCCGACAGCCGCACGGCCCCGCCGCGCCGGGGCTCCCAGCGGGGCACCTCGCCCGGGACCGCGTGCACCCGGCCCACGCGCCAGCGGCCCTCACCGGCCGGGTGCCGGGCCATGCACGGGATGCCCGCCGGCTCGGCGGCGGCCCGGCGCGTACGGTGCTTGCGGCGGACGAGCCAGCCGGTTCCGGCGGCCACGGCGGCCAACACCACGAATTCGATCACGCGAACCATTGAAACAGCCCGGGAACGCGGGCGGGCCGGACGGCGGCCCACCGGCCCCGTCCGGCCCGCCCGCGCGGGAGCCCGCGGCTACCCGCCGAGCTGCGACAGGCTCGGCACCTGGTCCTTCACCGGGGCGCCGGCGCTCTGGCCCGCGTTCTTCACCCCGTTGATGACGTCCTGGAAGGAGCTGATGTCGGCGTCACCGACCTGGCCCTTGCGGAGCTTGGTTCCGAGGCCCTTCAGCGACTCGATGCCCGCCGTCAGCGGGCCCATCGCCTTGGACAGCAGCGGGTCGCCCTTGGCGTTGGTGGCGGCGGCCTTCAGCCGGTTGTAGGCGAAGGCACCCGCGAGGCCGGCCTTGATCAGTGCGAAGGTGCGGCCCGAGGCGCCCTTCTTGAACTTGCCGGCCTGGTACGGCTTGATGATCCACTGGTACGTCGCGCCGGCCGCGAGACCGGCGTTGGCGACGAACCGGGCCTTGGCGAACTTCTGCTTCTCGGCGGGCGTGGTCGGCGTCGGCGTCGCCGCGGCCAGCTCATCGGCTTCCGCGGCCGCCGGTTCCGCCGCGGCGAGGACGGCCAGCTCGGCCGCCGCCGCGGAGGACAGCTCCGGTTGCCGCGCGCTGTCGCCGCTACTCCCGCCACAGGCGGTCGCACCGCCCAACAGGGCGCAGGACAGGAGCACCGCGGTGAGGGTGCGGCGGAATCGGACGGTACTGGGTACGAGTACGGACACGGTTTCCTCCGGGGACGGGGGTGTCCCCCGCAGCCTCACCCCGGCCGTGGGGCTGCGCCACTTGGGCGACCCGTTCGGGTTTGGGTCGCCCTCCTGCGGCAACACGCGTGTCATGTCCCCACTCACCAGAGCACACTCGCGCGGAGCCGCCCGCAGCGCAGGCCCCGCCCGGGCCATCGCCCTCGTCGCGGACGTGGCCGCCTTCCTCATCGTCCTGTGGATCGTGTTGTGGCTGCTGGACGCCAACCAGGGCAACAGCCTGGTCGCCCTCGTCCACGACATCGCCGACTGGCTGACGAGCTGGTCCCGAGACCTGTTCACCATCGACGGTGAGACGGCGCGCGTCATCGTCGGCTACGGCCTGGCCGCCGTCGTCTACGTCCTCGTCGGCCACGCCATCGCCGGCTGGGTGGCACGCCGCTGACCCCGCCGGAGATGCCTACGCGGCCGCCCCCGCGGCGGGCCCGTGGGGGCCGATCCCGCCGGCCCGCCGCGCCGCCGTGCCCGCCCCGCAGCACACGCGGACTGGACGTCGACGCGGATGTCACCCGAGTGCACCGGGATCGGGAAGGGCTCGGCGGCCGGCAGCCCCGGGT
>NZ_JANFAK020000290.1 GCF_024721315.2 Streptomyces sp. Isolate_45
CCCCCCCCCCCCCCCCCCCCCCCCCCCCCCCCCCCCCCCCCCCCCCCCCCCCCCCCCCCCCCCCCCCCCCCCCCTCGGCCGTTCGGTCGGTCGTTCGTCACTCTCCGGTGAGAGATCGGAGTTTCGCGGCGTCGTGCTCGGCGATGGCCTGGAATTGGCCCAGGTCGTAGTTGGCCAGGACCGAGTCGAGGTTGGTGAGAGCGCCCAGATGTTCGATGAAGCCCTTGGGGTCGTACTCGATCTGAAGTGTCACACGGCTCTGTGTCTCGCTGAGACGGTGGAAGGTGACCACGCCCGCGTGGTGCACCCCCCTGGTTGTGCGCCAGGCGATGCGGTCCTCGGCGATCACCTCGGTGAGTTCGGCCACGAACTGCTTGTCCGCACCGGGCAGGGAAACCTGCCAGGCGAAGGTGGTCGCGTCGATCCGCTCGACGTGGCGGACGTGGCTGAGGAAGGACGGCCAACGCTCAACGTCCTGCCACAGGGCCCAGCTCACAGAGACCGGGGCTTCGATGTCGACGGCTTCGAGCAGGGAGGACGTCATGGGATCTTCTTCTCCTTCGCGCGGGTGACCGGTTGTCGTGCGGTTACCCAGAAGGGCGGCTTTCACCGACGGGCGGTGACATGTACTGCGCATCATGAGAATGAGACGGCGTCACCCCTCCCGCCACACGATGGCGGCATTGAGGGCCATCGCGAAGCCGACCCAGCCCAGGTAGGGGACCAGAAGAAGCCCGGCCGCACGGTGCACGCGATGGGAGAAGCGGATGGTGACGACCAGGGCGGCGACCAGCAGCACGATGTCCAACAGGGCGATGTCGTACCGGCGCGCACCGAAGAACAGTGGGGGCCATGCGAGGTTGAGGGCCAGCTGAGCGCCCCACCACGCCAGTGCCCGCCGCCTCTCCGGATGATCCGCACACCTCCACACGAGCCAGCCCGATAGGGCGATGGTGGCGTAAAGGACGGTCCAGACAGGGCCGAAGACCCAGGCGGGCGGCGCCCAGTCCGGCCGGTCAAGAGAGCCGTACACCTCAGCCGCGTTGGAGGAGGCAAGAGCGCCCACCGCGGCAGCGGCGTAGGTAACGACCGCAAACCCGGCCAAGGCCGCCCATGCCCGGCCGCCGCTCACCATTGGTCTTTCGGTTCCCCGCACGGGTCCTCCCCTCTCTCGCTGCTACGACAGGCTCCTGGACTTCTGCCCGGCGCCCTGTTCCGGATGCACGACGGTTGAGCCGGCCCTGACAGGAGCCGGCCGCGGCGCGGGCTCGACGGCTGAGCCGGATTCCCAGGGCGAGGGTTCACGTCAGCAGCGGCGGGTCTGGTACGGCACGGGGGTGGGAAGCGGGCCGGTGGGGGTCGGGCATCGGGTCACGGCGACGAGGAAGGTAAGGGCGATTCCGCCTGCCACGACGAAGAGCGTGGTGCTGATGCCGTCGGCGGTGGCGACGCGGAGCTCGTCGCCCGAGAGGCCGTCGAGGTCCGCCGTAGCCACCAGGACGAGGAGGGCGAGGCCTACCGCCGCGCCCGTGCCCGAGCCGGTGGAGGCGATACCGGAGGCAATTCCTTGCTGTCGGTCGGGGATCCCCGTGGCGGCGGCGATGAACATGGCCGTGAAGACCACCCCGTCGCCGACGCTGAGCACCACGAGGCCGGGGACGAGTTCGGCGTACGTACCGTCGGGCGAGATCGCGAGGCCGAGCGCGACCGCGCCGAGCGCACCGACGGCGAGAGATCCTGCCAGTGTGCGCCTGAGGCCGAAGCGCGTCACGAGGCGGCCCGCGACGGTCGAAGCGGCCACCACCACTGCTGTGGGGATGAGGAAGCCGGCGCCGGTCTGCAAGGCGTCGTAACCCAGAACCTCCTGGAAGTAGATGGACAGGAAGTAGAGCACGGAGCCGAAGGTCGCCATGAACATGAAGGCGATGACGACACCCGTCACCAGATTGGGGTTGGACAGCAACCGGGGCGGCATGAGCGGATCGGAGCCGCGCCGCTCGATGACGACGAACGCTCCGATCAGCAGGAGACCTGCTGTCGCGCTTCCGAGGATGCCCGGTGAGAGCCAGCCCCATCCGGGACCCTGCACGAGGGCGAACACGATGAGGGTGACGCCGAGCGAAATGCAGAGCGCGCCGGGCAGGTCGAACCTGCGCCCCTTCTCGCGTTCGCCGTCCCGGGGAATCACCACGAAGGCGAGCAGCAGCGCGGGGCCGGCCAGCGCGACGTTGACGAAGAAGACCGCTTCCCAGCCGAACGCCTGCGTCAGGAGGCCGCCGAGCAGCACACCGATGACGAGCCCCGCCGCCCCCGCCCCTCCCCAGATCCCCAATGCGCGGTTACGGGGCCGCCCTTCGGCGAAGGTGGTGTTGATGAGGGCCAGGGTGGTGGGGAAGACGAGAGCTCCACCGAGGCCCTGGACCGCCCGGGCGACGAGCAGTGTTCCGGGTCCGGTCGCGAGTCCTCCCACGAATGCCGCCCCGGCGTAGAGCGCGAGACCGACGGCCAGGATGCGGCGCCGGCCGAGCAGGTCCGCGGCACGGCCGCCGAGCAGGAGGAAGCCGGCCGAGGCGACGGCGTAGGCGCTGATGACCGACTGGAGTGTCCGGGCGGAGTAGCCGAGGTCGCGTGCGATGTCGGGTAGCGCCACGACCACGATGTACTGGTCGAGCGAGACGATCAGCATGGCGAAGGACAGGAGTGCCAGCATCGCCCTCTGCCGGCTGCGACCGCGACCGCTTCCGCCCGGCACGGACGGATTCTCCACGGGTACCACGGCAGCACTCCTGACGACCGGTCAAGTCCGCGCCGGTTCCGAGCTCCCCGGCCGGCCTTCGGCCCGCCGCGCAGGCCCGGGCGGGAAAAGAGTAGGGGCCCTCACCACGTCGGCCCGCGGGCCACGCCGGCCCTGGGTGAAATCCACCCCTGGTTCTCCTCCACGCCGGCCCCGGCCCCTCGCGCCGGCAGGACCGCGAAGCGCCCGACCACCCGACCCGCACCACCCACCGCGCGGCCTGAAGCAACGTGCCGGCATTGCCATCCCCTTGACTCTCGCTCTGGTCCTGGGCGCGTTCCAGGCCTGGTGCTGCCTCCGATGTCGACGGCGGCGCGAGTTTTCTCGCGGCGGGCATGTCGGGCGGCGCTGCTCCGTTCTTCACCGCGTTGTCGGCCTTGAAGGCAGTCACACTGACACGGCGGAAACGGGAGGTTCAGGCCGTTGCCCGCTGAACACGGTAGCTCCAGCGTGTGAGTGACCGGACGATGGTTTCGGCACCGATGGGGTTGGCGCTGTGAACGAAGACCGCTCCGATCCGAAAGGGCCGTCCGTTGAAGGCGGCCTCCTCCATGAGGGTCACCACCGGCATGATCGTGTCGTCGCCGCCGAGGTCATGGTCGAGCCATAGTTCGTCGATGAAACCGTCGCGGTGCTCTTCGAGGAGCTGAATGCCTTCGCGGCTGGTGCGGGCGATCCGCGTGGCCCTGGGAAGCGGTCGCAGGTCGTCGATGCCGAGGATCACGGGCATCATCGCGGTTGGGGATTCCTTCACCGGAGGATTGTCACAGTGGGGGGGCGGGACAACAACCGGTCTTCGACCGGCGTCGGCACACCGCCGAGGGAAAGCTCGGAGGTGTGCCGACGCCGCCACGTCACTTCCTCACCTCTGTCGGGTCAGGGCAGGTTGACGAACTTGTGGGAGGCGATGTTGTGGTAGAGCCACTCCCCCGCGCCGGCCCCGCCGGGGCCGAAGTTCCACTCCTTGAGGTCGGGCAGTCCCGCCCCGTTGTACACACCGCGTCCGGCACCGCCGTAGCCGCTGTTGTAGTACACCCAGACGTCGTCCAGGTTGCCCGGGTAGCGCATGTTCCACAGCGAGGCGGCGGTGTTGTGGCACTCCCCCCAGGAGGACGCGTTGGTCGACCAGGAGCCGCACTCGTTGTTGTACCAGGTGCCGAAGTAGGCGTGCAGACGACCGTCGGCCTGGATGCCGGCCGGGGCCTTGGCGTCCACCGGGGCGGTCCCTGCGGCCTGGGCGGTGAAGGGCGCCGCCGTGACGGCCAGGGCGGCCACGGCCGCGCCCGCGAGGATGGTGCGTATGGACCTCATGAGACTCCCTCGTTGGTGTTGACAGTGCGCTGTGGGTGCTGGTTTTCGGGTCTTCGGACCCGGTCTTCGGACCCGGTCTTCGGACCCGGTCTTCGGTCATGACCGGGGTGTCGCCGCGCCCCGGTCGGCCGCGATCACCGAGCGGGCTCGGGGAAGTGCCGCCGTCCGGAGCCCCAGCCAGGTTTCGACGTCGCTCCGGTACTGGGCCCGCAGCTCCGCGTCGTACGTCCGGTCGAGCCGGGCGGACGTCGCCGCGAGCCCCGAGGTCTGTGCGCAGCCGGCCTCGGCGACCGCCAGGGTGACCTCCTCGTCGCGCGGGAGGGACCGTTCCGGCGGCGGCAGTGAGGCGCGTACGGCTGCCGGGTCCTTGAAGTCGTGGCCCGCGGCGCGCATGCAGGTGGACCAGTTTCGGGCGGCGCCCAGGAAGGCGCTGTCGGCGAGGACCTTCGCACCGCGCAGTGACGGCAGCGAGTCCATCGTGACGCGGGCCCGGAACCAGGCTTCCAACTGCGGGTAGAGCGTGCGCTGGGCCTGCGACCGGCATCCTTCGGAGCTGCGGGTGATGGTCAGTCCGTCCGGCGTCCGGGCGGTCATCCCCTCCGGGCGCGGGCCGTTGGCGGCGCCGATGGCCGCCGCCCTGCGCTGCTGTGGCAGGCTCTGGAAATAGCGCTGGTTCACGTCGTCGGCACGGAGCCGCTCGCGCTGTCGCTCGATGTCGCTCCCGTAGCCGTGCCGGCCGGCCCAGTCGAGGTCGTCGACGACGTACGGGAACTCCTTGGCCTCGGGCACCGGTTGCCGTGGGACCGGTTCGTAGACGAAGCCCGCCTCCCGCATGCAGTCACGCAGCAGGAGCTGCTCCGCCGAGTGCAGCAGGTCCTCCTCCTGCGCCGTTGCCTCACGCGGTGTCCCGGCCGTGGGCGGGAGCGCGTCGCGTCCGTCGGCGTGGGCCGGTCCGCCCGCGCCGCCGCCGGTTGCGGCCGTGGCCCCCGCCACCACCGAGCCCACGAGGCCGAGCACGGCCATGGCGGTGCGGGCCCGCCGCCGGTGTCGGGCC
>NZ_JANFAK020000291.1 GCF_024721315.2 Streptomyces sp. Isolate_45
AGGGGGAGTTCGAGTTCCAGTCCTTCGCACACGGTGTTCAGGGCGTCCGCGAACACGGGGTAGGCGTCGTACAGTTCCCGACCCATCCCCAGCCGCTGACTGCCCTGACCGGTGAACAGGAAGGCGAGCTTGCCGCGCGCCGCAACCTCACCCCGGACGATGTGCGACGCCGCTGTCGCGTCGTCGGAGGCGAGTGCGGCCAGGTCCGCGAGGGCGCGTTCCCGGTCGGTGGCCACGACGACGGCGCGGTGTTCGAGGGCGGCGCGGCCGGTGGCCAGGGAGCGGCTGATGTCCGCGGCCGACTGCTCGGGGTGGGCCCGCAGGTGGGTGAGGAGGCGCTCGGCCTGGGCCCGCAGGGCGGCCTCCGTACGGGCCGAGACGGGCCACGGGAGGGCCGGGGGGACGACGGTCCGGCGCTGCGGCGCCGCCTCGGAAGTCTCGGACGCCCCGGAGGCTTCGGATGCCTCGGATGCCTCGGGCGCGGCCGATCCGGCCTGCGTGGCGTCGGACGCTGCTCCGGCGACGGGCTCGGGGTCGGCGGGGACCTCGGCCGGTGCCTGCTCGATGATGGTGTGCGCGTTCGTACCGCTGATGCCGAACGAGGAGACCGCCGCGCGGCGCGGACGGCCCGTCTCCGGCCAGTCGACCGTGCTGCGCAGCAGCGATACGGCGCCCGCTGCCCAGTCGACCTTGGTCGACGGTTCGTCCACGTGGAGCGTCTTCGGGATCCGGCCGTTCCGGATCGCCATGACCATCTTGATGACGCCCGCCACACCGGCGGCGGCCTGGGTGTGCCCGATGTTCGACTTCACCGAGCCGAGCAGTAGCGGCCGGTCCTCGGTGTGTTCCCTGCCGTAGGTGGCCAGCAGCGCCTGGGCTTCGATCGGGTCGCCGAGGGTGGTGCCGGTGCCGTGGGCCTCGACCACGTCGATCTCGGCGGCCGTGAGTCGGGCGTCGGCGAGGGCCTGGCGGATGACGCGCTGCTGGGACGGGCCGTTGGGGGCCGTGAGGCCGTTGGAGGCGCCGTCCTGGTTGACGGCCGAGCCCCGGACCACGGCGAGGACGCGGTGGCCGTTGCGGCGGGCGTCGGAGAGCCGCTCGACGAGGAGCATGCCGGCGCCCTCGCCCCAGCCGGTGCCGTCGGCTGCGTCCGCGAAGGACTTGCAGCGTCCGTCGAAGGACAGGCCGCGCTGTTTGCTGAACTCGGTGAAGGTGCCGGGCGTCGGCATGACGGTGACGCCG
The DNA here is from genome assembly GCF_024721315.2 of Streptomyces sp. Isolate_45. GTDB lineage: Bacteria > Actinomycetota > Actinomycetes > Streptomycetales > Streptomycetaceae > Streptomyces. The sequence goes on from NZ_JANFAK020000291.1 coordinate 1,243, forward strand.
CCCGCGAGGGCGAGCGTGCACTCGCCCTTGCGGAGCGCCTGCATGGCGAGGTGCAGGGTGACGAGGGAGGAGGAGCAGGCCGTGTCGACGGTGAGCGCCGGGCCCTCCAGGCCGAACGTGTACGAGACGCGGCCGGAGGCGATGCTGCTGGAGCCGCCGGTGCCGAGGTAGCCCTCGACCTCCGGCGGTACGGCGCGCAGCCGTGACGCGTAGTCGTGGTACATGACGCCGGTGAACACGCCGGTGCGGCTGCCGCGCACCGAGGTCGGGTCGATGCCGGCCCTCTCGAAGGACTCCCACGCGATCTCCAGCAGCAGCCGCTGCTGGGGGTCCATCGCGACGGCCTCACGGGGTGAGATGCCGAAGAACTCCGGTTCGAAGCGGTTGGCGGTGTGCAGGAAGCCGCCTTCCCGCACGTAGCTCGTGCCGCGGCCGTCGGGGTCCTCGTCGAACAGGCTTCCCGTGTCCCAGCCCCGGTCGGTCGGGAAGGGCGAGATGGCGTCGGTCTCGTCGGACACCAGCCGCCAGAGGTCCTCGGGGGATTCGACGTCCCCGGGGTAGCGGCAGCTCATCCCGATGATCGCGATCGGCTCCTGCTCCTCCGACTCGACCTCCTGGAGCCGGCGGCGCGTCTCGTGGAGATCGGCCGTCACCCGCTTCAGGAAGTACCGGAGCTTTTCCTCGTTCATGCGTGCATCCCTCGTACAGAAGCCGTGGAGTCAGGGTGGTGGGAAGGGGTGGGGTGGAGCTGCCGCGTCATGAGATGCCGAACTCCTTGCCGATGAAGTCGAAGAGGTCGTCGTCGGTCGCGCTCTCCAGTGCCTCGGCCACGTCGGGGCCGTCGGGCTCGGCCGGGACGTCCGCCGCCGCGTCCGTGGCCTCGCTCCAGGCGGTGAGCAGCGCTTGGAGGCGTTCGGTGATGCGGTCGCGGCCGGCGGAGTCGGGCGTCGAGGTGACGAGCGTCTTCTCCATCCGGTCCAGTTCGGCGAGCAGTGGGGGTACGGCCGCCGCGCCGTGCTGCCAGAGTTCGTCCCGCAGGTATTCCACGAGTGCGGTCGGCGTCGGGTAGTCGAAGACGAGGGTGGCGGGCAGTCGTACGCCGGTTGCGGCGCCGAGCCGGTTGCGGAGTTCGACGGCGGTCAGCGAGTCGAAGCCGACCTCGTTGAACGACCGTGCCGGGTCGACCGCTTCGGGTCCGGCGAAGCCGAGGACCCCGGCGACGTAGGCGCAGACGAGCTCCAGCAGGGACTCGTCCCGTGCGGCGGGCGAGAGTGCGGAGAGGCGCTCGCGCAGTTCCGCTCCCCCGTCGGTGCCGGCGGCGGTGGTGCTTCCGGCGGTCCGGCGGGTGGGTGTGCGGACGAGGCCGGAGAGCAGCGGCGGGAGCATGCCGGCGCCCGCCTGGCTGCGGAGTGCGGCCGGGTCCAGCTTGACCGGCACGAGCAGTGACCGTCCGGTGGCCGGCGCGGCGTCGAACAGGGCCACGCCCTCCGCGGCCGTCAGGGCGTTGACGCCACCCCGGCCGAGCCGGGAGACATCCTCGGCGGCGAGGGTGTCCCCCATGCCGCCCGTCTCGGCCCACAGGCCCCAGGCGAGCGAAGTGGCCGCCAGGCCCTGGGCGTTGCGGTGAGCGGCCAAGGCGTCCAGGAAGGTGTTCGCCGCCGCGTAGTTGGCCTGGCCGGCGCCACCGAACACACCGGCCGCGGAGGAGAACAGCACGAACGCGGAAAGGTCCAGCCCGGCCGTGAGTTCGTGCAGGTTCCACGCCGCGTCCACCTTCGGACGCAACACCGCCGACAACCGCTCGGCGCTCAAGGACCCGATGACCCCGTCGTCCAGGACACCGGCCGTGTGCACGACACCCGTCAGCGGATGCTCCGCCGGGACAGCGGCCAGTACGGCCACCAGCGCGGCCCGGTCGGCGACGTCACACGCGGCCCACGACACCTCGGCACCCAGACCGGCCAGCTCCGCCGACAACTCGGACGCGCCCTCGGCCGCCCCACCACGACGACTCACCAGCAACAGGTTCCGCACACCATGCTCGGTCACCAGGTGACGGGCGAAAAGCCCACCCAGCGAACCACTCGCACCCGTCACCAGCACCGTGCCCGCGGCGCCCCACTCGGTGGCCGGGGCCCCGGTGGCCGACGCACGCGCCAGCCTCGGCAGCAGGACCGCGCCCTCGCGCACCGCGACCTCGGACTCGCCCGAGGCCAGTACGGCGGCCAGGGCCCGGTAGGACGCCTCCGTGCCGTCCGTGTCGGCCAGGACGATCCGGCCGGGGTTCTCCGATTGCGCCGAGCGGACCAGGCCCCACACCGGAGCGTGTACGAGGTCCGGGAGGTCCTCGCCCGGTACGACGGCCACCGCGCCCCGCGTCAGGAACAGCAGGCGCGAGTCCGCGAACCGGTCATCGGCCGTCCATTCCTTGAGGAGTTCCAGCACCCGGGCCGTCGCGGCGTGCACCGCACGCGGCACGTCCTGGGCGTCGGTCGACGGGGAGGGCAGCGGGACGCAGATCAGCGTCGGGTCCGCGAGGGTTCCGAGGCCGTCGTGGGTCTCGTAGCGCACGCCCACCGCGTCGAGCCCGGGGTGGCCGTCCGCGAGCAGGGCCCAGGGGCGCTGTTCGGCCGCGGGGGCCGGGGTGAGCGGAACCGGCGTCCACTCGATCTGGAACAGCGACTCGTGGCGGCCGCCGCGCGCGGCGCCGATCTGCTCGGGCGAGACGGCCCGCAGGGCGAGCGACTCGACCGAGGCGACCGGTGCGCCCGCCGGGTCGGCGAGCTCCAGCGACACCGCGTCGCGGCCGGCCGGGGCCAGCCGGACCCGTACGGCGGAGGCGCCGGCAGCGTGGAGCCGTACGCCGCTCCAGGCGAAGGGCAGTCGGCCCTGGCCGGTGTTCTCGACGAGGGAGCCGAGTCCGGCGGCGTGGAGGGTGGCGTCCAGGAGCGCCGGGTGAAGGCCGAACCAGTCGGCCGTCCCCGCGGTCTCCTCGTCGAGGCTCACCTCGGCGTACACGGCGTCGCCGTGCAGCCAGGCGGCCCGCAGGCCCTGGAAGGCGGGGCCGTAGTCGAATCCGGCGGCGGCGAGGCCTTCGTAGAGGCCGTCGATGTCGACCGGTTCGGCTTCGGCGGGCGGCCAGGTGGTGAGGTCGGCCGGCGGGGTCGGGGCGTCGGCTCCGGTGGCGAGGACGCCGGTGGCGAGGACGCCGGTGGCGTGCCGCGTCCACGGCTCGTCGGCCGGGCTGTCCTCGTCCCGGGAGTACAGCGACAGGGCCCGTCGGCCGGATTCGTCGGCTCCGGAGAGGGACAGGCGGAGTTGGATTCCGGCGCGCTCGGGGAGGACGAGCGGTGCTTCGAGGGTCAGCTCCTCCAGGACCTCGCAGCCCACCTGGTCACCGGCGCGGACCGCGAGTTCCACGAAGGCCGTGCCGGGCAGGAGGACCGAACCGAGGACGGCGTGGTCGGTGAGCCACGGGTGGGTGGCCGCCGCGAGGCGGCCGGTGAAGAGGTAGCCGTCCGAGTCGGGGAGTTCGACGGCCGCGCCGAGCAGCGGGTGGTCCGTCGTGCCGAGTCCGAAGCCGGCGGCGTCGCCCGGGGCGTACTGGCCGGTGGGGGCCGAGTCGAGCCAGTACCAGTCGCGTTGGAAGGCGTAGGTGGGCAGCTCGATCCGGCGGGCGCCGGTCGGGGCGAAGTAGCCGTCCCAGTCCACGCTCGCGCCGTGGGTGTGGGCGAGGGCCAGGGCGGCGTTGAGTGTCTCGGGCTCGGGGCGGGCGGTGCGCAGGGCGGGCGCGAACCGGGCCGCGTCGTCCTGGGTGAGGCAGTCCTGGGCGAGGGCGGTGAGGATTCCGTCGGGACCGAGTTCGAGGTAGGTGGTCACGCCGGCGGCTTCCAGGGTGCGGACGCCGTCGAGGAAACGCACGGC
>NZ_JANFAK020000292.1 GCF_024721315.2 Streptomyces sp. Isolate_45
AAAAACAAGTGTTTGTGGGCGTTCGACACCGACACGCGGGGCCCCCCCCCCCCCGGGGGCCCCGGCGGGCCGGGGCCCCCCCCCCGCGCCCCGGCCCCGGCATGGATAGGGTGGTACAGACCAGAGGCCCCCGAGGCCAGTAGGCCTCCGAGGTCAGAGGCCCCGCAGAGCGGAGAACAGTCCCGTGGCAGAGCGCAAGCCGATCGAATCCTGGCTCACCGACATGGACGGGGTCCTCATCCACGAGGGCACCCCGATCCCCGGTGCCGACGCCTTCATCAAGCGGCTGCGCGAGTCCGGCAAGCCCTTCCTGGTGCTGACGAACAACTCCATCTACACCCCGCGCGACCTCCAGGCCCGGCTCAGCCGGATGGGCCTCCACGTGCCGGTGGAGAACATCTGGACCTCGGCGCTCGCCACCGCGAAGTTCCTCGACGACCAGCGCCCGGGCGGCACCGCCTACGTCATCGGCGAGGCCGGTCTGACCACCGCCCTCCACGACATCGGCTACATCCTCACCGACCACGAACCCGACTACGTGGTGCTCGGCGAGACCCGCACCTACAGCTTCGAGGCCATGACGAAGGCCGTCCGCCTGATCAACGGCGGCGCCCGCTTCATCTGCACCAACCCCGACGAGACCGGCCCCTCCACCGAGGGCCCGCTGCCCGCCACGGGCGCCGTCGCCGCGCTCATCACCAAGGCGACCGGCAAGCAGCCGTACTTCGCCGGCAAGCCCAACCCGCTGATGATGCGCACCGGCCTCAACGCCATCGGCGCGCACTCCGAGAGCAGCGCCATGATCGGCGACCGGATGGACACCGACGTCCTGGCCGGACTGGAGGCGGGCATGCAGACCTTCCTCGTACTGACCGGACTGACCACGGCGCAGGACACCGAAAAGTTCCCCTACCGGCCGACGAAGACCGTCGACTCCATCGCGGACCTCGTCGACCTGGTCTAGCCACGCCCCGCGCGGCATTGGCGCGTACGGCTGACACAGACGGGCCAAAAGAGCGCCGCTCCGGATGCGGAGCGGCGCGTCGCGCGTGAATCTCCTAGGAGAGGAGGTTCACCATGCGCAGTTCACTGCTCGCTCTCCGTGTCGCGGGGGTGGCCGTCGCCCTGACGGCGTGCTCCGTCGTGACCGCACCCACGGCCCTCGCCAACGAATGGGACCGCGGCGGCGTCTCGGCGGAACCGAACCCGGCCGAGCCGGGGGCACTGGTCAAGCTGCGCGTCCGCGGCTGTGACGGCGGCCGGGGTCTGGCCCACTCCTCCGTCTTCGTGTCGGAGGTCCGGCTGTCCGACGGCCGCGACGGCCAGGCGCTGTACGGCGAGGCGATCATCCGCTCGCACGCCCAGCCCGGCTGGCACGAGATCCGCGTGAAGTGCGACGGCAAGGGCGGCCACGGCGACAAGGGCGACAAGGGCGGCCACGAGGAGGTTCGGGGCTCGATCGAGGTCCGGCACCGCGAGCACCACCGCCCCGACCCGTACCGCTCGCCGGTCTGGCCCGTCCACGCGGGCGGCGGCGGCATGTCGGCGGAGCTCGCGGAGACGACGCGGCTCGCCGCGGCGACGAAGAAGAGCCACGCGGCCGACGGCCCGGGCCTGCCGCACACCCTGATCGGAGCGGCCCTCGCGGCCGTGGCCACCCTGGCGGTCGCGGGCCGGGCCCTCACCCTGCGCCGCCGCCGCAGCGGCGGATGAGCGAGGACCGGGCCACCCCGGGCGGCCGACTGCTGACCTTCACCGCCTGGTCGGTGCTGGTCCTGGGCCTGTGGCTGTGGGGCAAGGAGATCACCGGCGTGCCGCCCGGTGCGCAGGCCGGGCAGGGCGGCGGCCCGGTGGCCGCGGGCATGCCGGCCGCCCACGCCCCGATGTCCGGGGTGATGCCGGCCCGGGTCGACGTACCGTCCATAGGCGTCCAGGCCCCGGTGATCTCGCGGGGCCTGGATTCCCGGGGTTCGATCGACCCGCCGCCGTACGAGCTCCCGGGCACGGTGGGCTGGTGGGGCGCCGGGGCCGCGCCCGGAGCGGCGGGGACGGCGCTGATGGTGGGACACGTGGACACCAAGTCGAAGCCGGCGGTGTTCTTCGGCCTGTCCACGGTGAAACCGGGGGCCAAGATCCGCGTCGCCCGCGCGGACGGCTCGGTCGCCGAGTTCACGGTCGAGGACGTGAAGACCTACGAGCGGACCGAATTCGACCCGAAGAAGGCGTACGGCCCCCGGGTCGACGGCCGGGCCGAACTGCGGCTGGTGACCTGCGGCGGCAACTACGACAAGACGGCCAAGCAGTACTCGGCGAACGTGGTCGTCTCCGCCTACCTGACGGGGACCGGCTTCCGCTCCGGCACCGAGGTGTAGGCACCCCTGGCATCACGGGAACGACACGACACCGCACGACACCGCACGACACAACGGAAGAAGCCCTCCGCAGCTTTCGCTGCGGAGGGCTTCTCCTTGTCGTGCGCCGCCAGGGACTCGAACCCCGGACCCGCTGATTAAGAGTCAGCTGCTCTAACCAACTGAGCTAGCGGCGCCTGCTGACAGAGAAAACTCTACCCCACCTCAAGGGTTGCTCGTGACCAGCCGCGCCCGCGTTGTCCGATTAACCCATGTTTGGGGTGTTTATCGTGCACGATATGTCTGGTCGAGCCGAATCTGATGCCCCGCCAGATGCGTGCCCGGCCGACCAGTGGACGAGCAGGGGAGTGGACGGAACCGCATGACGACGCAGCCTCCGGTGCACGAGCAGCCGCCGGCACCGATGCCGATGCCGGTCTTCGAGGACTACCAGCCCGCGGGCGACTGCCAGTGCCCGGGATGCGCGCAGAGGCGTCGCGCCCTCGCGCGCGGGCGGGCCATACCGCTTCGGGACGGCGGCCACCCGGCCGCGCGGGGGGCCCGCCGGGCGCTGGTGCTCGCCACCGCGGCCGGTGTGGTCCTGAGCGGCGGCGGCAGCGCGGTGGCCCTGCACACGCCGGCTCCCGGCCCGGGTCCGGTGACCCTGGACGACCCCGACACCCCGCAGGGCGGCCGGGCCCCGCTGCACGGACGTCCGTCGACCGGTCGCCCGCCGGGCCTGCCCGGCGCCCCGTCGGCCGTCCGGCGCATCGACCGGGCGACGATCATCAACCGGGCGAAGCTGTGGTTGGACGCCAAGGTCCCCTACAGCATGTCCGAGTACTGGACGGACGGCTACCGGCAGGACTGCTCGGGCTACGTCTCGATGGCCTGGAACCTCGGCACCAACGAGTGGACCGGCAGCCTCCACACGTTCGCCACCCCGATCACCAAGGACGAGCTGCTGCCGGGGGACATGCTGCTCTTCCACAACCCGGCGAACCCCAACAACGGCTCCCACGTGACCCTCTTCGGCGGCTGGGCCGACGAGACGCGCACGCACTACGTCGCCTACGAGCAGACGCGCCCGACGACGCGGAAGCAGGCCACGCCGTACGCGTACTGGAACAACGCGACCAAGTACCTGCCGTACCGGTTCAACGGTGTGGCGGGCGGGATCGTGCCGGAGGCTCCGCAGCCCGGACCCGCCCCGGTCGTCTCGACCGTCTTCCCCGGGAAGGCGAAGTTCGGCCCCGGCGCGGACAACGCGCACGTCGCCGAGCTCGGCGCGATGCTGATCGGCCGCGGCGCGTCCCGCTTCTACCCACAGGGTGCGAGCAGGAAATGGAGCGACTCCGACCGGCAGGCCACCCAGGCCTTCCAGCAGGCCCAGGGCTGGACGGGCACCGACGCCGACGGGATCCCCGGCTCGCACACCTGGCGGCTGCTGGTGGAACGGGGCGGCAAGGACATCCCGCCCGCGACCCCCGGCGGATCGACGTCGCCCACCACGCCCACCACCCCCACCGCTCCGACGGTTCCGATCGGCCACGCGGGGCCGGGCGGGGTGCCCGCGTACCCCGGGGCGGCGGCCTTCCGCCCGGGCAAGTCCCATCCGGCCATCACAGCCCTCGGCCGCCAGTTGGTGAAGAAGGGCTTCGGCAAGCACTACACGTCCGGTCCGGGCGCCCGCTGGAGCGAGGCCGACCGCCGCAACGTCGAGGCCTTCCAGCGCGCCCAGGGCTGGCGCGGGGCCTCGGCCGACGGTTACCCGGGCCCGGAAACCTGGCGGCGGCTGTTCGCATGACGGAGGCAACGATGTACCCCACGCGCACCACGTCCACGACGGGCACCCTCCACGTCCCCCCGGCCGCGACCGCGGCCCCGGGGGCGGGGAACCGCGCCCCGGCGGGTCACACCCTCCCGGCGGAGCCACCGGCCGCCGCGATGCCGGCACCCGCGACCGACCGTCCCCGCGAGATGTCGTCGCGGCCCGTGGTCCGGCCGTCGGAAACCGGCACCGGGCTCGGCGCCGAACAGCCGGACCGGGTCACCCGGTCGGCGCCGCAGGCCGGATCCCACGCGGCTGCCCCGTCCGAGGAGTTCCCGACCCTCGGTTTCGCCGCCCGGCGATCGGCCGGGCCCGCGGACCGGGTCGCGGAACCGGTGGAGCAGCCCGGGCCGCACGCGTTCGTGGCCGGAGGCACCTTCGATCCGCTCGCGCGGGTCCGGCCCGAGGAGGCCCCGGCCGGGGCCCGGACGGCGGCCTCCGCGGCGGGGCGGTGGCCGACGGTGGTCGCGGCCGAGCCGGTCCGGTCCGGTACGGAGTACCCGGCGCGGGGCGCGGCCCCGGCGCCGGAGTCCCGGTACCGGGAACCGGCGGCGTTCGCCGAGGTGGCTCCGTCCGCGTCGGCTTCCGGGACGCGGGCCCCGGCCCGGGACGCGGACCGGTCCTCGGAGTTCCGCTCCGGGCACGCCGGCCCGGCGGGCCCGTACGGGGAGGAACACCGGGTGCGGCACGCGGGCTCGCAGATTCAGGTTCCGGTCCCGGTCGGGGGCCCCGGGGCGGACCCCCTGGACCCGGTGTCGGAGGGCTGGGCCCCGTCCCCGGCGGGCCGCGCCGCGGAGTCCGGTCCCGCGGCCGGGCTCGACGAGCGGTCGGCCCCTGGCGCCGGGTACGCCGGGCCGGTGGACCACCCGGCGCGGCCCCACCCGCAGGACGCGATGGTGGTCGGCGTTTCCGGGGGGGGGGGGGGCC
>NZ_JANFAK020000293.1 GCF_024721315.2 Streptomyces sp. Isolate_45
CAGGAAGTCCGGCCGCACACCCCACGATTCGAGCAGCCGGAACAACGCCACCTCGACCGCGAACAACGCCGGCTGGGCGTACTCCGTACGGTCCAACAGACCGGCATCCTCGCCGAACAGCACCGTCTTCAACGACACTTCGAGGCCCAGCCGATCACCCACCGCGTCCAACGCGGCGGCGAACACCGGTTGGGCTTCGTACAGTTCACGCCCCATCCCGAGGCGCTGACTGCCCTGACCGGTGAACAGGAAGGCCAGCTTCTCGGATCCGGCGGCGCCGACGGTGCCGGTCTTGGCTCCGGTCGGGACGAGGTCGCCGTTCTCCAGCGCTGTCAGGCTCCGCAGCAGCTTCTCGCGGTTCGCGGCGACGACGACGGCTCGGTGGTCGAACGAGGCGCGTCGGCCGGCCAGCGAGTAGGCCACGTCCACGGCTGCGAGTTCGGGCTCGTCCGTCAGGTGGGCCCGCAGGCGGGCGGCCTGGTCGCGCAGCGCGTCCGCGGACTTCGCGGAGAGCACGTACGGCAGGACGGAGGGAGCCGCGGGGGTTGGGACGGGCTCGGGGGTGTCCTCGTCCGGGGCCTGCTCGATGATGGTGTGCGCGTTGGTACCGCTGATGCCGAACGAGGAGACCGCCGCGCGGCGCGGGCGGCCCGTCTCCGGCCAGGCCACCGACTCCGTGAGCAGGGAGACGGCACCCTCGGACCATTCGACGTGCGGGGACGGCTCGTCCACGTGCAGCGTCTTGGGTACCGTCCCGTGCCGCATCGCCTGGACCATCTTGATGATGCCCGCGACGCCGGCGGCGGCCTGTGTGTGGCCCATGTTCGACTTGATCGAACCGAGGAGCAGCGGCCGGTTCGCGGTGCGCTCCTGGCCGTAGGTGGCCAGGAGGGCCTGGGCCTCGATCGGGTCCCCGAGGGTCGTGCCCGTACCGTGCGCCTCGACGACATCGACGTCGGCGGCCGACAGACCCGCGTTGGCCAGGGCCTGGCGGATGACGCGCTGCTGCGACGGACCGTTGGGAGCCGTCAGGCCGTTGGAGGCGCCGTCCTGGTTGATCGCCGTACCCCGGACCACGGCCAGCACCGGGTGACCGTTGCGGCGGGCGTCCGAGAGCCGCTCCACGAGCAGCATGCCGACGCCCTCACCCCACGCGGTGCCGTCGGCGGCGGCCGCGAACGGCTTGCAGCGGCCGTCGGTGGCGAGGCCGCGCTGCCGGCTGAAGGCGATGAAAGTGCCGGGGGTGGCCATCACGGTCACACCGCCGGCGAGCGCGAGGTCGCATTCGCCGCTGCGGAGGGCCTGTGCCGCGAGGTGCAGCGTGACGAGGGAGGAGGAGCAGGCGGTGTCGACGGTGACGGCCGGGCCTTCGAGGCCGAAGGTGTAGGAGACGCGGCCCGAGGCGACACTGCCCGAGCTGGAGGTCCCCATGTACCCTTCGAGGCCCTCCGGGGCCCGGTGGAGAAGGGTGCCGTAGTCGTTGTACATGACACCGGCGAACACCCCGGTCCGGCTGCCGCGCACCGACGCCGGATCGATGCCGGCCCGCTCGAACGCCTCCCACGAAGTCTCCAGCAGCAGCCGTTGCTGCGGGTCGGTGGCAAGGGCCTCACGCGGGGAGATCCCGAAGAACGTCGGATCGAAGTGGTGCGCGTCGTGCAGGAAACCACCGGCAGTGCTGTAGCTGGTGCCCTGTCGGTCCGGGTCGGGGTCGAAGAGGCCCTCGATGTCCCAGCCACGGTCGGTGGGCATGTCGGTGATGGCGTCCCTGCCGTCGCGGACGAGTCGCCACAGGTCCTCGGGTGACCGGACGTCACCGGGGAATCGGCAGGCCATGGCGACGATCGCGATGGGCTCGTCGTCGTGCGCGGAGGACACGACCGGGGCCGCGGACATCGCCTGACTGCCGAGGAGTTCGGCGTGCAGGAACTCCGCCAGGACGGTGGGCGTCGGATAGTCGAAGACGAGAGTGGCGGGCAGTCGCACACCGGTTGCGGCACCGAGGCGGTTGCGCAGCTCGACGGCCGTCAGCGAGTCGAAGCCGACCTCGCTGAACGACCGCGCCGGATCCACCGCCTCCGGCCCGGCGAAACCGAGAACGGCAGCCACCTGACCACGGACCAGCCCCAGTACGGCGGCGGGCTGCTGGTCCAGCGGCAGCGCGGCCACCTGCCGGGCGAACGCACCACCAGCACCCCGCGCGGCCCGGCGGGTGGGTGTGCGGACGAGGCCGGAGAGCAGCGGCGGGAGCATGCCGGCGCCCGCAGCTGCGCGCAGGGCCGTCAGGTCCAGCTTGACCGGCACCAGCAGTGACTGTCCGGTGGCCGGCGCGGCGTCGAACAGGGCCACACCCTCCGCGGCCGTCAGGGCGTTCACGCCACCCCGGCCGAGCCGGGAGACGTCCTCGGCGTCGAGGGTGTCCCCCATGCCGCCCGTCTCGGCCCACAGTCCCCAGGCGAGGGAAGTGGCCACCAGGCCCTGGGCGTTGCGGTGAGCGGACAAGGCATCCAGGAAGGTGTTGGCCGCCGCGTAGTTGGCCTGCCCGGCGCCACCGAACACACCGGCGGCGGAGGAGAACAGCACGAAGGCCGACAGGTCGAGGTCGCGGGTCAGCTCGTGCAGGTTCCAGGCCGCGTCGACCTTGGGGCGGAGGACCGCCGACAGGCGCTCGCCGGTCAGGGAACCGATGACACCGTCGTCCAGGACACCGGCCGTGTGCACGACACCCGTCAGCGGATGCTCCGCCGGGACAGCGGCCAGTACGGCCGCCAGCGCGGCACGGTCGGCGACGTCACACGCGGCCCACGACACCTCGGCACCCAGACCGGCCAGCTCCGCCGACAACTCGGACGCGCCCTCGGCCGCCCCACCACGACGACTCACCAGCAACAGGTTCCGCACACCATGCTCGGCCACCAGGTGACGGGCGAAGAGCCCACCCAGCGAACCACTCGCACCCGTCACCAGCACCGTGCCCGCGGGATCCCACTCCGGAGTGGGGGCGTCCACGCCGACCGACGCACGCACCAGCCTCGGCACCAGGACGGCGCCCTCGCGCACCGCGACCTCGGACTCGCCCGAGGCGAGGGCGGCGGCCAGGGCCTCACGCACGTCACCGTCGGCATCGACGTCCACGTCGACCAGCACGATGCGGCCCGGGTTCTCCGACTGCGCCGAACGCACGAGACCCCGTACGGCGGCCCGTGCCGGATCCGGGATGCCCTCGGCGGGTGTGGCGGCCACCGCGCCCCGGGTGAGGAACACGAGACGCGAGTCCGTGAACCGGTCGTCGCCCAGCCATTCCTTGAGCAGCGCCAGGACCCGACCGGTCTCGGCGTGCGCCGCGTCGGCGACGCTCCCGCCGACCGGTTCCAGGCACGGCACGACCAGTACGGGCGGGATCTCGCCGCCTTCGGCGACGGCCACACCCAGCCCGGCGAGATCGGCGAACACCTGTGTGCCGTCGCCCAGCATCAGCCAGTCGTCGACGGAGCCCGCCGGGGCGGTCGACTCCGCCCACTCCACACGGAACAGGGAGTCGCCGTGGCCACCGGCCGGCCCGCCGAGCTGCTCGGGCGAGAAGGCGCGCAGGGCAAGGCTGTGCACGGTCGCGACGGGAGCACCGTCGATGTCGGCGAAGTCCAGTCGCACGGACTGCTGTCCGGCCTTGGAGAGTCGTACGCGCAGCGTGTCCGCTCCGCCGGCGTGGACGGAAACCCCGGACCAGGAGAACGGAAGCCTCGCCCGGCCGGTGTCCTCCACGAGCGAGCCGAGGCTGATGGCGTGGAGGGCGGAGTCGAGGAGTGCCGGGTGGATCGTGAACCGGTCCGCCCCCGGGGTGGTTCCGTCACCGAGGCTCACCTCGGCGAACACCTCCTCACCATGCCGCCACGCGGCGCGCAGACCCTGGAACACCGGACCGTAACCGAAACCGGAATCCGCCAGACCCTCATACAGGCCCTCAACGTCAACAACCTCCGCCCCGACCGGCGGCCAGGCCGCCAAATCGAAGACCGGCGTCCCGCCCTCGCCCTCACCCTCCAGCAAGGTCGCCGTCGCGTTACGGATCCACGGCTCGTCCTCGGCCGCCAAACCGTCACGGGAATGGAAGAACACCGAACGCCGACCCGACTCGTCCGGGCCGCCCACGGTGATCTGAAGCTCGATGCCACCCTCCTCGGGCAACACCAACGGCGCCGCAAGGGTCAGTTCGTCGATCAGGCCGTATCCGACCTGATCACCGGCACGCAGCGCCAGTTCGACGAAGGCCGTGCCCGGCAGCAGCACCGAGCCCATCACCATATGGTCGGCCAGCCAGGGATGGGTGGCGAGCGACAGCCGACCGGTGAGCAGCAGCCCATCGGCGTCGGCGAGCGTCACCGCGGCCCCGAGCAGCGGGTGATCGGCGGAACGGAGGCCGACGGTGGTGACGTCGCCGCCGAGGGTTCCGGCGTCGAGCCAGTAGTGCTCGCGCTGGAAGGCGTACGTGGGCAGGTCGACGTGCTCGGCTCCGGTGTCGGAGTGGTACGCCTGCCAGTCGACGGCGATGCCTCGGACGTGGGCCCGGGCGAGGGCCGTGACGACGGTCTGCGCCTCGGAGCGGTCCTTGCGGACGGTCGGCACGAAGGCGGTGGAGTGGCCGTCGTCGGAGGTGAGGCAGGCCTGGGCCATCGCGGAGAGGACGCCGTCGGGGCCGAGTTCGACGTACGTCGTGACCCCGGCGGCCTCCAGGGCCCGGACGCCGTCGAGGAAGCGGACGGCCTCGCGGACGTGACGGACCCAGAAGTCCGCCGTACCCATCTCGCCTTCGGCGATCAGGCCGCCGGTCAGGTTCGAGACGATCGGAATGCGCGGGGCGGCGAAGGACAGCCCCTCCACCACCCGGCGGAAGTCATCCAACATGCCGTCCATGAGCGGCGAGTGGAACGCGTGACTGACCGTCAGACGCTTGCTCTTCCGGCCGGTCAGAGCCGTCAAGACCGCCGTCGCCGCGTCCTCGTCACCGGCGATCACGACCGAGCGCGGCCCGTTGATCGCCGCGACGCTCACGCGGT
>NZ_JANFAK020000294.1 GCF_024721315.2 Streptomyces sp. Isolate_45
ACACCGGCGCCTGCTCCACGATCACGTGCGCGTTCGTCCCGCTGAACCCGAACGACGACACACCCGCACGACGCGGGTGGCCCGTCTCCGGCCACGTCGTGCGTTGCGTCAGGAGCTCGACCGCGCCGGACTGCCAGTCCACGTGGGGCGAGGGCTCGTCGGCGTGCAGGGTTCGGGGCAGGACACCGTGCCGCATCGCCAGCACCATCTTGATCACGCCGGCCACGCCCGCCGCCGCCTGGGTGTGGCCTATGTTCGACTTCACCGAGCCCAGGAGCAGCGGATGCCCCTCGGGCCGGTCCTGGCCGTACGTCGCGATCAGGGCCTGGGCCTCGATCGGGTCGCCGAGCGAGGTTCCCGTGCCGTGGGCCTCCACCACGTCGACCTGGTCGGTGGAGAGCCGGGCGTTGGTCAGGGCCTGACGGATGACGCGCTGCTGGGACGGACCGTTGGGGGCGGTCAGGCCGTTGGAGGCGCCGTCCTGGTTGATCGCCGAGCCACGGACCACGGCGAGTACCGGGCGTCCGTTCTTCCGTGCGTCGGAGAGCCGTTCCAGGAGCAGGACGCCCACCCCTTCCGCCGGGCCGAAGCCGTCGGCGTTCGCCGCGAACGCTTTGCAGCGGCCGTCCGTGGACAGGCCGCGCTGCTTGCTGAACTCGACGAAGAGTCCGGGTGTGGACATCACGTGGACGCCGCCGGCGACGGCCAGGGAGCACTCCCCCGCCCTGAGGGCCTGCACCGCCAGGTGCAGGGCGACGAGCGAGGCCGAGCAGGCGGTGTCGACCGTGACGGCGGGGCCTTCGAGGCCGAAGGTGTAGGAGAGCCTGCCGGACAGCACGCTGGAGGCGTTGCCGGTGCCGAGGTGGCCCGCGTAGTCCTCGCTCGCCTCCAGCAGCGGGGTGAGGTAGTCGGAGCCGTTCATCCCGACGAAGACGCCGCTCCGGCTGCCGCGCAGGCTGTGCGGGTCGATGCCGGCGCGTTCGAACGCCTCCCAGGAGGTTTCCAGCAGCAGCCGCTGCTGCGGGTCCATCGCCATGGCCTCGCGCGGGGAGATCCCGAAGAAGTCGGCGTCGAAGGCGGAGGCCGCTTCGAGGAACCCGCCCTCGCGGGTCGTCGTGGTGCCCTGATCGTCGGGGTCGTCCGAGAACAGGTGGTCCAGGTCCCAGCCCCGGTCGGTGGGGAATTCGGTGAGGGCGTCGCCGCCGGCGGCGAGCAGGTCCCACAGTTCCTCGGGCGAGCGGACGCCGCCGGGGAACCGGCAACTCATCGCCGTGATGGCGACGGGCTCGTGGGCCTGGCTCTCGATGTCCCGCAGGCGTCCGTACGCCTCGTCGAGATCCGTCGTGACCTTCTTGAGGTATTCGCGGAGCTTTGCTTCGTTCGCCACTGGCGCTTCACCTATTCGCGTGATCGAGACCGTGGAGGGACGGCTCAAGAATTCAGGTAGATCGGGAGATCCGGGGAGATCCGGGGAGATCCGGGGAGTTCCTGGGACTGCCGGGGACTGCCGGGGAGTTCAGGGGAGTTCTGGAGCCGACGGAACCCGAGGATATTTGAGGGATATCGGGAAGCCCGGGGCCGTACCGCCGGAACAGGGGTTCCGGCGGTACGGCCTGGGGGTGGTTGGGGTTCAGCCCTGGCCGAACTTCTTGTCGATGAGGGCGAACAGCTCGTCGTCGCTCGCGTCCTCGATCTCTCCGGCTCCCGCCTCGTCGTCCGTCCCGCGGGCGTCGTTCCACTGCGCCAGCAGGGTCTGGAGACGTACCGCGATCCGTGCGTGGGCGGCGTCGTCGCCTGCCGCGGAGGCCAGTTCCGTCGGGTCCATGGAGGAGAAGGTGCTTTCGAGGCGGTCGAGTTCCTCCAGTACGGAGAGCTTGCGGCCGCTCGCCCCCTCGGGGGCCAGCTCGCCCAGCACCTGCCGGGCCAGCGCGGCCGGCGTGGGGTAGTCGTAGACCAGGGTGGCGGGCAGCCGGAGCCCGGCGGCCGCGCCGAGCCGGTTGCGGAGTTCGACCGCGGTCAGCGAGTCGAAGCCCAGGTCCTTGAACGACTGCTCCTCCTCGATCTGTTCGGCCGACTTGTACCCGAGCACCGCGGCTACCTGCCCGCGCACCAGGTCCAGTACGGTCCGCTCCCGCTCGGCGGGCGACAGCCCGGCGAGCCGCTGTGCCGGCGATTGCTCCCCCGCACCGTCGGTCGCGGTCGCGTCCGTGCCGTCCGCGCGGTGCGCGTGGGACGTCGTCGCCGTCCGCCGCCGCTGCCGGACGGGGGTTCGCACCAGACCGCGGAACATCGGGAGGATCCCGCCGTCCGCCGCCCGGACCCGCAGGGTCGGCAGGTCGACGGCGACGGGCAGCAGGACCGGCTCGCCGTCCGCCGCGAGGGCGGCGTCGAAGAGCGCAAGCCCTTCCTCCGCCGACAGCGGCGCGACACCGCCGCGCGCGGCCCGTTCCCGCTCCGCGTCGGTGAGCCGGCCCGCCATGCCGCGCTCCTCGGCCCACATGCCCCACACCAGGGACAGTGCGGCGAGTCCTCCGGTCCGGCGGTGCCGGGCGAGGGCGTCGAGGAAGACGTTCGCCGCGCCGTAGTTGGCCTGGCCGGCGCCACCGAGCGTGCCGGCGGCGGCCGAGAAGAGGACGAACGCCGACAGGTCGAGGTGACGGGTCAGCTCGTGCAGGTGCAGTGCCCCGTCGACCTTGGGCCGCATCACCCGGTCGACGCGCTCGGGGGTGAGCAGGTCCACGACTCCGTCGTCCAGGACCGCCGCCGTGTGGACGACCGCCGTCAGGGGGCGGTCGGCCGGTACGGACTCCAGGAGCGCGGCCAGCGCCTCCCGGTCGGCGACGTCGCACGCCGCCCAGGTGACCCGGGCGCCCAACGCGGTCAGTTGTGCGGTGAGCGCGGCGGCCGTGTCGGTGTCACCGCCCTTGCGACCGGTGAGCAGCAGGTGTCGTACGCCGTGTTCGGTGACCAGGTGGCGGGTGAGGAGGCCGGCGAGTCCGCCGCCGGCTCCGGTGACGAGAACCGTGCCGCGCGTGTCGATGCGGCTCTTCGTGTCGTCACCCGCCGGAGCGGTGTCGGCGGCGTCAACCCGCGCCAGACGCGGGACGTACAACGTGCCCTTGCGTACGGCCAGTTCGGGCTCGTCTGAGGTGAGGGCGGCCGCGAGGGCCCGGCCGGAGGCGTCGGTTCCGTCGAGGTCGACGAGTACGAACCGGTCGGGGTGCTCGGTCTGTGCGGCGCGCAGCAGCCCCCACACCGGGGTGTGGGCGAGGTCGCCGGCTTCGGTGTCCGTGTGCGCGGCCACGGCGCCCCGGGTGACGACGGCGAGGCGCGTGCCGGCGAAGCGGCCGTTGTCCAGCCAGCTCTGCACGGTCGCGAGCGCCCGGTGAGTCGCCTCGTGCACCTCTTGCGCCGCCGGGAGGGCCGGAGTTCGGTCGGTGTTCGTCATGAACGGCACGATCACGGTGTCGGGCGCCGGCCGGCGTCCGGCGGTGACGGCGTCGTCCAGCGCCTCCAGGTCCTCGTACGTGGCGACGGGGACCCCGGCGCCGCCCAGGGCGGCGGCGAGGTGTGCGGTGCCGTTCTCGGCGGTGCCGTCCTTGGCGGTGCCGATGATCGCGAGGGTCGCTGTGCCCGCCCGGGCCGATGCCGCCGTCCGTACCCAGTCGAGGCGGAACAGCGAGTCGTGGACTCCGTCGGGGGCCGCCACGGCGAACCGCTCGACGTCGAGGTCCCGGGTCACCAGGGCCTCGACCGACGCGAGGGGCGCGCCCTGCGCGTCGGCCAGCTCCACGGACACGGTGTCCGCGCCGGCCGGGGTGACGCACAGACGGAGCGTGGCCGCCGCGTCCGGTGCGCCCGTCGTGTCCGGTGTCCCCGCTCCGGCCGCGTGCAGTCGTACGCCGCGCCAGGCGAGGGGTTCCCTGGCCTCGACGGTGTCCCCGCCGGTGGCGGTGGCCGCGAGGGCCTGCAGCGCCGTGTCGAGCAGGGCGGGGTGCAGGGCGAACCCGGCTGCCGAGGAGCGCAGTTCGCCGGAGAGTCCGGCTTCCGCGAAGACCTCGCCGCCGCGCACCCAAATCCGCTTCAGGGTCCTGAGTTCGGCCCCGTGGTGGATCCCGGCAGCGGCGAGGCGCGCGTGCACCTCCTCGACGGAAACCTCCCCGGCGTCGGCGGGCGGCCACTCCCCGGCGCCGAAGGCGGCGGTAGCGCCACCGGCCTCGGCCTCGGCTTCGGCCCCGGCCTCGGCCTCGGCGAGGAAGCCCGTGGCATGTCGGGACCAGGTCCCTCCGTTCGCCCCGTGACTGTCCGCCGCTTCGGGTCGGCTGTGCACCTGCACGGTGCGGCGTCCCATCGCGTCCGCGCCGCCGACGGTGAGCCGCAGTTGCACTGCCCCTTCCTCCGGCAGCACGAGCGGTGCCTCGTGGGTCAGCTCTTCCAGTCGGACGCAACCGGCGTCGGCCCCGGCCCGCAGGGCGAGTTCGACGAAGGTCGCACCGGGCACGACCACCGAGTCGGCCACGACGTGCCCGGCCGGCCAGGGGTGAGTACGGCGGGACAGGCGGCCGGTGAACAGGAACCCGCCCGTGTCCGGCAGTTCGACCGCCGCGCCGAGGAGCGGGTGCCCGGCCGACTCGATGCCGAGCGAGGCGGCGTCCTCCAGCGCCGCGAAGGAGTCGATCCAGTAGCGCTCGCGCTGGAAGGCGTACGTCGGCAGGTCGACGCGGCGGGCGCCGGTTCCGGCGTAGAAGGCGGTCCAGTCGACGGTGACGCCCCGGACGTGAGCCTGCCCGAGGCCCGTGACGATGGTCGCGGCCTCGGCGCGGGAAGCGCGGAGCAGGGGCAGGAACGTGGCTGCCTCGCCGGTGAGGCAGTCCTGGGCGAGGGCGGAGAGGATGCCGTCGGGACCGAGTTCGAGGTAGGTGGTCACGCCGGCGGCTTCCAGGGTGCGGACGCCGTCGAGGAAACGCACGGC
>NZ_JANFAK020000295.1 GCF_024721315.2 Streptomyces sp. Isolate_45
CCGGGCGACGACGGGAGTTCGACGACAGGCCCTAGACCAGGGCGTCGAGGGCGGCGGCGGCGAAGCCGTGGTCCTGGTCGGGGGCGCCGCCGCCGACGCCGATCGCCCCGATGAGCCAGCCGTCGCGGTGGACGGGCAGGCCGCCCGCGATGAAGAGCAGCGGCCGGTCGAGTGCGGTGGGCAGGGTGTGGAAGAGCCCGCCGGGCCGGACGGCGTCGACGAGGTCGGCGGTGGGGGCGTCGAGCTGGAGGGCGGTGAAGGCCTTGCGGGTGCTGGTCTCGCCGGAGATCAGCACGGCCCGGTCGTCGCGTCGGAAGGCCAGCAGGTGGCCTCCCGCGTCCAGGACGGTGACGCTGACCGTGACCCCGGCCGCTTCGGCGGCGGTACGGACAGCGGCGACGAGCAGGTCGGCGTCGGCGCTGGTCAGGGGGGTGACGGTGGTGCGGGCGGTGGTGGTGGCTGACATGCGGGGCTCCTGCGGTGTGGGAGGTGGGGAAGGGGAGGTGGGGGACGGAGGTGGGGACGGTCAGTGGTGGGCGGGCTGCGGTGCGGGCGCGGGCGTCGGGACTCCGGCGACGACGCGGCCGGTTCCCGCCGGGTCGCGGCGTCCCGTACGGCGTTCCAGGGCCCCGGAGACGACGGCGAGGACGAGCGCGGAGGCGGCGAGGGCGGCGCCGACCCAGTTCGGCGCGGTCCAGCCCAGGCCGGCGGCGATCACGATCCCGCCGAGCCAGGCGGCGAGGGCGTTGCCCAGGTTGAAGGCGCCGATGTTGACGGCGGAGGCCAGGGTGGGGGCGCCCGCGGCCTGGTCGAGGACCCGCTTCTGCAGCGGGGGCACGGTCGCGAAGCCGAGGGCGCCGATGAGGACGATGGTGATCGCGGCGCCGGCCTTGGTGTGGGCGGTGAGCGTGAAGACGGCCAGTACGAGGGCCAGCGCGCCGAGGGACACGTACAGCATCGGCATCAGCGCGCGGTCGGCGAACCGGCCTCCGACGAGGTTGCCGGCGACCATGCCGAGGCCGAAGAGGACGAGCAGCCAGGTGACGGAGGTGTCGGCGAAACCGGCGACGTCGGTCATCATCGGGGTGATGTAGGTGATGGCGGCGAAGACGCCGCCGAAGCCGAGGACGGTCATCGCCATGGCGAGCAGGACCTGCACGTTGCGGAACGCGGCGATTTCGTGGCGGATCCGTACGCCCTCGGGGCGCGGCAGGTCGGGGACCAGTCGCGCGATGCCGAGGAGTCCGAGCACGCCGAGGGCGGCGACGATCAGGAAGGTGACGCGCCAGCCGAGGCTCTGTCCGACGAGGGTGCCCAGGGGGACGCCGACGACGTTGGCGACGGTCAGGCCGGTGAACATCATGGCGATGGCGCCGGCCTTCTTCTCGGGGGCGACGAGTCCGGCGGCGACGACCGAGCCGATCCCGAAGAAGGCGCCGTGGGCCAGGGACGCGACCACCCGCCCGGCGAGCATGAGGCCGAAGGTCGGGGCGAGCGCGGAGAGCACGTTGCCCACGATGAAGAGGCCCATCAGCAGCATGAGCATGCGCTTGCGGGGGACGCGGGTGCCGAGGACGGTCATCAGCGGGGCGCCGAGGACGACGCCGAGGGCGTAGCCGGTGACCAGCAGGCCGGCGGTGGGGATCGATACGCCGTAGCCGGCGGCGACCTCGGGGAGCAGGCCCATGATCACGAATTCGGTGGTGCCGATCCCGAAGGCCCCGATGGCGAGGGCGAGGAGCGCGAGAGGCATGAGGGAGGTGCCCTTCAGGGTTCGAGTGAGGGGTGGGGACGGGGGTGAGGTGTCCGGCCCGGGCGGGCGGAGGAACGGCGGCACATCATGCGTTCGCCGTTTGCCTTCGTCCACATTAATTGCAGACGCGGGATATTTGCAAGCGCGGGCTATTGCGCAAGTGGCCTATCCTGGCGGTACGCGTCGGCGTCGTAGGGCGACGCCACCGGCAATCGACGGAGGAGCCATGAAGGCCACTGGCAGCGCGCTGACCGCCCTCGCACAGGGCTGGTGCGCCCTCTCCCTCCTCCACGGCCGCATCGAGGCCCACATCGAGCGCGCGCTCCAGTCGGGCCACGGGCTGAGCGTGCGCGAGTACTCGTTGCTGGACGTGCTCAGCAGGCAGCACAGCGGCCCGGGCGGACACCTGCGGATGCACCAGGTCGCGGACTCGGTGGTGCTGAGCCAGAGCGCGACGACCCGCCTGGTCAGCCGACTGGAGGACCGGGGCCTGCTGAACCGCTACATCTGCGACACCGACCGCCGCGGCATCTACACCGATGTCAGTGAAGCGGGCCTGATCCTCCTGTCCCAGGCCCGCCCGACCAACGACGCGGCCCTCCGCGAGGCCCTGGACGAAGCGTCGGGCAGCCCCGAACTGGCGCCCCTGGTCAAGGTGATCGAGGCGACGGGCTCGACCCGCGCGTAGCGGCACCCACCCCCCGGGTGGCTTCCGCTCGGCCCGCGCCGGGCGGCCAACCCCGTTGCCACCGGGCCGGATCCGTACCGTCACCACGGACCGGGGCTTTCAACCGTCGCTCCGCACAGGCAAGTTCACAGCGGATCAGCCGAACAACATTCGGTCGATCACCTGCCCCCGAGCCTGCGGCCGGGGATAGCCTCTCCCCCGGATGCCGCACGACCACGATCTCCAGGGGGAATCCGCCATGGGCAACACCGACGCAGGCACGCACTCGGGATTCACGGCCGAGGAACGCGCCGCGATGAAGGACCACGCGCAGGAGCTGAAGACGGAGGCGCGCCGCAGATCGCACGCGGACAAGGCGGCGGAGGCGGAACGGGACGTACTCGCGAAGATCGCCGAGATGCGGGATCCGGACCGGGTCATGGCGGAGCGCGTCCACGCCGTGGTCGCCGCCGCCGCCCCGGAGCTCGCACCGAAACTCTGGTACGGGATGCCCGCCTACGCCCTCGACGGCAAGATCGTCTGCTTCTTCCAGAGCGCGGAGAAGTTCAAGGCGCGCTACGCGACGCTCGGATTCAGCGACCTGGCCAAGCTGGACGAGGGCGCCATGTGGGCTGCCGGCTTCGCCCTGAGCGAGGTGACGCCCGAGGTGGAGACCCGGATCGCCGCGCTCGTCAAGCAGGCCGTCGGCTAGTACCGCCGCCCACGGTGGAACAACACCGCCCCGCGTCCCCGCCGAGCAGCCGGGACGCGGGGCGGTGTGGTGCGGCCGTCAGGTCGCCGGTGTGCTCGGCGTGGCCGAGGGGGTACCGCCCGAGGGAGCCGCCGTGGACGGCGGGGCGGAGTTCGCCGGTTTGGTGGACGGTGCCCGCTGCGGCGTCGGACTGGAGCTGGGGCCCCCGGTACCGCTCGGTGGGGTCCGGTACGGGAGGGGCTGCCCGGAGGGAGTCGCCGAGGGCGACGGCACCGCGCCGGGCTGGGAGGACACCGACGGTCGGCTCGGGGTCGGCGTCGGGGTCGGCGTCGGCGTCGGCGTCGGGCCGGGGCTCGGCGAGGTCAGCTCGGGCGGCGCGGCGGGCGGCACCGGCCGCGGCGCCACCGATTCCGTTCCGAGCACGAGGTAACCGGCCAGGGCTGCCGCGGCCAACCCGGAAAACCCCGCGAAGGCCCGGACCGAACGCCGTCGCCACAGCGCGCGCACCGACAGCCGCCTCAGGTGCGGGCCCGGCGGATCGGCCGGCCGGAGCCCGATGACGGTCACTTCGTCCGCCCGCGCGGCCAGGGCCTTCCGCAGTCGGTACTCCACGGGGCGTTCGCCGTCGTGCTGCTCCCTGCCCGTCATACCCGGCCCTCCAGAATCCTCTCCAGCGCGTCCAGGCCGCGGCTGGCGTTCGACTTCACCGCTCCCCGGCTGATGCCGAGGGTGGTGGCGATCTCCGCCTCGCTCAGATCGGCCCAGTAGCGCAGCACCAGCACCTGGCGGCGGCGCGGGGACAGCCCGCGGAGGGCGGCGAGCACCTCCCGGTGTGCCTCGCCCAGCACGACCGAGGCCTCCGCCGAGGGCATGTCCGCCGTCACCGGCGGCACCCAGGCCCGGGCGGTGCGCCGCCGGCGCAGCACGGAGCGCGAGGTGTTCACCACCGAGGTGCGCAGGTAGCCCAGCGCGTTGTCCACCTCCGTGATCTGTTCTCCGTACCGGCGGTACAGGGCGGTGAAGGCGTCCTGGACCACGTCCTCGGCGGTGGCGACGTCGTCCACGAGGAGCACCGCCAGGCGGACCATGCCCAGCCGGTGCGCGTGGTACAGCTCGCTGACGGTGGGGCGGGGCGGTGGCCCGTCCGCGCCGTGCGTCCCGTCGTCGTCGAAGGTTCGGGCGTGGCCGTACGTGTACGCGTACGGGCGCGTCCCGGGACCGGCCGGCGGGGCGGAACGGTCGCTGCGCGAGAGCCACCACCACAAGCCCCGCCACGCCCGGGCGAAGCCGGGCATGAGGGGGCTGACGGTTGGTGCGAGGTCGAGCACGTGGATCCTCAGTTGGCGGCGCGGCGCCGCACGGCGTACAGGGCTCCGCCACCGACGGCGACGAGCCCGGCCGCTCCCGCGCCGAGGGCGACGGTGGTCGCCGAGGAGCCAGTATGCGCCAGCTCGGATCCGCCGGGGGCGGCGGAGGGCGTCGCGGTCGGCGCGGCACCGGGGGTGGTCGGCTTCGCGCTGCCCGGCGCGCTGACGCTCGGGCTCGGCTTCGGGCTCGTCGGGGCGGTCGGCTTGGCACTCGCGGGAACGCTGGCGGACGGGGTCGGCTTGGCACTCGCGGGAACGCTGGCGGACGGGGTCGGCTTCGCGGGGGCGGTCGCGGTCGGGCTCGGCACGGAGCTGGGCGCTGCGCTCGGGGTCGCACTGGCGGTGGGAACCGGAGCGCCGGC
>NZ_JANFAK020000296.1 GCF_024721315.2 Streptomyces sp. Isolate_45
AAAAAAATTTACCAAACACCACCATATGCCCAACCCCCCGGGCCCGCCCCCCCCACCGGCTCCGCGCCCAGGGCCGAGACCGCCGCGCGGTCCGGTTTGCGGGAACGCCCCGACAGCGGGATCCGGGCGAACAACAACGCGTCGGGCCGGGCCGTCCCCATCCGCCGCAACGGCCCCGACAGGGCGGACCGCAGGGCCGGTTCGCGGACACCGCGCCGCGGCTGCACCACCGCCACGAGCCGTTCGTCCCCGTCACCCGCCGGAACCCCGACGAGCACGCCCAACTCCACGCCCGGCACGTGCAGCGCCGGCTCGTACAGACCCGGGTAGATGTTCTCCGCCCGCCGCAGCACCATGTCCTTGCAGCGCCCCTCCAGCACGATCCGCCCGGCCGGGTCCAGCCGCGCCCGGTCCCCCGTACGCACCCACGGATCGGGTTCCTCCCCCAGGTAGCGGTGCCGGGCCGCGGGCCCGGCCAGCAGCAGCTCGCCGGCGGCCTGCCGTACGGCACGCACCCCGGGAAGCGGGGCGCCGACCAGGTCCCCGGCCCCGTCGAAGGCGGCCTTCTCCCGGGACTCCACCGCCGCCGCCGGGAACAGTTCGGTCAGCGCGTACACCCCCCACGCCTGCTCGGCGCCCGCCTCCCGGACCCGGGTCAGCAGCCCGGCGCTCGCCGGGGCCGAACCCGTCCACACCCGGCCCGTGAACCGGGCGCCCGCGTCGAGGGCGTCCCGCAGCAGCGGCGGCGTCAGATAGGTGTCCCGAGGCCGCAGCCGGTCCAGTTGCCGGGCCAGGACCCGCGGCCGGCGCGCCGGCAGGGCGACCGGCGCCCCGCGCGTCAGCGAGGGCACGAGGACGAAGAACGTACCGCCCAGCACGGGCGCTCCGTCGTCCCCGGAGCCGAACAGCGAGGCCACCGTCTCCATCCCGGCCGCGAGGCCGGCCCGGGTGTGCACGACCGCACGCGGTCGGGACGTGGTCCCCGAGGTGAACACGATCACCGCGTCGCCGTCCTCGTCCCGGACGGCCGGCACCCCCGCCCGGGAGGCCCCCGTCCCCAGGGCGGGCGCGCACCCCGGCAGCCTGGGCCCTACCGTCGCCACCGGACCCAGCCCGGACAGCTCCGGCAGCTCCAGCCCGGACCGGCGGGCCAGCGGCCGGGCCCACCCGGCCACCGCCTGCGCGGCGGCGTCGGCCAGCACCAGCGCCGGCCGGGCCAGCGCGAGCCGGGCCCGCAGCACCTCCGCCCCGGCCCCCGGGTCCAGGACGGCCCCGCGCAGCCCGAGCCGCCACAGGGCCAACAGCACCGCGAGGGCCCGCGGTCCGGGCCGCACCGCCACCCCGACGGTGTCCCCGGCCCGCAGGCCGCGCGCGTGCAGCGCGGCGGCGTACGCGTCGGCCAGGTCGGCGAGTTCACCCCGGGTGACGCAGACCCGGGTGGCGCCCGTACGGGTCGCCGTCAGCACGGCGGGCCGTTCGGGCCGGGATCGCAGCGAGTCCGCGAGTCGGTCCAGCATCAGCGCGGGTCCGTTCCGTGCGCGCCGCTGCCCTGGTCGAGGTACCAGCGGGCCGTGCCGGCGAGGCCGTACGCCCGTAGCCGGCGCGTGGAGTTCTCCACGACCATCGACCGGCAGCGGCTGACGCGGTCGGTGTGGCGGCGCACCGCGTTCAGGAACAGCCGGTCCGTGGGCGAGGGCCGCCGGGGCATCCCGCCGACCGCCAGGTACAGGTCGGCGGTGATCGCCATGTTGTTCCCCGCGTGCATCCGGTACGGGGCCCGGTAGCCGTTGCGGCGGGCGTGCTCCGGCCGCAGCCGCCCGAACAGCGCGGCCACCGCGACCAGCCCCGCGAACACGGTCCGGCCGAGCGGGCCGTGCTCGTCGCCCCGCGCCACGATCCTGCCGCACACCAGACCCGGCCGCGCCAGGAGCGCGGCCCGCGCCGCGCCCGTCCAGCCGGGCCGGGGCAGGCAGTCGGCGTCCGTCCGGGCCAGCAGGGTCGCCCCCCGGGCCATCGCGTACCGGAATCCGGTGTCCACGGCGGCCCCGACCCCCTTCTGCGGTTCCTCGATCACCTCCACCGGGAACGGCGCGTCCGCCGCGAACGCCCGCGCGATGTCACCCGTCCCGTCCGTCGAGGCGTTGTCGACCACCAGCAGGGTGAAGTCCCGGTCCCGCTGCGCGGCCAGCGCCCGCAGCGTGCCGGCCAGCCGTACTGCTTCCTCGTGCGCGGGCACCACCACCCACATGCGGGGGCCGTTCAAGACTTCTCCCAGACCATCGTCATGATGCTGATCCCGCCGCCGAGACCGACGAACAGCACTCGTTCACCCGGCGCGAGGTCCGCGAACACCCGGTCCAACTGCACCCCGATGCTCGCGCTCGCCACGTTCCCGAGCTCGGGTACGGTCACCACCAGCTTCCGCGCAGGGACCCCCGTCAGTTCCGCGAACCGCTCCAGGTACGGCACCGTCACCTGGTGCACCAGCACCTTCGCGAAACCGTCCCAGTCCAGGCCCGTGCGGTGCAGCGTCCGGTCGATCACCGCCGTGCCGACCTTCTCGAACACCCCGCGCAGTTCGTGCCCGTCCCCCTGGAAGTACGTGTACGCGTCCCCGCGCGGGTGCCGCGACCCGCCGCCCGGGATCCCGCCGACCTCCCAGTGCTCCGAATGCGTCTCGGTGTCCACGTCGAGGATCCCACCGGCCTCCACGCCCTCCAGGACCACGGCCGCGCCCGCGTCGCCGAACGTGTAGCCGGCGAAGCCGTCACGGAACTCCGCGAAGTCCGCCGGAGCCCTGCGCACGGCCCGGCTCGGGGTCTCCCCGGTGACCACCAGTGCCCGGCGCGAGCGCCCGGCGAGGATCATCGTCCGGGCGACGTCGATGCCGTTGACGAAGCTGTTGCAGGCGTTCGTGACGTCCAGGGCGTGCGCCCGGGAGCCGAGTTCGGCCTGCACGATGTGCGCGGTTGCCGGCTCGACCAGGTCCCGGGACGCCGAGGCGAAGACGAGCAGGTCCACGTCGTGCGGGGTGAGGCCGGCGGCGGCCAGCGCCCGACGCGCGGCGCCGACGGCCAGCGTGGACGCGTACACCCCCTCGGCGGCGACGCGCCGGGACACTATCCCGGTGGCCCTGGACAGGACCCCCGGCGGCAACGCGAACCCGCCGGCCCGGGCCACGTCCCGCTGGAGGTCGTCGGAGGTCAGGACGTCCCCGGGCAGCAGGCTGCCGACGGCGGTTATCCCGACGCGCGGGGGCGGATCACACGGCTGAATGGGCATGCCCTCACGATGACAAGCCGCCGGCGCCGGGTCCTGAGTACGGATGCTCAGATCCCTTGCGCACGCCTTGAGTAGGAGCCCCGTACTCCGCCGGCGCACCGGTTCCGACCGTCGTGGGGCGGGGGCCGGAGCCCGGCCCCGCGGAACTCCGAACGCCGGCTAGACCAGCCACTTCCCGTCGCGCATCAGTGTTCGTCCGGCCAGCTCGGGAACGGTTCCCCACGCCTGCAGCAGCTGCGGGGCGACGCGGTAGAAGAAGTACGAGGGCTCGCTCTTGCGCGGGTCCCAGCCGTCCTTGGCGGCGAACGCGTCGCCCACCCCGGCCGGTAGGTCCTCGCGGGGGACCGTGCGCGAGGTGCCGTGGACCAGGACGACGTCCCGGGTGTGACCGAAGGACAACCGGACGCGGCCCGAGGCACTCAGGTTGCGCCCGGTCGGGTTGGTGTCGCGGGTGGCGAGCCACACGGCCTCGCCGTCCCACAGGAAGGTCAGCGGCACGAGGCAGGGCTCGCCGGTGGCGTCGGCCGTGGCGACCCATACGTCCACGTCCCGCGCGAGCCGTTCCAAGGCCTCGCGCTTGCGCTGCTCGGGGCTGCGGGGTCCGTCGGGGAGGGAGTCAACTTCCGTCATGCGGTGAGACTATGGCGGGATCCCGGCCCCTCGCATCCGGCGTCGGACCTAGGTCGCCGGGCGGAGGATCGTCCACGCCCCGCGATCAGTCGTTCCGTCGTCGGCCGAGCCGGCGTCCCCGTTCCCGCATCGGGCCGGCGAACCCGCGCCCCGCGTACCCGGCGAGGTCCGCACTGGGGAACGGCGCCACGGACCGGTGCTGTCGACCACGATCCCGCCCGCGGGGCTCAGTGGCCCCGGGGCGGCTCGTCCGGCGGCGGGGGGATGACGCGGCGGCGGGCGACGCCGGCCCAGTCGGCGCCCGCCGGGCGGTCCGGAACGGAGGCCGTCGTGTCGCGTTCCGGACCGGGACCGGGACCGGGGTCCGGTGGGAGCGGACGGCGGCGCAGGACGCCCGTCAGCCGGTCACGCAGCCGCGCGAGGGGCTTCGGCCGCCGCCAGGCACGGAACTCCTCCGCCCGGCGCGCCCCGAGACCGGCCAGTTCCTCCTCGGCCTCCAGGAGCCGCTCGGGCGGCAGGTCCCGTACGGCGGGCCGGAGCACGCCCTCCAGCAGGTCGGTCCGGGTCTCCTGCCACAGCGGGCCCGCCTGCGGGTGCGAGGACCAGACGGCGAAGCAGTCCGCGAGGAAGCGCGGCGAGCGGCGCAGCAGCGCCCCGACCCGGGGATCGCGCGCCGCGTGCCGGTACGCCGACAGCAGCTCGGCGTCCTCGCTGTCGACCAACGCCCGCAGCCCGGCCGCGCCCGACCGGTCCGGGGCGAGCAGCCCGGCCGCCGTCGCCGCGAGCGCGCCGTCCGGGGCGTCGGCCCCGGGGGCCGGGCTCAGAGGCTCCGGGTCCAGGGCCGGGCTCCGCTCCGGGTCCTGGCGTACGGAGCGGGCACCGTCCGCGCCCGGCCGGGCCGACGGCCGGACGTCCCGACTGTCCTGCCGGATGTCCCAGCCGTCCGCCGGGGCGTCCCGCCGGGCGGGCGGCCCCGGGGCCGGGTCCGGGTCCG
>NZ_JANFAK020000029.1 GCF_024721315.2 Streptomyces sp. Isolate_45
CCCCCCCCCCCCCCCCCCCCCCCCCCCCCCCCCCCCCCCCCCCCCCCCCCCCCCCCCCCCCCCCCCCCCCCCCACCCGCAGCCGCCCCGCCCCCGCAGCCCGCACCCGCACCGGCCCACCCGCAGCCCGCACCCGCACCGGCCCCGACCCACCCCCAGCACCGGCCACCCCCACCCCACCCCGACCGGCCAGGTCAAGCGCGGTGTCGCCGGATGACCATCGCCATCAGCGCCGCCATCGCGCACAGCCCGCCCGACGCGTACCAGACGAGGTCGTACGAGCCGAAGGCGTCCCGGGCGACCCCGCCCAGGAAGGCCACCAGCGCCGCGCCCACCTGGTGCGAGGCCAGGACCCAGCCGAAGACGATCGCGCTGTCCTCCCCGTAGTGCTCCCGGCACAGGGCGATCGTCGGCGGAACGGTGGCGACCCAGTCCAGGCCGTAGAAGACGATGAAGAACACCATCGGCGGGTGCACCGACGGCGCGAGCAACATCGGCAGGAAGAGCAGCGAGATCCCCCGCAGCGCGTAGTACACCGCCAGCAGTCGCCGCGCCTCGAAGCGGTCCGTGAACCAGCCGGAGGCCACGGTCCCGACGACGTCGAACACGCCGATCACCGCCAGCAGCCCGGCGGCCGCCGTCACCGGCATGCCGTGATCGTGCGCGGCCGGCACGAAGTGCGTCTTGACCAGCCCGTTCGTCGAGGCCCCGCAGATCGCGAAGGTGCCGGCCAGCAGCCAGAACGGCCCGGTCCGCGCCGCCTTGAACAGCACCGTGACCGCCCGCCGCGCCGCACCCGGCACGGGCTCCGGCTTGGGCGCGTAGCTGCCCCCGTACGGCGCGAGCCCCACGTCGGCGGGGTGGTCGCGCAGCAGCAGCCACACGAACGGGACGACGGCCAGCGCCGCGAGGGACACCGTGACCGCCGCCGGACGCCAGCCGTGGTGTTCGACCATCCAGGACAGCAGCGGCAGGAAGACCAGCTGACCGGAGGCGCCCGCCGCGGTGAGGATCCCGGTGACCAGGCCGCGTCGCGCGGTGAACCAGCGGTTGGTGACGGTCGCCGCGAAGGCCAGTGCCATCGAGCCGCTGCCGAGGCCGACGAGGACGCCCCAGTACAGCACCAGCTGCCACGGTCGCGTCATCCACACCGTGGCCACCGAGCCGCCGGCGATGACGGTGAGGGCGAGGGCGACGACCTTGCGGATGCCGAAGCGGTCCATCAGCGCGGCGGCGAACGGCGCGGTGAGCCCGTAGAGGGCGAGGTTGACGGAGACGGCGAAGCCGATCGTGCCGCGCGACCAGTCGAACTCCTCGTGCAGCGGTTCGATGAGGAGGCCCGGCAGGGAGCTGAAGGCGGCGGCTCCGATGATCGTCACGAAGGCCACGGCCGCCGCGTACCAGGCGCGGTGGATGCGGCCGGCCCGGCGGGGGGCCCGCGGGGCGCCCGTGGGGGCGGCGGAGGTGGGGGCTGTCTGCGTCACCCCGACAGCTTCCGGTGGACGTCGCACCCACCGACAGTGGCCTGAGTGTCATGCTTCGGTACGATCGGCCATGGAGTCGAACCAGGCGGCCCCGGCCCCGGCCCACCGCGTCGTCGTCCTCGCCCTCGCCGGCCTGCTGCCCTTCGAGCTCGGGATCCCGCACCGGATCTTCGGCCGGGCCAAGGACCCGGCCGGGCGGCCGCTCTACGAGATCCTCACCTGCGGACTGGCCCCGGGGCCGGTGTCCACGGACGCCGACTTCGCCGTCCACGTCGAGCACGGCCCGGAGCTGCTGGCCACGGCCGACACGGTGGTGGTGCCCGCCTCGTACGAGCTGGGCCCGGTGCACGAGTTCGGGGTGCTGACCGGGGAGCTGGCGGCGGCCCTCGCGCACATCCGGCCCGGCACCCGGCTCGTCTCGATCTGTACGGGCGGCTACGTGCTGGCCGCCGCCGGCTACCTGGACGGCCGGCCCGCCACCACGCACTGGGCCTCCGCCGAGCACTTCCAGCGGCTCTTCCCCGCCGTCCGCGTCGACCCGGGCGTGCTGTACACCGACGACGGGGACGTCCTCACCTCCGCCGGGGTCGCCGCCGGGATCGACCTGTGCCTGCACATCGTGCGCCGCGACCACGGCGTGGCCGTCGCCAACGACGTGGCCCGGCGGACCGTCGTACCGCCCCACCGGGAGGGCGGCCAGGCGCAGTTCGTCGACCGGCCGCTGCCCGAGCCGCGGCAGGCTTCCACCACGGCGGCCCGCGCCCGGCTGCTGGACCGGCTGCACGAGCCGCTGCGCCTCAGTGACCTGGCCCGGCAGGAGGCCGTGTCGGTACGGACCTTCACGCGCCGGTTCCGGGAGGAATCCGGGGTCAGCCCGGGGGAGTGGATCACCGGCCGGCGGGTCGAGCGGGCCCGGCGGCTCCTGGAGCGGACGGAACTGTCGATGGAGCAGGTCGCGCGGGAGGCGGGCTTCGGCACGGCCCAGTCGCTGCGCAAGCACGTCCAGGCGGCCCTGGGGGTGAGCCCGACGGCCTACCGACGCACCTTCCGCCCGGCCGCGGACACCACGGATCCGGTCACCCTGCCGGCTTCTGATGGTCCATCAGATTCTGCCGGATCCGTGCATTGACTTCTCCCGCCGCCCGCTCGTGAATGGCCCCCTGTCGGGGCGACGGAACGCGGGGGGCGGGCAGTGCGAACAGGCGCGCGCAGCAGGAGACGGTCGGCGGCCTTCGGCATGGCCGTACTCGCGGCGGTGACCGGGGGAGCGCTGAGCCCACCGGCCGCCGCCGTAGGGGAAACGCCCCCCGGGCAGGTGGAGTTCCCCACGCACTGCCTGCCCCCGCAGGAAGCCGGCCTGCCACCCGCGGACGGTCCCACCACGGCCCGGATCACGGTCGACGACCCGGCGCCGCGCGTCGGCGACACGGTCACCGTGACCTACCGGGTGGCCGCCGCCCCGGCCGTGAACCCGCTCCCCTCCGAACTGCCCGCCGACGTGCTCACCCCCACCGGACGGGTCCTGCTGGGCGGTGCGCAGAGCGGCGAGGTCACCGTCACGGGCGCCAAACGCAATGAACCGGTTCCGCCCGGCGGCGCACTCCCGGCCGTGACCATGACCGGCACCTTCACCGTCACCGCGCCCGGCGCGATCACCCTCACCCCGGGCCCCTACACCCTGCACACCGCCCACCTGCTCGACCTGGCCACGGTCTGCGCCGCCGGACCGGGCACCCCGGTGTCCGAGCGCCTCACCGCGACTCCGCTGCCCACCGCCAACCTGCGCGGCCTCACCCTCGCCACCGCCTACGGAGCGCCGGGCGCCCGCGTCAAGGTCACCGGCGCGGGCTTCGCCCCCGGCGCGGCCGTGACCGTGGCCGGCCGCGCGGGCGCCGCCGAGACGGGTGACCGGGTCGCCGCCACCGCCGACCGGCACGGGGAAGTGGTCGCGGAACTGCCCCTGACGGACCGGGCCACCACGGGGGTGGTCGCGTACGAGGGCACGGCCTGGTCGGCGCCGCGGGGCACCGCCCCGGCCGCGTACACCGTCGTCGATCCCGCCCCGCCCGCGCCCGCGCGGACGCCCGAGCCCGTGGCCCGCGAGGTGACCGCCATCGTGGAGCCGGGCACCCTCGCCATGACCCAGGCGGGCGAGTCGGTGACCCTCGGGGCGGTCCCGTACGGGGACGGCGGCGCGGCCCCCGGCCGGATCGGGACCGTCACCGTCAAGGACGCCCGGGGCGGTCCGGCGGGGTGGTCGCTGGTCGGGAAGGTCACCGACTTCACCGGTCCCGGCGGCATCCGCATCCCGGGCGCCCGACTGTCCTGGACCCCGTCCTGCACCGCCGCGGCGGGCAGCCCCAGCGCCTGCGCGCCGGGCAGCGCGGGCGTCGTCGGCCCGGACGGGGCGGTCCTGGCCTCCACGGCCGACGCCCCGACGGCCGGCGGCACCTTCACGGTGGACGCCGCCGTCTCCCTCCAGGTGCCGCCCTACACCCCGCCGGGCGCGTACACGGCGGTCCTGACGCTGACCCTGTCGTGACCCGCGACCGCCGCCCGCCCGGCCCGGCCCGGGCGGCAGGGGCCGCACGGGCCGTTCCGGTGGCCCTGGCGGTGGCGGTCCTCGTCGTGCTCGGGTCGCTCGCCCGCACCCCGCCGGCCGCCGCCGCGGACAACGGCCGGTGGTCCGTCCTGCCGGCCGCCACCACCGTCGGACAGCGTCCCTACTTCTACCTCTCCGCCCCACCCGGCGGAGAGGTGCGGGACACCGTCACCGTCGCCAACCGCACCGACCGGCCCCGCACCTTCCTGCTGTACGCCGCCGACGCCCACAACACCGCCCGCGACGGAGGCTTCGCCCTGCGCGGCCCGGACGAGCCGCGCCTGGGCGCCGCCGCCTGGACCCGGCTCTCGCGGGAGCGGATCACCGTACCGGCCGGGGGCACCGCGGACGTGCCGTTCACCGTCGCCGTCCCCGAACGGGCCGAGCCGGGGGACCACCCCGGCGCCGTCGTCGCCGTCGAGGACGGCCCCGCCACCCCCACCGGCCGGGGGATCGGCGTACGGCAGGCCGTCGCCGCCCGCCTGTACCTGAGGGTGGCCGGACCCACCGCCCCCGCCCTCGCCGTCGAGGACGTCCGGGTCGCGGGCAACGCCACCGGCGCGGTGGTCACGTACACCCTCCACAACCTCGGCAACGTGACGTTGCGCCCCCGGGCGACCCTCACCGCCTCGGGTTTCCTCGGCCGGAACCTGCTCCGGCGCGAGCTCACCGGCCTGCCTCCCGAACTGCTCCCCGGGACACGGCTCACGCTCACCGCCCGCTGGGACGACCCGCCCGACCTGGAGTGGAGCCGGCTGACGGTGCGCGCCGAGGGCGGGGGAGCGGGCGCCCGGGGCGTCGCCGACCACGCCGCGCACCCCGGTCTCGCGACCGCCCTGGCCCTCGCTTCGGCCCTCGCGGCGGTGGCCTGGTCGGCGCTGGGAGCCGCATCGGGGAGAATGGCCCGTATGAGCGATCGTTCCCCCGAGCCCACCGCCCCGCACCGCGCGGGCTTCGCCTGCTTCGTCGGCCGCCCCAACGCGGGCAAGTCGACCCTGACCAACGCGCTCGTGGGCACCAAGGTCGCGATCACCTCCAACCGGCCGCAGACCACCCGCCACACCGTCCGCGGCATCGTGCACCGCCCCGACGCGCAGCTCGTCCTGGTCGACACGCCGGGTCTGCACAAGCCGCGCACCCTGCTCGGCGAGCGCCTCAACGACGTCGTGCGGGCCACCTGGTCCGAGGTCGACGTCATCGGCTTCTGCCTGCCCGCCGACCAGAAGCTCGGTCCCGGCGACAAGTTCATCGCCAAGGAGCTCGCGGGGATCAAGAAGACCCCCAAGATCGCCATCATCACCAAGACCGACCTGGTCGAGTCCAAGGCGCTGGCCGAACAGCTCCTCGCCGTGCACCAGCTCGGCGCCGAGCTCGGTTTCGAGTGGGCCGAGATCGTGCCCGTCTCGGCCGTCGGCGACAGCCAGGTCCAGCTGCTGGCCGACCTGATCGCGCCGCTGCTGCCGGAGAGCCCGCCGCTGTACCCGGAGGGCGACCTCACCGACGAGCCCGAGATGGTGATGGTCGCCGAGCTCATCCGCGAGGCCGCGCTGGAGGGCGTGCGCGACGAGCTCCCGCACTCCATCGCCGTCGTGGTCGAGGAGATGATCCCCCGGGAGAACCGCCCGGCCGACCGTCCGCTGCTGGACATCCACGCCAACGTCTACATCGAGCGTCCGAGCCAGAAGGGCATCATCATCGGCCCGAAGGGCTCGCGCCTGAAGGAGGTCGGCATGAAGTCGCGCAAGCACATCGAGGCGCTGCTCGGCACGCCGGTCTTCCTCGACCTGCACGTGAAGGTCGCCAAGGACTGGCAGCGCGACCCCAAGCAGCTCCGCAAGCTCGGCTTCTGACCCCACGGCGCCGCGGCACCCGCGGCGCACGGCATCCCGTCCGGGTCCGGACCGGCCTCCGGGCCGGTGCGGACCCGTTCGCGTACCCGACTCGGTACGACGCGGTTACCGCGCCGGGGGCTCCGCGATCATGGCCGTGCCCACCCGGCGGAACCCGGCGCGCCCGTAGATCCGGGCCACGTCCTCGTCACCGGCCGACAGGAACACCGTCCCGGCTCCCCGCTCGCGTGCCTGAGCCACCAGGGCGGCGGTCACACCGAGGGCCAGGCCCTGCCGCCGGGCGGCCGGCAGCGTGCCCACTCCCACGATCTCGGCGACCTCGCCGACCGGGTTGAACTGGCCCGAGCACAGCACCACGCCGTCCCGGACGGCCGCCGCCATCCCCGTGCGACCCGTCGCGAGCATCTCCGCGACGAAGGCGCGGCGCTGCTCCACGCCGGGATCCGCCAGCGCGGAGGCCAGTTCGGCGGGGCCCGCCTCGCCGAGTGCCGTGCCCGGTGCGGAGAACGCCAGCGCGGGCACCGTCACCGCCGACGCGAGCAGCGGGTCGTCCGCACCGAGGACCCGTACGTCCGGATGCGGCGCGGGGGGTTCCGCGCCGGCCTCCAGGACCATGAGCGGGTGCGCGTGGACGTGCAGGCCCGCCGCCTCCGCGGCGGCCCGCAGGGCGGGATTGTTCTCGGCCACCCACTCGAACGCCTCGGGCACCTTCAGCTCCCGCTGTCGCGCCCGCACCCGCTCCACGTCCGCCGCGGTGGCCTCCGGGGCTCCGGGTGCGGGGCGCGCGTAGTACTGCCAGCCCTCACCCTCCTGCACGAAGAGGGTCAGCGGTCCGAAGTCCTCGCCGCGGGCCCCGCCCCGGCGGGGGACGCCGTCGTAGTACCGCTCCAGCGCTGCCAGGATCATGTCGGTCATCCGGACATCCAAGCGCAAGGGGCGGGCCCGGGCACCCGGGTTTCAGGCGCCCTCCTTCAGCACGCGCGAGATCAGGTCCCGCTGGGCTTCCGACAGGTGGGGGTCCCGGCAGGAAACCGTCCGCCCGTCCACCGTGATCCGGTACGAGAACCCGTCCCGGACACCGCTCGCGTCCTGCGGCCCCGCCGGGTCCGGCCGCAGGGCGAGCAGGGCCAGCGCCCGCCACTCGTCCTCGTCGGACCGGCCCGAGGTGTCCACCTCGGCCCGGCGCTCGATGCCCGCGAAGCCGCCCGTCCTGACCACCTGGATGCGCATGGGGAGCGTCTACCCCGCCGCCGGGACGCCTACCGTCGCCCAGGCCTTCTGCAGGGCCCGGTGTTCGGCTCCGCCGTCCCCGAAGCGGGTGACCGCCGCCGCCACCGACAGCCGGGCGAAGTCGGCGAAGGAGGCCTTCTCCGTCAGCTCCCCGCCGGTCAGGGTGTCGTACCAGAGCTGTCCGGCCCGCTCCCAGGCCCGGCCGCCGAGTTCGGTCGCCGCGATGAAGAACGCGTGGTTGGGGATGCCGGAGTTGATGTGGACGCCCCCGTTGTCGCGCGAGGTGACCACGAAGTCGTCCATCGTGGCGGGCTGGGGGTCCTTGCCGAGCTCGTCGTCGTCGTAAGCGGTGCCGGGCGCCCGCATCGAGCGCAGCGCGACGCCGGTGACGTTGGGCCCGAGGAGGCCGGCCCCGATCAGCCAGTCGGCCTCGTCGGCGTTCTGGCCGAGGGAGTACTGCTTGATCAGGGAACCGAAGACGTCCGACATGGACTCGTTCAGCGCGCCCGACTGGCCGTGGTAGTCGAGGTTGGCCGTGTACTGGGTGACGCCGTGGGCCAATTCGTGCCCGATGACGTCCACGGCGACGGTGAAGTCGAGGAACAGGTCGCCGTCCCCGTCGCCGAAGACCATCTGCCGGCCGTCCCAGAAGGCGTTGTTGTAGTCCTCGCCGTAGTGCACGGTCGCGTCGAGCGGCAGTCCGGAGTCGTCGATGGAGCGGCGGCCGAAGCCCTGGAGGAACAGTTCGAAGGTCGCCCCGAGGCCGGCGTAGGCCCGGTTGACGGTGGCGTCGCGGCCCGGCTCGTCGCCCTCGCCCCGGACCTTCCTCCCGGGGAGGCGGGTGCGGTGCTGGGCGTCGTACACGGTCCGCAGCGGGGTGTCGGAGCCGGGGACGGCTGCCGCGGGGACGATGCCCCGGACGGTGCTGATGCGCCGCCGGGTCCGCAGGAAGGCGTCCTGTTCCAGGGTGCGCTGCGCGGCGTCGGCCCTGCCGGTATCGGCCGAGCGGGCGGCCTTGTCGAGCAGGTGCGGGGGCACGACGGTGCAGAAGACGGGGTGGCGGTGGGTGCGGCCTGGGGAGAGGGGGGCGTCCATGACCGGCAATGTGGCAGTGCGTGATGCCGCTGTCACTACCCGCAACCATGATTCATTCTCTTGTCTGAAAGAGGCCGCGCCGCGTTGACGGATCGACCGGACATCGGACGGCGAACGCCTCCGAGAAAGAGAAATACCTCACGAAGGGTACAAATCGGACCCAAGGGTCTTGCATACTGAACAGGTCCTCGCGATACGGCGCGGCTCGGATAGGCTCGGTCCATCATGCGTTTCGGGCTGCTTCTCCTTAGCTGCCGCGGCGAGGGTCTGTAGTCGTAGGCCGGCCCCCTCCCCGCGGAGTTTGGTGTTGCGGTTTTTACGACCGCCGTCGGCCGTCCCAGCGAACTACACGCGGACACGCGAGGAGCCCAACGCCATGAGCCAGCAGCCTTTTGTCGGTCGCCCCACGCCCATCACGAACGCGACCCACACCCAGAAGCCCTCCGGCATGCCGATCCACAAGTACGGCTTCTACGAGCAGGTCGAGATCGCGGACCGCACGTGGCCCAACGCCCGCGTCACCAAGGCCCCGCGCTGGCTGTCCACCGACCTGCGCGACGGCAACCAGTCACTGATCGACCCGATGACCCCCGCCCGCAAGCGCGAGATGTTCGACCTGCTGGTGCGCATGGGCTACAAGGAGATCGAGGTCGGGTTCCCCTCCTCCGGCGAGACCGACTTCGCCTTCGTGCGCTCGATCATCGAAGAGGGAACGATCCCGGACGACGTCACCATCTCCGTACTGACCCAGGCCCGCGAGGACCTGATCGAACGGACCGTGGAGTCCCTGGTCGGCGCCAAGCGCGCCACCGTCCACCTGTACAACGCGACCGCCCCGACCTTCCGCCGGGTCGTCTTCCGCGGCTCCAAGGAGCAGATCAAGCAGATCGCGGTCGACGGCACCCGCCTGGTCATGGAGTACGCCGAGAAGCTGCTGGGACCCGAGACGACCTTCGGCTACCAGTACAGCCCGGAGATCTTCACCGACACCGAGCTGGACTTCGCCCTGGAGGTCTGCGAGGCCGTCTGCGACGTCTGGCAGCCGGCCGAGGGCCGCGAGATCATCCTGAACCTGCCCGCCACCGTGGAGCGTTCGACGCCGTCCACGCACGCGGACCGCTTCGAGTGGATGGCCCGCAACCTGACCCGCCGCGAGCACATCTGCATCTCCGTGCACCCGCACAACGACCGCGGCACCGCCGTCGCCGCCGCCGAGCTGGCCCTGATGGCCGGCGCCGACCGCGTCGAGGGCTGCCTGTTCGGTCAGGGCGAGCGCACCGGCAACGTCGACCTGATCACGCTGGGCATGAACCTGTTCTCGCAGGGCATCGACCCGCAGATCGACTTCTCGCAGATCGACGAGATCCGTCGCACGAGCGAGTACTGCAACCAGATGGAAGTCCACCCGCGCCACCCCTACGCGGGCGATCTGGTCTACACGGCCTTCTCCGGCTCCCACCAGGACGCCATCAAGAAGGGCTTCGACGCCATGGAGGCCGACGCGGCCGCCGCCGGGCCCGGCGTCACCGTCGACGACCTGGAGTGGGCCGTCCCGTACCTGCCCATCGACCCGAAGGACGTCGGCCGTTCCTACGAGGCCGTCATCCGGGTCAACTCGCAGTCCGGCAAGGGCGGCATCGCGTACGTCCTGAAGAACGACCACAAGCTGGATCTGCCGCGCCGCATGCAGATCGAGTTCTCGCGGATCATCCAGAGCAAGACCGACGCCGAGGGCGGCGAGGTCACGCCGAAGGCCATCTGGGACGTCTTCTCCGACGAGTACCTGCCCAACCCCGAGAACCCCTGGGGGCGCATCCAGCTGCGCTCCGGTTCGACGGCCACCGACAAGGACGGCACCGACACGCTGACCGTCGAGGCCGTCGTGGACGGCGTCGAGGCCGTGCTGAACGGCACGGGCAACGGTCCGATCTCGGCCTTCTTCGACGCGCTGGCCGGCATCGGGATCGACGCCCGCCTGCTGGACTACACGGAGCACACGATGAGCGAGGGCGCCTCCGCCGTGGCCGCCTCGTACATCGAGTGCGTGATCGACGGCCGCGTCCTGTGGGGCATCGGCATCGACGCCAACACCACCCGCGCCTCCCTGAAGGCGGTCATCTCCGCCGTCAACCGCGCGGGCCGCTGACCCACCCGCCGGAGCCCCCTCCCTTCCCCCGTGCGGGCAGGGCGGGGGCTCCGGCGTTTCGAGGGGCCCCGAGGGCCGGCCGGCCGCCGTTCACCGGCAGGACACCGCCCGCCGGACCCGGCGCGGGGAGGGGCGCAGACCGGCCAAGTACGCCCCCCTGCGCGAGGTTGTCCTGTCACACGGCTGACGCATCCTCACCGATGTGGCTAACATCACGCCAACCCGGCGATGTTGCCGGAAGGTTACGGAGGTGCGACGTGCTGCCAGTTCGGGGTGGGGACGGCCGGAAGCTGACGGCCTGGGGCATCCGTACCACCTGGAGCACCGTGGGCGACGGGGAGTTCTTCTGCCCCGGCTGCGGCGGTGACCGCAATTACCGGCGGCGCACCGGGCGCCGCCGGTTCACCGTGCTCGGCGTCCCGCTGCTGCCGCGCGGACAGGCCGGGCCCGTCGTCGAATGCCACGGCTGTCGGGAGCGCTTCGACACCGACGTGCTCGACCACCTCACCACCACCCGCTTCTCGGCGCTGCTCCGGGACGCCGTGCACACCGTCACGCTGGCGGTCCTCGCCGCGGGCGGCACCACCTCCCGCAGCGCCCTGGAGGCCGCCGTGTCGGCCGTACGGGCCGCCGGCTTCCAGGACTGCACCGAGGAGCAGCTGGAGGCCCTGGTGGAGGCGCTGGCCACCGACGAGGGCCGGCTGGGGCTGTACGACGGGCCCGAGTGCTGCGGGGCCGCGCTGTCGATAGAGCTCCACGAGGCGCTGGAGCCCCTCGCCCCGCACCTGGCCGGTCCGGGCCGGGAGTCGATCCTGCTCCAGGGCGCGCGAATCGCCCTCGCGGACGGGCCGTACATCCCCGCCGAGCGCGAGGTGCTCGCAACCGTCGGCGCGGCCCTGCGCATGGACACGGACGAGGTGGCGCGGCTGCTGTCGGCGGTACGAGCCCCGTAGCGCCCCGCAACAGCGGGACGCGAGGCGTACGAGGCTCCGGGCCCGGCGGGATCCCGCCGGGCCCGGCCGCGTGTCCGGGCGGCCCCGGAGCGTGAGGCGAACGTCCGAAACGGGCCCGCAGAGCGTAACGATCCGGCCTCGTGGGGGGTGAACCGGCCTCCCGAGCCATCCGTGCAGAGGGGTGGAGGGTCTGCCTCCACCCCGGACCATCCACCCCTTGGACGGCCGGAACCAGGTGTTCGAACGGGCCCGCGCCCCAGTCCCGGAGGGCGTGTCCCCGCAGGTCCGGGCATGTGGTCGCCACCGATGCGCGCGGTCGGAACGGGCGGTTCGGCGGTCGTCCGGCATACGCCCCGCGCAGGGGTCCGCGCCATTGGGGGAACCTCCAGATCGCGCGTCCTGGAACTTCCACAGTTTGTAGAAGTCGACGATATCTGTGAGCCCTCCCACAGGCGTTCAATTCCGGTCACACGACGAGACACCGCCTGAAACACAGCGGGGCTTCGATCCACGTGTTCTCACCATCGGCCCCCGGCGGATCAACGGGTTAGCGACCCACTCCGACCGGGGCAACCAGACTCCTCTCGTTACCTACCTCATTGAAGGGCAAGGCAGAGATGGCACGTGTCGCCGCCCGGCTTTCCGCCAACGGAGAGCAGAGCACGCACCCGGTCGACGAGGTGCTCCCCCTCCCCAAGCTCGCGCTGTACGGCTTCCAGCACGTACTCGCCTTCTACGCCGGCGCGGTGATCGTCCCGATCATCGTCGGCAACGCGCTGAAGCTGAGCCCTGAGCAGCTCGTCTACCTGATCAACGCCGACCTGTTCACCTGCGGCATCGCCTCGATCATCCAGGCCTGGGGCATCGGCAGGGTCGGCGCGCGCCTCCCGCTGATCCAGGGCGTCACCTTCACGGCCGTCTCCCCGATGATCGCCATCGGCCTCGGAGCGGGCGGCGGGACCGCCGCGCTGCTGGTCATCTACGGCGCGGTGATCACCGCCGGCATAGCCACCTTCGCCTTCGCCTGGCTGCCCGCCAAGGCGTTCCGTACGGTCATGCGGCTGTTCCCACCGGTCGTCACCGGCACCGTCATCACCGTGCTCGGCATCGTCCTGATCCCCGTCGGCCTCAACGACGCGGCCGGTGGCCTCGGC
This sequence comes from Streptomyces sp. Isolate_45, assembly GCF_024721315.2. Taxonomy (GTDB): domain Bacteria; phylum Actinomycetota; class Actinomycetes; order Streptomycetales; family Streptomycetaceae; genus Streptomyces. The sequence goes on from NZ_JANFAK020000029.1 coordinate 12,514, forward strand.
AGCCCCGACTTCGGCGACCCCAAGAACTTCGCCTACGCCGGCGGCACGATGCTCTTCATCCTCATCCTGATGAAGATCGGCAAGCCGTTCCTCTCCAGCATCTCCATCCTCCTCGGCCTCGTCGGGGGCACCGCGGTCGCCTTCCTCCTCGGCGACGCGAAGTTCGGCGACGTCGGCGACTCCGGCTGGATCGGCGTCACCACCCCCTTCCACTTCGGCGCCCCGAAGTTCGAGTGGTTCCCGATCGTCCTGATGCTCATCGTCATGCTGATCACCATGGTCGAGACGACCGGTGACACCTACGCCGTCGGCGAGATCGTCGAGAAGGACATCGACAGCGAGACCGTGGCCCGCGCCCTGCGTGCCGACGGCGCCGCGACCGCGCTGGGCGGCGTCCTCAACTCCTTCCCGTACGTGGCCTTCGCCGAGAACGTCGGGCTCGTGCGGATGACGAAGGTCAAGAGCCGGTTCGTGGTCGTCGCCGCCGGCGTCTTCATGATCATCCTGGGTCTGTTGCCCAAGGCCGCGGCCATCGTCGCCGCCGTCCCGCACGGAGTCCTCGGCGGCGCCGCGACCGTGATGTTCGGCATGGTCGCCCTCGCCGGCATCCAGACCCTCGGCAAGGTCGACCTCAAGGAGGAGAAGAACGCCCTGATCGTCGGCGTCTCCCTCGCCTTCGCCCTGCTCCCCGCCACCGTCCCGGTCTTCTTCACCAAGCACATGGACCCGGACCTGTCCTCGCTCCTCAACAGCGGCGTCACCCTCGGTGCCACGGCCGCCATCGTCCTCAACCTGATCTTCAACGGCCTGGCCAAGGACAAGGCGCCGGCCCCGCTCGCCCCGGTCGGGCTCCCCGTCCAGGCGGCGGCGGCCCCGGCGGGTGCAGAGAAGGCCCCGGTGACCACCGAGAAGGCCGCGGTGACCACCGAGAAGGCCACGGTGACCACCGAGAACGCCCCCGCGGCCCCCGAGCGGGCCCCGGCGGGCGGCGACAAGGCCGATAAGGCCGACAAGGCCGACGAGGCGGGAACCCCCGCCGGCTGAACCTCCCAAGGGGTGCCGACCCCTCGCCAGGACCCCCCGGTCCGGGCGAGGGGTCCGCGCCGTCCGCGCAGGCGTTCCCGTACGGGTTCCCGCACGGGCGACAATGGGCGCATGAGTCTGTTCCGCGACGACGGCATCGTGCTGCGCACCCAGAAGCTGGGTGAGGCGGACCGCATCATCACGCTGCTCACCCGCGGCCACGGCCGCGTCCGCGCCGTCGCCCGCGGCGTGCGGCGCACCAAATCCAAGTTCGGCGCCCGGCTGGAACCCTTCTCCCACGCCGACGTCCAGTTCTTCTCCCGCGGCAACGACCTCATCGGCCGCAGCCTGCCGCTGTGCACCCAGACCGAGATCATCGCCCCCTACGGCAACGGCATCGTCACCGACTACGCCCGCTACACCGCCGGCACCGCGATGCTGGAAACCGCCGAGCGCTTCGCCGAGAACGAGGGCGAGCCCGCCGTACAGCAGTACCTGCTGCTCGTCGGAGCCCTGCGCACCCTCTCCCGCGGCGAACACGAACCCCACCTGATCCTCGACGCCTTCCTGCTGCGCTCCCTCGCCGTCAACGGCTACGCGCCCAGCTTCGACGACTGCGCGAAGTGCGGCATCCACGGCCCCAACCGGCACTTCTCCGTCGCCGCGGGCGGGGTGATATGCGGGGACTGCCGCGTCCCCGGGTCCGTCGTACCCTCGTCGGAGGCCATCGCTCTGCTCAGCGCCCTGCTGACGGGCGACTGGCGTCACGCGGACGCCTGCGAGGCGCGTCACGTGCGGGAGGGCAGCGGGCTGGTCTCGGCCTATTTGCACTGGCATCTGGAGCGCGGGCTACGCTCCCTGCGATACGTCGAGAAATAGGAGCTGGGCACATGGCACGACGCGGGATTCTGGGACGCTCTCGCCGCGAGTACAAGGTTCCCGAGCCGCACCCGTCCGGTGCGCGCCCCCCGAAGATCCCCGGCGAGCTGGTCCCGAACCACGTCGCCATCGTGATGGACGGCAACGGCCGCTGGGCCAAGGAGCGCGGGCTCCCGCGCACCGAGGGCCACAAGGTCGGCGAGGGCGTCGTCCTCGACGTCCTCAAGGGCTGCCTGGAGATGGGCGTCAAGAACCTGTCCCTGTACGCCTTCTCGACGGAGAACTGGAAGCGCTCGCCCGACGAGGTCCGCTTCCTCATGAACTTCAACCGCGACGTGATCCGCCGCCGCCGTGACGAGATGAACGAGCTCGGCATCCGCATCCGCTGGGTCGGCCGCATGCCGAAGATGTGGAAGTCGGTCGTCCAGGAGCTCCAGGTCGCCCAGGAGCAGACCGTCGACAACGACGCGATGACCCTGTACTTCTGCGTGAACTACGGCGGCCGAGCCGAGATCGCCGACGCCGCGCAGGCCATCGCCCGCGACGTCGCCTCGGGCCGGCTCGACCCGTCGAAGGTCAACGAGAAGACCTTCGCGAAGTACATCTACTACCCGGACATGCCGGACGTGGACCTCTTCCTGCGCCCCAGCGGAGAGCAGCGCACCTCGAACTACCTGCTCTGGCAGAGCGCGTACGCCGAGATGGTCTTCCAGGACGTGCTGTGGCCGGACTTCGACCGCCGCAACCTGTGGGCGGCGTGCCTGGAGTACGCCCAGCGCGACCGGCGCTTCGGCGGCGCCGTCCCGAACCAGGCCGAGGGTCCGACCGGCTGACCCCACCGGTACGCTCTGCCGCCATGGACACGACTGATCAGGCGGTGGGGCTGTACTACGGCACGGCGCGCTCCGACGTGCGCCAGGTCCAGCGCTGGTGCCTGCGCGAGCGCCCCCGGGACCGCCGGGGGCTGCCGTCGCGGCTGCTCTCGGTGCCGGTGCTCGTCGTGGCGCTCGTCTGGCTCACCAACGGGGGCCGGGTGCCGCAGCCGGCCGTCACCGTCGCTGCGGGGCTCGTCATGGGCCTGCTGTGGTGCCTGACCGACCTGGCGCTGCGCTGCCGCCGCTGGTACGCCTGGGCGGCGGAGTACCCGGAGTACCACTGCGTGGTCTCGGAGTCGGGAATGTCCAATTACCGTCCCGACGGGACGGTGGTCGATTACGGGTGGGCGCGGTACAGCGGCTGGAGCGAGACCCGACACCTGTTCGTCGTGGTCTTCACGACGGGCGACGTGGGCTGGCTGCCCAAAAGGGCGGCGACGACCCCGCAGGACATCGACCGGATCCGATCGATCTTCGACCGGAACCTGACCCGTGTCGGGCGCGTCGGCCGCTTCGGGCGGGCCGGCTAGGCCGTCCGTTCCCGTGTCGGATCAGCCGGCGGCCGCGCAGTCCGCGCAGGTGCCGAAGATCTCGACGGTGTGGGCCACGTTGACGTAACCGTGTTCGGCGGCGATGGACTCGGCCCACTTCTCCACGGCCGGGCCCTCCACCTCGACGGCCTTGCCGCACTTGCGGCAGACCAGGTGGTGGTGATGGTCACCGGTGGAGCAGCGCCGGTACACGGACTCTCCGTCGCTGGTCCGCAGGACGTCGACCTCGCCCGCGTCGGCGAGGGACTGGAGCGTGCGGTAGACGGTGGTCAGGCCCACGGAGTCCCCGCGGTGCTTGAGCATGTCGTGCAGCTCCTGGGCGCTGCGGAACTCGTCCACCTCGTCCAGCGCCGCCGCGACGGCGGCCCGCTGCCGGGTGGACCGTCCTCGTACTGGCGCGGTATTCGTCTCGCCAGGCGCAGTCGCCACCGGTTCCTCCTCGTTTCGGCCTGCCGCCATTGTGCCAGGCGGCCGCCCACCCTAGACCTTGACGTCGTCGCGCGTGCAGACCTCTTCCCCGCCCGCCCGGGCCGCTTTCGCCCGGCGCCTGGCCAGCGGCGCCGAAACCGCCGTCATGATGACGAAGACGGCGATGGCGAGCAGCACGATCGCCGCGCCGGAGGGGGCGTCGAGGTAGTACGTCGTGGTCACGCCGGTCAGCGAGACCAGCACGCCGATCGCCATGGCCAGCGACAGGGTCGCGGTGAACCCGCGGGTGACCCGCTGGGCCGCCGCGACGGGGATCACCATCATGGCGCTGACCAGCAGCAGGCCCACGATCCGCATCGCGACGGTGACGGTGAGGGCGGCGGTGACGGCCATCAGGAGGTTCAGCGCGCGCACCGGCAGGCCGGTGACCCGCGCGAACTCCTCGTCCTGGCTGATCGCGAACAGCTGGCGGCGCAGGCCGACGGTGACGGCGAGCACGAACACCGCGAGGACCGCCGCGGCCGTGACGTCCTCCGGCGCGACGGAGGTGATGCCGCCGAAGAGGTAGCTGCTCAGACTGGCGGTGGACCCGCCGGCCACGTTGATGATCATGACGCCGCCGGCCAGGCCGCCGTAGAAGAGCATGGCGAGCGCGATGTCGCCGCTGGTCCTGCCGCGGGAGCGGATCAGCTCCATGCCGACCGCGCCGACGACGGCGACGATGCTGGCCATCCACACCGGGTTGGTGTTGAGCAGGAACCCGAGCGCGACACCGGTCATCGCCACGTGCCCGATGCCGTCGCCCATGACGGCCTGTCGGCGCTGCACGAGGTACGTGCCGATCGCGGGCGCCGTCAGGCCCACCAGTACGGCCGCGAGCAGCGCACGCTGCATGAAGGCGTAGTTCAGGAGGTCCATCAGCTCAGCAGTCCCGTCCGCAGGGGCTCGGCGTCGTGCGCCGCGTGGGGGTGTACGTGGTCGTGGCCGGGCAGCGCGTGCTGGCCGACGGCCTCCGGCGGCGGCCCGTCGTGGACGACGCAGCCGTCGCGCAGCACGACGGCCCGGTCGATCAGCGGCTCCAGCGCGCCCAGCTCGTGCAGGACCAGCAGGACGGTGGAACCGGTGGAGACCTGCTCGCGCAGGGCGTTCGCGAGGACCTCCTGGTTGGCGAGGTCGACGCCCGCCATCGGCTCGTCCATGATCAGCAGCTCGGGTTCGACGGCCAGGGCCCGGGCGATGAGCACGCGCTGGTGCTGGCCACCGGACAGGGCGTTCACCGAGGCGTCGCCGTACGCCTCCATGTCGACGAGGGCCAGGGCGCGGGTCACGGCGTCCTTGTCGGCCCTGCGCAGGATCCCGAAACGGGAGCGGGCCAGCCGGCCGGAGGAGACGACCTCGCGGACGGTGGCCGGGACGCCGCTGGCGGCGGTGGTGCGCTGCGGCACGTAGCCGATCCGCGACCACTGCCGGAAGCGCTGGAACTCGGTGCCGAAGAGGGACAGCGTTCCGTCGGTCAACGGGACCTGGCCGACCACGGCGCGCACGGCCGTGGACTTGCCGGAGCCGTTGGCGCCGAGGAGCGCGACGACCTCGCCGCGGTGGACGGTGAGGTCGACGCCGCGCAGTACGGGGCGCGAGCCGAGCGAGGCCGTGGCCCCGCGCAGGGATATGACGGGCTGGTCCTCTGCCGTGCGGGGCGTGGACTGCATGGCTCGCACCTCCGTGACTGCTGGTGTCATTACTTGGCTCCGAGTGCCTTCTGGAGGTTCTTCAGGTTGGACCGCATGACCTCGAAGTAGTCAGCGCCCTGGGACTTGTCGGTGATTCCCTCCAGCGGGTCGAGGACGTCGGTGGTCAGCCCCGTGTCCTTGGCGAGGGTCTTGGCCGTCTTGTCGCTGGCCAGCGCCTCGAAGAACACCGTGGTGACGTTGTCCTTCTTGGCCAGGGCCTGGAGGTCCTTCATGCGGGCCGGGCTGGGCTCTGCCTCGGGGTCGACGCCGGAGATGCCCTCCTGGTCGAGGTCGTAGCGCTCGGCGAGGTAGCCGAAGGCGGAGTGGGTGGTGATGAACGTCCTGGTGGCCGTGTTCCTCAGGCCGTCCTCGAACTCGGTGTCCAGGGCCTGCAGTTTGCCGACGAGCTGGGAGGTGTTCTTCCGGTAGTCCGCGGCGTGGGCGGGGTCGGCCTTCTCCAGTGCGGCGCCGAAGCCGGTGGCTATCTCCGCGTACTTGGTGGGGTCGAGCCAGACGTGCGGGTCCTCGCCGGCCTCGCCGTGGTCGTGGCCGTCGCCCTTGGAGTGGCCGCCGGCGTGCTCGTCGCCGTCGGCGTGCTCGTGGCCCTCCTCGCCGTGGCCCGGCTTGCCGTGCGCCTCCAGCTTGGTGAGGGCGGTGGCGTCGACGGCGTGCTCCAGGCCGGAGTGGGCGACGGCCTGGCCGACGGCCTTGTCGACGGCGGGCTGGAGGGTGCGGAGGTAGAGCACGACGTCGGCCTCGGCCAGCTGCGCGGTCTGCTTCGGCGTGATCTCCAGGTCGTGCGGTTCGACACCCGGCTTGGTCAGGGTGTCGACCTTCACGTGGTCCCCGCCGATCTCCTCGGCTATGAACTGCATGGGGTAGAACGACGCCAGCACGCTGACCTTGCCGTCCTTGTTCCCGGCCGCGTCGGCGGCTCCGGAGCACGCGGTGAGGGCCGTGGCCGCGAGGGCGACGGCACCGGCGAGGGCGGCGCTGGGTATGAGGCGTCGTACGTTCATGACATCCATTTTCATCAAAGATGGAAACGATTGTCAAAAACCCAGGTGAGGGGCCCGGGCGGTATGCGTAGAAGGGGATCCCGATTTGAAGAGGGGGGTGTGGGCGCCGGTAACCTGAAGCCTTCGCCGTTCGTCCTCGTAATGAAGAGAGCACCGTGGCCGCCGACAAGATCGAAACCATCGTCAGCCTGAGCAAGCGCCGTGGCTTCGTTTTCCCGTGCAGTGAGATCTACGGCGGCTCCAAGGCCGCCTGGGACTACGGCCCGCTCGGTGTCGAGCTCAAGGAGAACATCAAGCGTCAGTGGTGGAAGGCCATGGTCACCGGACGTGAGGACATCGTCGGTATCGACTCCTCCGTGATCCTGGCCCCCGAGGTCTGGGTGGCTTCCGGTCACGTCGCGACCTTCTCGGACCCGCTGACCGAGTGCACCTCCTGTCACAAGCGTCACCGCGCGGACCACCTTGAAGAGGCGTACGAGGCCAAGCACGGCCGCGTGCCCGCCAATGGTCTTGCCGACATCAACTGCCCCAACTGCGGTGTGAAGGGCCAGTTCACCGAGCCGAAGCAGTTCTCCGGCATGCTGGAGACCCACCTCGGCCCGACCCAGGACACCGGCTCGAAGGCGTACCTGCGGCCCGAGACCGCTCAGGGCATCTTCACCAACTTCGCCCAGGTGCAGACCACTTCGCGCAAGAAGCCCCCCTTCGGCATCGCGCAGATGGGCAAGTCCTTCCGCAACGAGATCACGCCCGGCAACTTCATCTTCCGCACGCGCGAGTTCGAGCAGATGGAGATGGAGTTCTTCGTCAAGCCGGGCGAGGACGAGCAGTGGCAGGAGTACTGGATGCAGGAGCGGTGGAACTGGTACCGCGACCTCGGCATCCGCGAGGAGAACATCCGCTGGTACGACCACCCGAAGGAGAAGCTCTCCCACTACTCGAAGCGCACCGCCGACATCGAGTACCGCTTCAACTTCGGTGGCAACGAGTTCTCCGAGCTCGAAGGCGTCGCCAACCGCACCGACTTCGACCTCAAGGCCCACTCGGCGGCCTCGGGCCAGGACCTCGTCTACTTCGACCAGGAGACGAAGGAGAAGTACACCCCGTACGTCATCGAGCCGGCGGCCGGTGTCAACCGCGCCATGCTCGCCTTCATGCTCGACGCGTTCAACGAGGACGAGGCCCCGAACGCCAAGGGCGTCATGGAGAAGCGCACCGTGATGCGCTTCGACCCGCGCCTGGCCCCGATCAAGGTCGCCGTGCTGCCGCTGTCCCGCAACGCGCAGCTGTCGCCGAAGGCCAAGGGCCTCGCCGCCGACCTGCGCAAGTTCTGGAACATCGAGTTCGACGACGCGGGCGCCATCGGCCGCCGCTACCGTCGCCAGGACGAGATCGGTACGCCGTTCTGCGTCACCGTCGACTTCGACACCCTGGACGACAACGCGGTGACCGTGCGCGAGCGCGACACCATGAAGCAGGAGCGCGTCTCCCTGGACCAGATCCAGAGCTACCTGGGCAGCCGTCTGCTCGGTTGCTAGTGGCATCCCGGGCCCTCTTCGAAGCGGCCTGAAACGACCGGTGGCCCGGTGCGCGATCCGCGCGCCGGGCCACCGTCGTCCCGCCTCACGCCCTACGCGGGCGCGCCGCCGCGACCGGCCTCGGCCGGCTCGCTCCGCCCCTCGGGCACGGCCTCGGCCTCGGCCCGCGCCTTCGCCTCGGCCTGGAGGCGCTCGCCCTCGGCCTGGGAGCGCTTGCCGTAGAGGGCCGTCCAGACGCCGAGGGCGGCCAGGACGGCGTAGACCATGATCGGACTGACGACCACCATGGTCCTGGTGTTCACGCTGTACGACAGCACGACCCGCACCAGCGCCTCGATCACGTAGGCCACGCCCCAGACCAGGGTCATGCGGCGCATCGTGGTGCGGAAGCCCTCGTACTGCCACAGGCCGTTCCACCAGGCGGTGCTCTCGGGCGTGCCGTCGGTGGCGAACTTGCGGCCGAAGTAGAACATCAACGGGCGCTTGGCGAGCAGGGTGGCCAGACAGAGCACGCCGAACAGCCCCGTCACGGCTGAGTCCTTGATCAGCAGGGTCCTGGCCGAGTGGTCCCCGACGAGTCCCACCACGGCGGTGATGACCAGGAACACCATGGTGACCACGGCGAACTCGTCGACCTTGCGGCGCCAGGCCACGTGGATCACGGTGTCGAGGACGGGCCAGGCGCCGCTCAGCAGCAGGGCCGGGAACTCCTCCCAACCCCGGCTGCCGGTCAGGACGTTGTAGGTGATGATCGGCGCGACCACGTTGAGCCCGATGGTCAGGAGCCAACCGAGTGCGGTGGCGACGCCCGATCGGGCGGGTGCGGCGGGTCGAGCGACCTGGGTGGACATGCTTCCCCCTGGTGTGCCTCGTGCGTGCGGTCCAGGGGACCGTAGGCAGCAAGATGGCATGGACAAGCCATCGAGTGCCCAAAATGATCGTCAAGACACCCGGGCCATCGAATTCCGGGCATCGCGGCGAACGGGTCCGCCTCGAACCGAGGGGCGGGGGGAGCGCGGGAGCGCGCAGGAGCCGGGAAGGCCGCACCCCGGCCGGACCCCGGCGCCGGAACTCAGGCGCGCAGGCCCCGGATCACGAGCGCGGTGACCGCCTCGAACTCGGTGAGGATCGACGGCGAGAGCCAGTCCGCCGCGTACTGGGGATCGTGGAACCGTCCGGTGGCGTGGAAGACCGCGCGGGCGGCGGCCCGGACGTCGGGCGCTGACAGGGTCCCGTCCTCGACGCCCTCGGCGATGATCCCGGCCAGCTGGTCGATCAGCTCGGTGAGGTGCGCGTCGACCGTGCCGCTGTTCTCGGCGAGCAGCACCGTGTAGGTGGCGAACAGCTCGGGGTCGTCACCGGCCTTGTGGCGCTTGGCCTCGAAGAGGGCCTCCAGCCACGTCTCCAGCTTGGAGGGGGCCGGCTCGGCCGGAGCCGAGGCGATCTTCTCCAGCATCACGACGCTCTTGGCGAGCCACCGGTCGGTGACCGCCTCGCGCAGAGCCGCCTTCGAGGGGAAGTGCCGGTAGACGCTGCCGTGGCTGACTCCCAGGGCGCGCGCCACGTCCACCACGGTCGCCTTGGTGGGGCCGAAGCGGCGCAGCACTTCCTCGGTGGTTTCGAGGATGCGCTCGGGGGTCAGGGGCTCGGCGGCAGCGGGAGGCATGAGTACGACCGTACAGCCGCTTCAGTGCTCGCTGTCGAGGTGGGCCATCTGCGCCGCCGGGTAGCGCTCGCCCACCGCGGCACCGGCCGGTACGGCCTCCTCGACAGCCGCCAGGTCGGCTGCGGTCAGTTCCACCCGCATGGCACCGAGTGCCTCGGTGAGCCGGTCCCGGCGCCGGGCACCGACCAGCGGAACGATGTCCTCGCCGCGCGCGAGCACCCAGGCGATGGCGATCTGGGCGACGCTCACACCCTTCTCCTCGGCGACCTTGCGCAGGGCCTCGACCAGGTCGAGGTTGCGGTCCAGGTTGCCGCCCTGGAAGCGGGGGCTCATGCCCCGGAAGTCGCCCGGGGCCAGTTCCCGCTCCCGCGAGAAGTGACCGCTGATCAGCCCTCGGGACAGCACCCCGTACGCCGTGACGCCGATCCCGAGCTCGCGGGCCGTGGGCAGGATCTCCGCCTCGATGTTCCGGGAGATCAGCGAGTACTCGATCTGGAGGTCCGATATGGGGGCGACGGCGGCGGCCCGCCGCAAGGTGTCGGCGCCGACCTCGGAGAGGCCGATGTGCCGGACGTGCCCGGCCTGGACGGCCTCGGCGATGGCCCCGACCGTCTCCTCGATCGGCACGTCCGGGTCCACGCGGGCGATCCGGTAGACGTCGACGTGGTCCCGGCCGAGCCGCTGCAGCGAGTAGGCCAGGAAGTTGCGGACGGCGTCCGGCCGGCCGTCGTACCCGGCGAAGCCGCCCTCGACCGTCCGCAGGGCGCCGAACTTCACGCTGGTCAGGGCCCGCTCGCGGGCCGCCGCGGGGGCGGTGCGCAGGGCCTCGTTGATGAGCAGTTCGTTGTGGCCCATCCCGTAGAAGTCGCCGGTGTCGAGGAGGGCGTTCGTGCCCTCGGGGACGGCCTCGAGGAAGGCGTGGAGGGTGGCGATGGACTCGCTCCGGTCGGCCTCGCCGTACAGGGCGGACATGCCCATGCAGCCCAGGCCGAGCGGGAAGACGGAGGGGCCGCTCGCGCCGAGCGTGCGCCGGGCGTTCCCGGCGTCCTGTGCGTCGCCGGTGTCCTGGGCGTCGTTGGTGTTCTGGTTCGTGGTCATGCAACGAGAATGGCATGACGGGTGACAGATTTCAATATCTGTCACCCGTCAGTGCGATGGGGCGCCTCGCGGTGGGGAGGGGCCGGCGGCGGAGCCTACGAACGCGGGGCCCCGACCGGGGCGGAGCCCTGCCCGGGCGGGTCCGGCTCCAGCGCCGCGGCGGTGCGCAGGGCGGTCTCGCGCGCCCAGCGGCCGTTGGTGGCGGCGCCGACCAGCAGGACGAGCAGCCCGCAGACGGTGATGATCCAGTAGGCGGGTTTGGCGGCCGCCGTGAACTCCCCGCCGCCCGCCGTCCCGGCAGCCAGCACGGCGCCGATCACGGCGACCCCCAGCGTCCCGCCGGTCTGCCGACTGGTGGCGGCCACGGCCGCCGCGACCCCGGCCTGGGAACGCGGCATCCCGGACACGGCCGTATTGGTGATCGGGGCGTTGACCATGCCGAAGCCCAGGCCGAAGAGCATGAACCCGGCGAACATCAGGGGTGTGGAGGTCTCCGCCGAGAAGGCCGCGAACAGGAGCCCGCTCGCCCCCATCGCCCCGCCCGCGATCAGCAGCGGCAGCCGGGGACCCCGACTGCCGGTCAGCCGTCCCGACAGGGGCGCGAAGAGCAGGGTCAGCCCGGCCATCGGCACCATGTAGAGCCCGGCGTGCAGGGCGCTGAGCCCCCGTACGTCCTGGAGGTACAGGGTGTTCAGGAAGAGGAACCCGGACAGCGCGGCGAAGGCGCTGACGGCGCACACGGTCGCCCCGCTGAAGGGAGCGCTGCGGAAGAACCGCAGGTCGATCAGCGGCTCCTCGCGCCGGGGCTCGTACAGCAGCAGCCCCACCAGCGAGGCGACGGCCACGAGGCCGCACCCCAGGATCAGGGGGGAGCCCAGGCCGGCGGCCGGGGCCTCGATGATCCCGTACGTCAGCGAGCCCAGCAGGCCCATGATCAGCAGCTGTCCGACCGGGTCCGGCCGGCGCGCGTGCGGGGCCCGGGAGTCGGGGACGTGCCGCAGGGTCAGCCAGAGGGCCACGAGTCCGATCGGCAGGTTCACCCAGAAGATGGACCGCCAGCCCACCGAGTCCACCAGCACGCCGCCGATCACGGGACCCGCCGCCATGGAGAGACCGGCGACCGCCCCCCAGATGCCGATGGCACGGGCCCGTTCGGCCGGATCGGTGAAGGTGTTGGTGATGATCGAGATGGCGACGGGGTTGAGCATCGCCGCACCGACGGCCTGGACCATCCGGAAGGTGATGAGCCAGCCCAGCCCGGGGGCGAGGGAGCACAGCAGGGAGCCCAGGGTGAAGAGGATCAGACCGGTGACGAAGACCTTGCGGCGGCCGATCCGGTCGGCGGTGGAGCCCGCGAGCATCAGCAGCGAGGCCATGACGAGGGTGTAGGCGTCGATGGTCCACTGCATGCCCGCGACCGAGGCGCCCAGATCCTGGCGCATCGAGGGCAGCGCCACGTTGAGGACGGTGTTGTCGAGGCTGACGATGAGCAGGCTGATGCAGCAGATCGCCAGGACGAGCGTGCGTTGCCGTTGACTCGGCTCGATCATGGGGCCGATCGTACGTCCGCACCTCCGACCCGGCATGCGGGACAATGGGCGGATGACCACGCTTCCCCAGCCCCTCGCGATCGGCCCGCACACCGTGCAGCCCCCGGTGGTGCTCGCGCCGATGGCCGGGATCACCAATGCCCCCTTCCGCACGCTCTGCCGCGAGTTCTCGGGCGGCAAGGGGCTGTTCGTGAGCGAAATGATCACGACCCGCGCCCTGGTCGAGCGCAACGACAAGACCATGCAGATGATCCACTTCGACGCGACCGAGAAGCCCCGCTCGATCCAGCTGTACGGGGTGGACCCGGCGACCGTCGGCAAGGCCGTCCGGATGATCGTCGACGAGGACCGCGCCGACCACATCGACCTCAACTTCGGGTGCCCCGTCCCCAAGGTCACCCGCAAGGGCGGCGGCTCGGCGCTCCCGTACAAGCGGAACCTGCTGCGCGCCATCCTGCGCGAGGCCGTCGCGGGCGCCGGGGACCTGCCGGTCACCATGAAGATGCGCAAGGGCATCAACGACGAGCACCTCACCTACCTCGACGCGGGTCGGATCGCCGTCGAGGAGGGCGTCACCGCCATAGCCCTGCACGGCCGGACCACGGCCCAGCACTACGGCGGCACCGCGGACTGGGAGGCCATCGCGCGCCTCAAGGAGCACGTGCCGGAGATCCCGGTCCTCGGCAACGGCGACATCTGGTGCGCCGAGGACGCGCTGCGCATGGTTCGCGAGACCGGCTGCGACGGCGTCGTGGTCGGGCGCGGCTGCCTGGGCCGGCCGTGGCTCTTCAACGACCTGGTCGCGGCCTTCGAGGGCCGCCCCGAGGACTTCCACAAGCCCACCCTGCGCGAGGTCGCGGTCACCATGCACCGGCACGCCGAGCTGCTGGGGGAGTGGATCGGTGACGAGGCGCGCGGGGTGATCGACTTCCGTAAGCACGTGGCCTGGTACCTGAAGGGCTTCGCCGTCGGATCGGAGATGCGCCAGAAGCTGGCGGTCACCTCCTCCCTGGCGGAACTGGACGCTCATTTGAGCGAGCTGGATCTGGATCAGTCGTGGCCCGAGAGTGCGGACGGCCCGCGGGGTCGGACGTCCGGAAACAACCGAGTTGTCCTGCCTGAGGGCTGGCTGAAGGATCCGTACGACTGCGCGGGTGTGAGCGAGGACGCGGAGCTGGACACTTCCGGAGGCTGACAAATCGCCCTCCGTGTCGCGTGATATACGCCACGCATGGGAGAGGTTTCGCTCAGATGAGCAAAAAGGTCACGGGTAAGACTTTCAAAGGGTGGCACTGGGTGCCACACTTTGTGTGTTCAGGACTTGAACGCAAATGTATCGATGATCGCTCATCCGAGCGTGATCAGGCCTCTGTGGGCCCCTCCGCCTTCGGAAGATGAACGCTCTTCGTACCTTCCGATTACCCGTGAGTTACTTTCGATCTGCTGGCGCACGGGTGGTTACAGCCGTATGACGACCAAGTGGACGTACCCATAAGCCTTCGATCTGGGTATGTTCCTGGCCGTCAGGGCAGCCACCCGAGTCCTCGAGGAGTCGAGACCCGTGTCGGAAAACAAAGATCAGAAGTTCGTCTACGACTTCACCGAGGGAAACCGGGACCTCAAGGACCTTCTCGGCGGCAAGGGAGCCAACCTCGCCGAGATGACCAACCTGGGTCTCCCCGTTCCTCCCGGCTTCACCATCACCACCGAGGCCTGCAAGGTCTACCTCGAAAGCGGCGAGGCCCCGGCCGAGCTGCGCGACGAGGTCAGCGCACACCTTGCCGCCCTCGAAGCGCAGATGGGCAAGAAGCTCGGCCAGTCGGACGACCCGCTGCTGGTCTCCGTGCGGTCCGGCGCCAAGTTCTCGATGCCCGGCATGATGGACACCGTCCTCAACATCGGCCTCTCCGACGAGTCCGTCGTCGGCCTCGCCGCGCAGTCCGGTGACGAGCGCTTCGCGTGGGACTCCTACCGCCGCCTCATCCAGATGTTCGGCAAGACCGTCCTCGGCGTCGAGGGCGAGCTCTTCGAGGACGCCCTCGACGAGGCCAAGGCCGCCAAGAAGGTCACCGTCGACACCGACCTCGACGCCGCCGACCTGAAGAAGCTGGTCAAGCACTTCAAGAAGATCGTCGCGAAGGAGGCCGGCCGCGAGTTCCCGCAGGACGCCCGCGCGCAGATGGACCTCGCCGTCGAGGCCGTCTTCAACTCGTGGAACACCGACCGCGCCAAGCTCTACCGTCGCCAGGAGCGCATCCCGAGCGACCTGGGCACCGCCGTCAACATCTGTTCCATGGTGTTCGGCAACCTCGGCCCCGACTCGGGCACCGGCGTCGCCTTCACCCGCGACCCCGCCAGCGGTCACGCGGGCGTCTACGGCGACTACCTCCAGAACGCCCAGGGCGAGGACGTCGTCGCGGGCATCCGCAACACCGTGCCGCTCGCGGACCTGGAGGGCATCGACAAGACCTCCTACGACCAGCTCATGACGATCATGACGACGCTGGAGACCCACTACAAGGACCTCTGCGACATCGAGTTCACCATCGAGCGCGGTCAGCTGTGGATGCTCCAGACCCGTGTCGGCAAGCGCACCGCCGGCGCCGCCTTCCGCATCGCCACGCAGCTCGTCGACCAGGGCCTGATCGACGAGGCCGAGGCCCTCCAGCGCGTCAACGGCCACCAGCTCGCGCAGCTGATGTTCCCGCGCTTCGACGACACCGCCCACGGCAGTGAGGGGCCCACGCTGCTGGGCCGCGGCATCGCCGCCTCCCCGGGCGCGGCGGTCGGCAAGGCCGTCTTCGACTCGTACACGGCCGTCAAGTGGTCGCGCTCCGGCGAGAAGGTCATCCTGATCCGCCGCGAGACCAACCCGGACGACCTCGACGGCATGATCGCCTCCGAGGGCATCCTGACCTCGCGCGGCGGCAAGACCTCGCACGCCGCCGTCGTCGCCCGCGGCATGGGCAAGACCTGCGTCTGCGGCGCCGAGGAGCTCGACGTCGACACCAAGCGCCGCCGCATGACGGTCGGCGAGACCGTCATCGAAGAGGGCGACGTCGTCTCCATCGACGGCTCCACCGGCAAGGTCTACCTCGGTGAGGTACCCGTCGTACCCTCCCCGGTCGTCGAGTACTTCGAGGGCCGCATGCACGCCGGCGCCGACGACGCCGACGAGCTCGTCGCCGCCGTGCACCGGATCATGGCGTACGCGGACCGCGTCCGCCGCCTGCGGGTGCGCGCCAACGCAGACAACGCCGAGGACGCGCTGCGCGCCCGCCGCTTCGGCGCCCAGGGCATCGGCCTGTGCCGCACCGAGCACATGTTCCTCGGCGAGCGCCGTGAACTGGTGGAGCGACTGATCCTCGCCGACACCGACGGTGAGCGCGAAGAGGCACTCAGTGCCCTGCTGCCGCTGCAGAAGAAGGACTTCGTCGAGCTGTTCGAGGCGATGGACGGCCTGCCCGTCACCGTCCGCCTCCTGGACCCGCCGCTGCACGAGTTCCTGCCCGACATCACCGAGCTGTCGGTCCGCGTCGCCCTCGCCGAGTCCCGCAAGGACGCCAACGAGAACGACCTGCGCCTGCTCCAGGCCGTGCACAAGCTGCACGAGCAGAACCCGATGCTGGGTCTGCGCGGCGTCCGTCTCGGCCTGGTCATCCCGGGTCTGTTCAAGATGCAGGTCCGGGCGATCGCCGAGGCCGCGGCCGAGCGCAAGAACGCCAAGGGCGACCCGCGCGCCGAGATCATGGTCCCGCTCGTCGGCACCGTCCAGGAGCTGGAGATCGTCCGCGACGAGGCCGACCAGGTCATCGCCGAGGTCGAGGCCGCCACCGGCACCAGCCTCAAGCTGAGCATCGGCACCATGATCGAGCTGCCGCGCGCCGCGCTGACCGCCGGCCAGATCGCCGAGGCCGCGCAGTTCTTCTCCTTCGGCACGAACGACCTGACCCAGACGGTGTGGGGCTTCTCCCGCGACGACGTCGAGGCCAGCTTCTTCACCGCGTACCTGGAGAAGGGCATCTTCGGGGTCTCGCCCTTCGAGACCATCGACAAGGACGGCGTGGGCGCCCTCGTGCGCAGCGCGGTCGTGGCCGGCCGGGCCACCCGCCCCGACCTCAAGCTCGGTGTCTGCGGCGAGCACGGCGGCGACCCCGAGTCGGTGCACTTCTTCCACGAGGTCGGCCTCGACTACGTCTCCTGCTCGCCCTTCCGGATCCCGGTGGCGCGCCTGGAGGCGGGCCGCGCGGCCGCCGAGTCGAAGGGCTCCGACAGCCGCTGACCGCCGAACGTCAACGGCCTCCTGACCGCGCCCGCCCCGGGTTCCCTGACTGCCCGGGGCGGGCGTCGACGTCTTTTCGTAGGGCCCGTTCCGCAAAGTATTCAACAAAGTTTTACGGCGTCAGGCACGTCGGCGCTTCCCTGTGCGACCGACCGCCAGGCCCCGCAAAGCCCCCCACGGCCTTCACGGAGCGTTTCGGTCGCACCGGAGTGTGCCTGGCGGACTACAGGATTTCGCTTGTCACGCCCCTGCCGAAAGGGGTTTCAACTGTGGCCGAAAGGGCGTGGTGACCACGTGTGACGGCATGCATACTCATGGGGCGGGGGGATTGCGGTTGCACAGCTGGGGGTTCGGTGCTTCGTATCCATTTCACTGGAGTGGACCTGGCACGCGTAAGGATGGCAGGGCGTCCCGATGCGTTGTGGGAAACGATTCTTAGTTTTCACCGCTTAAGAGACCGGCGCGACGCCCGGCTGTTCGGCGAATGGCGTACGGAAACCCGGAGCCGGTTGAATAGTGAAACAAGGCTGCTCGGTGCCTTGATACCGGCGCGCGGCTATTTCCCGGATTTCCTCACCCCGACCGAGGGGCAGTACGGCTGGGACGTCGCCCTCGACGCGCTGCGCGGGCTCCGCCCCGAACGGCTGCGGCGCGAGCTGTCCCTCGTCGGCGCGGGCGCCGGCTTCGGCGCGGCCTTCGGGACGCCGCCGCCGAACCGGCTGCGGGAGTTCATGGACGGCGGCACCAAACACATGCCCCGGCTGCTGGGCGAACTGCGCGGATACCACCGGGCGGCCGTGGAGCCGTACTGGACCCACATACAGGCCCAGATAGAGGCCGAGCGGGCCGCGCGCGGTCGGGCCCTGCTCGACGGCGGCGCGGACGAACTGCTCGCCTCGCTGCCGCCGATGCTGCGCTGGCGGGCGCCCGTCCTGGAATGCGAGTACCCCGTGGACCGGGACGTGCGACTGCGGGGCCGCGGGCTGCTGCTCCAGCCGTCCTTCTTCTGCCGGCGCACCGCGGTGACCCTGCACGACCCGGAGCTGCCGCCGGTCCTGGTCTACCCGGCCGCCGCCCAGCTGGCCTCCGCCTCGGCCGGGGGCGAGGGCGGCCGCCCCGAGGAGCTGCGCCAAAGGACCCTGGGCAAGCTGGTGGGACACACCCGCTCGGTGGTCCTGCGGGCCATCGGCGACGGGGCCACCACCAGCGAGCTCGCCCGCCGGGCCGGGGTCTCCCTGGCCTCGGCGAGCCAGCACGCCTGCGTGATGCGCGAAGCGGGCCTGGTCACCACGCTGCGCCACGGCAATGCCGTCCTGCACACGGTGACCCCGCTCGGCGCGGCCCTGCTCAAGGGCGGCGCCGTGGTCTCGTGACGGGGCGCGCGCGAGTTCACGTACGCGGTCCCGCGCGGCCCGGGGTCTCCGGGGCCGCGCGGGACGTAGGTGCCGGAGGTGCCGGCAGGGGCGTCAGGTGCGGAAGGGGCCGGTCACCTCGTAGGTGATGCCGTTGGAGGAGCTGCCCGTGGTGCCGCGCTGGCTGCTGAAGTACAGGCGGTTGCCGGCCGGGGAGAACGCCGGGCCGGTGATCTCCGAGGAGGACTGGCCGGTGATCCGGAGGAACGGGGCCACCACGTCGTCCGGGGTGATCACGCAGATCTCCATGTTGCCGCCGTCCTCGGCGACGTACAGGTCCCCGTACGAGGACCCGGTCACGTTGTCCACACCGGTCAGCGGGGCCGCGCCGCCGGGGACCAGGGAGTCGTCGTAGGCCAGCTCGTAGGTGTTGGTGGCGAGGTTGAGCTGCCAGACGCGGTTGTCGCCCTTGGTGGTGAACCAGACGGTGTCGTTGGCGTAGTGGCAGCCCTCGCCGCCGTTGAACTTCTTCGACCCCGAGACCTGGCTGCGGGTGGCCGTCGGCGAGCCGTCCGGGTCGGGCACGTTGGCCCAGGTGAAGGAGCCCGAGGTGGCCGTGCCCGCCTTGAGGACCTGGAGGGTGCCGGAGGACAGGTTGCCCCAGGTCGTCGGGATGAAGCGGTAGAAGCAGCCGCTCGTCTCGTCCTCGGTCAGGTAGATCACCTGGCGCACCGGGTCCGCCGCCGCGGCCTCGTGCTTGAAGCGGCCCATCGCGGGGCGCTGCACCGACGCGTTGATGCCGTACGGGTCGGCCTCGTAGACGAAGCCGCGGTCGACCTCCTCGCACGACAGCCAGGTGTTCCACGGGGTCTTGCCGCCCGCACAGTTCTGGCGGGTGTTGGAGAGGATCCGGTAGGCGCCGGTGACGGTGCCGGACGAGTTGAACCTGACGGCGCTCGCCCCGCCGGACGGGTTGATCTCCGAGTTGGACACGTAGATCCAGCCGGAGCCGTCGACGTAGCAGGCACCGCCGTCCGGGGCGCTGTGCCAGGTGTACGAGGTGCCGGCGACGGTCTGGCCGGAGCGGGCGATGACCCGGCTGGTGAACCCGGCGGGCAGCATGATGCCGTTCGCGTCGGCCGCGCCGAGCGCCCCGTAGGGGCCGGCGCCGGGCTGGGCGGGTGCCGCGTAGGCGGCTCCCCGCATCAACGTGCCCCCGAAGGCGGCGGCGGACGAGCCGATGACAGCACCGCGCAGGAAGGTACGACGTTCCACGGTCACTCCTGTGGGAGGAAGGCCCCGCGTCCGGTCGGGCGCGAGGTCGCATGCGTCGAGGAACCTAGAGGCGTCGAATTGACGTGACGTCAATTCCTCATGACGCACGAGCGACCGGCTCGGGGTCAATCCTTCGGCGGTGACTTCCGTACACCCGGACGTTCCCCGCGGGACGCTTCGGCGGCTGTCGGGCCCCCGGGTGCCGTGCGCGGGGGACCGGCCGGCCGCGGCCGGGTCCTGCCCGGAAGGTGACCCGGCCCACCCCGCTGACCAGTGCCTTCGTCCGGGTGGGCGGGATCGGCGAAAAAAGTTCGCCGGGCGCCGATGAGTTTCGCCGGCGGCTCCCGTCTACCCCTCGAACACCACGGAACGGCGCCGCGCCGCACACGAGAGAAGAGGGACCGAGATGTCCGCCACCATGATCTTCGTCAACCTGCCGGTCAAGGACCTGGACGCCGCCAAGGCCTTCTGGAGCAAGCTCGGCTACTCCCTCAACGCCCAGTTCTCCGACGAGAACTGCGCCTCGGTGGTGATCAGCGACACGATCGTCGCCATGCTGCTGACCGAGGCCCGGTACAAGGACTTCACCCACAAGGAGATCGCCGACGCCACCCGCACCTCGGAGGTGCTCCTGTGTCTGAGCGCCGAGAGCCGCACGGCGGTCGACGAGCTCGTCGACGCGGCCGTGGGCGCCGGGGCCACCGAGCCCCGGCCGGCCCAGGACCACGGTTTCATGTACGGGCGGGCCTTCGACGACCTCGACGGCCACACCTGGGAGATCATGTGGATGGACCCGGCCGCCCTCCAGGGCTGAGCCCGGACCGGGCCTGGGCCGGGGCCGGGTCGGTCCGGGCGGGGCTCACGAGGTCGCGGCGGTCCGCACCGGATAGGTCCGGACCGTCACCCCCTCGTCGTCCAGGCAGCGCCCCGACTCCAGGTCGAAGCGTTGCTTGAGCAGCGGCGAGGCGACGAAGGGCCGCCCCGCCGCGCAGCCGACCAGCCCGCGCGACAACACGTGCGCGCCGGTGAAGGGGTCCTGGTTGCCGATGGCCCAGGGCCGCCCCGAGCGGTCCACGAAGACCGCGGCCTGGCTCCCGTCGGGGAGCAGCGCGGCGACCCCGCGCCCGGGAACGAGCGCGGACAGCTCGCACACCGTGAGCCAGCCTTCGGCCACCCGCAGTTCGACGGTCATCGGACGGCTCCTCCTATGGTCAGGACGGCCAGGTCGGGCTTGACCTGGTCGCGTTCGGGGACGAACCTCACGGTCGGGTCCGGGGCCCCGGGCGCGTTGACGAAGGACACGAACCGGCGCAACCGCTCCGGGTCCTGAAGGGTTTCGGCCCATTCGTCGCGGTAGTGCGCCACGTGCCCGGCCATCAGCGACTCCAGCTCCGCGCACAGGCCGAGCGAGTCGTGCACGATCACGTCCCGCAGGTGGGACAGGCCGCCCTCCAGCCGGTCCAGCCAGGTGGAGGTCCGCTCCAGCCGGTCTGCGGTGCGGATGTAGAACATCAGGAACCGGTCGATCAACCGGACCAGTTCGGCGTCCGACAGGTCCTGGGCCAGGAGGTCGGCATGGCGCGGGGTGGCCCCGCCGTTGCCGCCGACGTAGAGGTTCCAGCCGCTCGCCGTCGCGATGACCCCGAAGTCCTTGCTCTGCGCCTCCGCGCACTCGCGGGCGCAGCCCGACACGGCCGACTTCAGCTTGTGCGGGGCGCGCAGGCCGCGGTAGCGCAGCTCCAGGTCGATGGCCATCCGTACGCTGTCCTGGACCCCGTAGCGGCACCAGGTCTGCCCCACGCAGGACTTCACCGTCCGCAGGGCCTTCCCGTACGCGTGCCCGGACTCGAACCCGGCGTCGACGAGGCGGGCCCAGATCCGCGGGAGCTGGTCGACGCTCGCGCCGAAGAGGTCGATGCGCTGCCCGCCGGTGATCTTCGTGTAGAGGCCGAAGTCGCGGGCCACCTCGCCGATCACGATGAGCTTGTCGGGGGTGATCTCGCCGCCCGGGATGCGCGGGACGACCGAGTACGAGCCGTTGCGCTGGAGGTTCGCGAGGAAGTGGTCGTTGGTGTCCTGGAGGGCGGCCTGCTCCCCGTCGAGGACGTAGCCGCTGGCCCCGAGGACGGGGGCGAGCGAGGCGATGATCGACCCGACGGTGGGCTTGCAGACCTCGCAGCCGTCGCCGCCGCGGGCCTCCGGCCGGCCGTGGCCGTCGAGGATCTCCTCGTACGAGACGAGCCGGCGGGTGCGGACGATCTCGTAGAGCTCGGCCCGGGTGTACGGGAAGCAGCCGCACAGGCCCTTGTCGGTGGCGGCGGGCAGCAGCTGCCCGATCACCTTGACGCAACTGCCGCACCCGGTGCCCGCCTTGGTGCACTTCTTGACCTCGGGCAGGGTGGCGCAGGCGGTGATGGCCTTCTTGGTGACGTTGTGGCAGGAGCAGATCACCGCGCTGTCGGGGAGCGCCGACGGGCCCAGCTGTGCGGCGGGACCGAGCCCCGCGGGCAGCACCAGTTGCTCGGGGGAGACGGGCGGGACGCTGCCGGTGAGCGGGCGCAGCAGGCCGTAGGAGTCGGCGTCGCCGACCAGGACCCCGCCGAGCAGGACGCCGTCGGGGGAGACCACCAGCTTCTTGTAGACGCCGGAGCGGGAGTCGGACCAGACGACGTCGAGGCTGCCGGGGGCGGTGCCGTGGGCGTCGCCGAACGAGGCCACGTCCACGCCGAGCAGCTTGAGCTTCGTGGAGAGGTCGGCGCCGGTGAACTCCTTCTCGCGGCCCAGCAGGTCCTCGGCGGCCGTCTCCGCCATCTCGTACCCGGGGGCGACCAGGCCGTAGACGCGGCCGTCGCTCGCCAACGCGCACTCGCCGATGGCGTAGACGTGCGGGTCGGAGGTGCGGCAGCGGGAGTCGACGGCGATGCCGCCGCGTTCGCCGACGTCGAGGCGGGCCTCGCGGGCGAGCTGGTCGCGCGGGCGGACGCCGGCGGAGAAGACGACCAGGTCGGTGTCGACCGTCGAACCGTCGGAGAGCCGCATTCCGCTGACGGCGCCGTCCTCCCCCGTGAGCACCTCCTGGGTGCCGACCCCGGTGTGCACGGTCAACCCCATGGATTCGATGGTGCGCAGCAGCGCCGCGCCGCCTCCCTCGTCGACCTGGACGGGCATCAGGCGGGGCGCGAACTCGACGACGCGGGTGACGAGCCCCAGCCCCTTCAGGGCGCCGGCCGCCTCCAGGCCCAGCAGGCCGCCACCGACGACCGCGCCGCTGGTGCGGGTCTTCGCGTACTCCTCGATCGCGAGGAGGTCCTCGATGGTGCGGTAGACGAAGCAGCCGGGGGCGTCCTTGCCGGGGACGGGCGGCACGAACGGGTAGCTGCCGGTCGCCAGGACGAGCACGTCGTACGGGAACACCCGCCCGGAGCGGGAGGTCACCGTGCGGGCGTCCCGGTCGATGCTCTCGGCGGGGTCGTCGAGGTGCAGGTCGATGCCGTTGTCCCGGAGGAAACCGGCCGGGGTCAGCGACAGGTCCTCGGGGGTCGACCCGGAGAAGTACGAGGTCAGGTGCACGCGGTCGTATGCGGGCCGGGGCTCCTCGCACAGCACGGTGATGCGGTGCGTGGCGGTGGCGCCGCGCTCGGCGAGCGCCTCCAGGTAGCGCTGGCCGACCATGCCGTGCCCGATGAGCACGATTGCGGGCAAGGGCTCGGTCATGTCAGTGGCCTCCGTCGTCGGTGAGCAGGTGGAACAGGTCGTGCAGCGACTCGTCGTCCGCCCAGGTGCGGGCCAGGGCCCCCACGGTGGAGAGCTCGCCGAGCAGTACCCCGCCGACGAGCCGGTCGCCGCGGACGACGACCTTCCGGTAGGTCCGGCGGGTGGCGTCGGCGAGGCGGACCACGTCGTCGCCGGGCAGCGGGGTGGGCTCGCCGAAGGCGGCCAGGTCGAAGTGGCCGTCCCCCGGGCCGGTGCGGCCGAGGGTGAGGCGGGTGAGGGCGCGGGTCCCGGCGTACGGGGTGACCGAGGGGGCCGCCCCGTCGCCGCCCGTCAGCAGGGCGGCGAGGGTCTCGGCCTGCTCCAGCGCGGGTCCGGCCAGGCCGTACACCCGGCCCGCGTGCTCGGCGCAGTCGCCGATGGCGTGGATGCGGGGGTCGCTGGTGCGGAGTTGGTCGTCGACCACGACGCCCTTGCGGACGTCGAGCCCGGCCGCCCGCGCCAGACCGGTACGGGGGCGAACGCCGCAGGCCAGTACGACGAGGTCGGCGTCGAGCCGGTAGCCGTCGGCGAGCTCGACCCCGGTGACCCGGCGTCGCTCGGGGTGGGCGGGGGCGGCGACCGGACCCGCGACGGGGACGCTGCCCGTGCCGGAGTGCGGGGGGCTGTCCGTGCCGGGCCTCGGGGTGCTGTTCGTGCCGGAGTGCGGGGCGCTGTTCGTGCCGGGCCTCGGGGTGCTGTTCGTGCCGGGTCCTTGGTCGCCGGCCGTGGTCAGGCCGCGGACCCGGCATTCCGTGTGGATCTCCACGCCGAGGGCCGTCAGGTGCGTGTGCAGCAGCGCCGAGGCGTCCGCGTCCAGCTGGCGCTCCATCAGGCGCTCCGCCTGCTGCGCGAGCACCACCTGGGCACCCCGCGCGGCCAGCGCACGGGCCGCGGACACCCCCAGCAGACCGCCGCCGATCACCACCGCCCGCACCCCGGGCCGCACCGCCGCGTCCAGGGCCAGGCAGTCGTCCATGGTGCGGAACGCGTGCACCCCGTCGGGCAGTTCCCGGCCGTCGGGCGGGAACAGCCCGCGCAGCGGCGGCAGCACTGGGTTCGACCCGGTGGCCAGGACCAGTACGTCGTACTCCGGCGCCGTGCCGTCGTCGCAGTGCACCCGCCGGTCCGCCCGGTCGATGCGGACCGCTCGGACGCCCCGGCGCAGCACCGGGCCGGGCGCGGGCAGCGCCGTCACCTTGGGCGGGTACCGGCCGGCGAGTACCTCGGCGAGCAGGACCCGGTTGTACGGCGCGTGCGTCTCCTCCCCGAGGACGGTCACCGCCGGTCCCCGCTCCGCGCCGAGCCGCTGTGCGAGCCGCAGGCCCGCCAGCCCTCCGCCGATCACCACCACACGCTGCTCCGAGGTCATGGCACGAGCGTGCGCGGCCGCTGTTTCCCCTCGGCATCGCCCCTGTTACCCGGACGGAACGCCGACCTCAGCGCCCGGATCGCAGGCCGGTGAGGCGTCCCACGAGGGCCCGGATTAAGGGCCGGTGAGGCGCCCCTCAAGGCCGCCTTAAGGATCACCCCGGGCGCCCGGACGGGCCCCGGAGGCCGCCTAGCGTGAGCGGCATGCGAGATGCGGCGGTGCGGGTCAAGGGCGGGATGCTGGTCGGAGCGGGACTGGTGACCCTGCTCTGGGCGGCCCAGGTGCGCCCCTCGGCCCGGCTCGACGCGCTCTTCGCGACCGCCGCGCACCTGACCGGCCTCCTCGCCGGGTACGGAGTGCTCGTCATGCTGTTCCTCATGGCCCGGGTGCCCGCCGTCGAGCACGGCGTCGGCGCCGACCGGCTCGCCCGCTGGCACGCCTTCGCGGGCCGGCACGTGCTCCTGCTCTGCTTCGGGCACGGCCTGTTCGCCCTGCTCGGGTACGCCGTGCACGAGGGCGTCGACGTGCTCTCCGCCGCCCGGGAGCTGCTCGGCTACCCCGCGCTCGCCGCCGCCGCGGCCGGGACGGTCCTGCTGGCCGCGGTCGGCGTGACCTCGGCCCGCGCCGTACGCCGCCGGATCCCCCACGAAACCTGGCGCGGGGTCCACCTCCTGGTCCACCTCGCCGTCGCCCTGGGCTTCGTCCACCAGCTCGCCGGGCCCGACCTCGCGGCCGTCGCCTGGTTCTGGGCCCTCGCCCACGCCGTCGTCGCCGTCCTGCTGGTCTGGTACCGGGTCGTGGTCCCCGTACGCCAGGCCCTGCGGCACGCGCTGCGGGTCGCCGAGGTGCGGGTGGAGGGGCCCGGGGTGGTGTCCGTCGTCATGTACGGGCAGCACCTCGCCGAACTGCGCGCCGAGCCGGGACAGTTCCTGCGCTGGCGCTTCCTCCAGCGACGGCTCTGGTACACCGCCCTGCCGTTCTCCCTGTCCGCGCCCGTCGACGGGGGCCGGCTGCGGATCACCGTCAAGGCGCTAGGCGGCCACTCCCGACGGATCCGCCGGCTGCGCCCCGGTACGCGCGTCCTGGCCACCGGCCCGTTCGGGGCGCTCACCGCCGCCCGGCGGACCAGGCCCAAGGTGCTGCTGATCGCCGGTGGGGTCGGGATCACCCCGATGCGGGCCCTGTTCGAGACCCTGCCCGGCGGGCCGGGGGACATCACGCTGCTCTACCGGGCCGGCGCCGAGGAGCAGCTCGTGCTGCGGACCGAGCTGGAGGCCATAGCCGCCGGACGCGGGGCAGGGCTGCACTACCTGCTCGGGCCGTCGGGGGCCGCGTACGACCCGCTCGCCCCGCAGGCGCTGACCGCGCTGGTGCCGGACCTCGCGGAGCACGACGTGTACCTGTGCGGGCCGCCCGGGATGACGGAGGCGACCCTGGCCGCCCTGCTGCGGGCCGGGGTGCCGGCGGACCGCGTGCACAGCGAGTGCTTCAGCTTCTGAACCCGGGGCCGCGACCCGCCTCTCGGCCCTTCCGCGCCGGTCTTCCGTCCGCTCCCGCCCCGCCCTTGCCTCGCCCCTGCCCTTGCCCCTGCCCCGCGCCTGCTCCCGCTCCCCGCTTCCCGCTTCCGTACGTCCCGCCGAGAGGTCACCGCGCCCATGCGTCACCCCCTGCACGTCGCCCTGCCGTTGTCCGCGACCGCCCCCACGGCCCCGGCCGCGGGCCGGCACCGCAAGCCGCGCCGGGAGTCCCTCGTACGGGTCGGGCCGGGCGCGGCGGCCCGCGTACCGGCGCCGCGACGGCTGGCGGCGGGCCTCGGGCTGGCCGGGGCGCTGATCGCGACCGCGCTGACGGCCGTGGTGGACCCGGCTGCTCCGGTGGCTCCGGACCGGGTGCCCGCCCGGCAAAGCTCAACCTTCGCGCAAGTTTCCGGCGATTGATGGCCGCTGCACCGATCCGCTCCATAGGGTCGTCAGGTGCCTGACATATCAACAGCGATGATCATCGTGCTGTGCGTGGCCGCCGCGGCGGCCGGCTGGATCGACGCGGTGGTGGGCGGCGGCGGACTGCTCCTCCTGCCCGCCCTGCTGCTCGGCCTGCCCAACGCCCACCCCGCGACCGTGCTCGGGACGAACAAGGCGGTGGCCATCGTCGGCACGGCCGGCGCGGCCGTCACGTACGCCCGCAAGGCCCCGGTGGACGTGAGGATCGCCGTCCGGATCGGCCTGGCGGCGCTCGCCGGGTCGATGGGCGGGGCCGCTCTCGCGGGCGGCATCAGCAAGGACGCCCTCCGGCCGCTGATCATGGTCGTCCTGGTGGTGGTCGCCGCGGTGGTGATCTTCAAGCCGGGGTTCGGCGCCGCGCCCTCCGCCTCGCCCGTCTCCCGCGGCCGGGTCCTGCTGACCATCGCCCTCGCGGGCCTCGGCATCGGCTTCTACGACGGCCTCATCGGACCGGGCACCGGAACCTTCCTGGTACTCGCGCTCACCGCCCTGCTCCACCTCGACCTGGTCACCGCCTCCGCCACCGCCAAGATCGTCAACACCTGCACGAACGCCGGAGCGCTCGCGATGTTCGCCCACCAGGGCATGGTGCTCTGGCAACTGGCCGCCCTCATGGCGGTCTTCAACCTGGCCGGCGGCATGATCGGCGCCCGCATGGCGCTCAAGAAGGGCAGCGGCTTCGTCCGCGGCGTGCTGCTGACGGTCGTGGGCGCGCTCGTCGTCAAGCTCGGCTTCGAGCAGTGGGGATAGCGGTGGGGACAGCGCTGGGGACCGGGGAGCGACGGGTCAGTACGTCCCCGTGAGGTGGGCGAAGACGACGACGTTGCCCTGGTAGCCGGTCCGGGGCGAGAAACCGCCGCCGCAGGTGATCACGCGCAGCTCCGCGCGCGGCGACGGCCCGTACACGCGGCTGTCGGGGAACGCGTCGGCGTCGTGGACCTCGACGGCGTGGACGGTGAAGACGGCCGTGCGTCCGTCCTCGCGGGCGACCTCGATCGCGGCTCCCCGGCGCACCGCGCCCAGGTGGTAGAAGACGGCCGGGCCGCGGGCGTGGTCCACGTGACCCGCGACGACGGCGGTTCCCGCGGCGCCCGGGGTGGTCCCCTCGCGGTACCAGCCGGCGAGGTCCCCGCGGGTCGGCGGGGGCACTTCGAGGCTGCCGGCGCGGTCCAGACCCAGACCGGTCATCGGCGCGTCCACGCGGATCGACGGGATCCGGATCCGGGTGGGCGGGGAGCCGGGCAGCGGGTCGATGCTCCCCGGGTAGGCCGCCTGCGCGCTCAGCGCCTCACCGGCGGACGGCAAAGGGGGCCCGACCGTCTCGCCGGAGCCGCTGCTCACCAGCCAGACGCCGACGCAGGCGGCGAGGGCGACGAGCCCTCCGCGCCCGGAGGTCCGCCCGGAGGTCCACATGGCTGCCCCCTCGTCTCGCCGTTCCTGTGACTGGCCGTCGCCCGGCCCCGCGAACGGGGGGGACCTCGCGGGGGCGGGCGACGGGGGACGGTACCGGTCGGACCGCGGCCGGAGCCGCGGTGGGCGTCCGTCAGCTCCGCGTGCCGCTCGCCCGGCGACGCAGGAGCCAGGTACCGCCGACGGCGGCGGCGGCCAGTACGGCCACCCCCGCCGCGATCTTGGCGGGGTCGGAGGTGGTGGTCGTCCCACCGCCCACCCCGGTGCGAACGTGGCCCTGGGGGCCGCGTTCGGTGATGGCCAGGTCGCCGGTCGCGAACTTGCCGTTCGCGCAGGTCACCCCGATGCCGTAGGTGCCGGACCGGGTGCCGTGGGCGACCTGGAACTGCCCCACGACGACCTCCTTGTGGGTGCCGGGGGCGAGCTTGAAGCGCCCGCCGCCGACGGTGCTCGCATCGCCCTCGGCGTGGCTGCCCTTGCCGCAGGCCGTGGTGTTCACGGTGACGGTCGCGCCCGCCGGGGCGGACTTGGGCCAGACCTCCAGCACGGCGAAGTCCCCGGGGGCGAAGGCGGTCATGCCGAGGTCCGCGGCGGCGACCGCTCCGGCGACCGGACCGACGAAGGCGGCGACGGTCAGCGCGGTGGCGGTGAGCACGTGGGCGGTGCTGCGGCGCATGGGAACTCCTGAGGACACGGGGTCGTGTCCTGAGGTAAACCTGCGTGCCCGCCGCGCGCCTGCTGAGCCCCCGTCAGATCGCCGGGCCGCTGCCCGCCGGAGCGGCATCCGCGCACGTCAGGGGCGCTGCGGCGGCATCCGTGTCCGCCCACCCCGTCCGGGTGAACGCGCCCCGCCGCCGACGGGACCGGTCCCCTCGGAGCCCGACGCGCCCCACCGGTCACACCGGTCGCACCGGTCACACCGGTCACACCGCCGGCAGGGTCACCGTCGCCGCCGCGCCCGACGGGCCCGGGTTGGTCAGGATCACCTCGGCGCCGATCACCTGGGCCTGCCCGAATGCGATGGTCAGCCCGAGCCCGGTGCCCTGGCCGCGCTCGGCCGTGCCCGTCATGAAACGCCGCGGACCCTCCCGCAGGAGCGTCGCGGGGAACCCCGGACCCCGGTCCCGGACGGTGACCGAGGTCCCCGACACCGACACCGTCACCGGCCCACCGCCGTGCCGATGGGCGTTCACCAGCAGGTTCGTCAGGATCCGTTCCAGCCGCCGCACGTCGGTCCGCACCCACGCACCGCCCTCGCCCGCGTCGTCTCCGCCGCCGGTCACCCCGTCCAGTACGGCCGCCACCCCCGACCTCCGGGTGATCGACGCAACGAGCGCCTCCAGCCGATGCGCCTCCAGGCGCGGCTCCTCCTGGTCCGCGTCCAGCCGCGCCACCTCCAGCAGGTCCTCCGTCAACGTCCGCAGCACCGCGACCCGGTCGCGCACCAGCTCCGTCGGCCTCCCGGCGGGCAGCAGCTCGGCCGCCGTGTGCAGCCCGGTCAGCGGGGTCCGCAGCTCGTGCGCCACGTCCGCCGTGAACCGCTGCTCCGCCTCCAGCCGCCGCTGAAGGCTCGCGGCCATCGTGTCGACCGCCGAGGCCAGCTCGGTCACCTCGTTGCGGGTCCCGGGCACACCGGACGGCCCGATCCGGGCGTCGAGGTCGCCCGCGCTGATCCGGCGCGCGGTCTCCGCCGCCGTCCGCAGGTCCTTGCTCAGCCGGCTCGCCAGCAGCGCCCCGCCGCCCGCCGCCAGGGCCACGACACCCGTTCCCGAGGCGATCAGCAGGCCGTCGAGTTCCGCCAGCTCGGCCTGTTCGGCGGCCAGTGGATGCCGCACCGTCAGGACGTGGGAACCGCCGATCGGTCGCGCCGCCCATACGGCCGGCCGCGGCCCGGTCAGGTCCAGGTAGGTGGTGCGCAGGCCCTCCAGGGCGGCCGCCCGCAGGGCCGGGGGCACGGCTGGGCAGTCGATCCGGGCATCGGCCTCGCCGACCTTGTCGAAGTCGAGCTTGCCGGTGAGCTCGTACACCTGCCCTACGCGGACCAGCTGTTCGATCGCGCTCCTACGGGCGGCGTCGGCCACCTGGCGCCCCCGCGCCTCGTGGATCAGGACGCCGATGGTGACCGCGACCAGCGCGCAGCCCACGGCCAGCAGGACGGAGATCTTCCAGCGCAGCCCCAGGGACCGCAGGGCCCGCCGGCAGCGCCGCGACAGCGCTCTCATCGAGGGCCCCGTCCCGTCCCGGCGGACGGCTCGTCTCCGGTGCCCCGCGGGGACTTGTCGAACCGCCGCTCGTCGCTGACCACCTTCATCCGCTCGCCGTCCCAGCGGTAGCGGACGGCCTGCTCGGAGTTGTCGTCGGCGGCGGTGCGGATCAGCAGGTCCGGTCCGAGGGTCTCGGCCACCAGCCGCCGCCCGAGGGTGAACAGGATGGGCACGATCCGCTTTCCCCGCGCGGTGTACACGCTCAGCGCCGTGCGGCCGCTCTCGGTGTCGGCGGCGACGACGAGCTCCTCCTTGCCGTCCCCGGTGAGGTCCGCGTGGACGACGGGCCGCATGCCTGCCCGGCCCGGGGCTTCGATCGTCCCCTTGCTCAGGAACGGCCGCATCCGCTTGTCGGCCCGTACGACGTCCGGCGCGTTCACCGCCACGAGGCCCCCGGGGCCCACCTCCGGCCCGTCCGGCAGGGGCGCCGGCGCCGGCACGTGGGTGGCGACGCCCGCGCCCGGAACCCGGGACGAGGTCCCGGGCCAGGCCGGCCACAGGGCCTCGGGCCGCGGCTGGGCCGACAGGGCGGGCGCGGGTTCGGCCGGGCCGAGTCCGCCGGGTGCGGCGCAGCCACCGACGGCCGACGCGGCGGCGGCCAGTACGGCGGCGCGGAGCAGGAGGGCGGCGGGAGTGCGGCGGGGTGATCGCGTCATGGGGAGGGAAGCCGTCGGAGTCGAGGATTCGGGGGGCCGGGTGCGGCGCGCGGGAGGGTGCGTACGGTGTGGGTCGAGTCAGTCTGATTCGAGGGAGGATCCCGTGGCATCGGTCGATCGGCCAGAATCCGGCACCTTGCCGTTCTTCGTGTACGGGACGCTGCGGCCGGGCGAGGTCAACCACGACCTGTTCCTGCGCGGCCGCACCGCCGTCGAGGAACCGGCCGTGCTGCCCGACGCGGTCCTCTACGAGGGTCCCGGCTACCCGTACGCCGCGGACCGACCCGGCTCCGCCATAGCCGGTGAGCTGATCACCGCGCTGCCGGACGCGTACGGGGAACTGCTGGCCGCGCTGGACCTGCTGGAGGAGTACGAGGGCCCGGGCCGCCCGGGGAACCTCTACGACCGGGTCGCCCGTGACGCGGTCCGCCCCGACGGCGTCCGCGTCCGCGCCTGGGTCTACCTCGCGACCGCGCCCCTGGCCCGCCGGCTGGCCGACTCGGGTACGGAGATCCGGGGCGGCGACTGGCACGGCCGCCGGCGGACCGGGGGCCAGGCGCTCTAGAGCCCCTCCGCCCCGCGGTTGCGCAGGCGGCGGCCGTACTGCTGGAGCACCCACAGCTCTTCCTGGACCGCCGCGTGCTGCTCGGGCGGGGCCTGCGGGCCGAGCCGGGACATGGTGCCCTGTACCTCATGGACCCGGCGGTCCACGGCGCGCAGCCGGACCTGCACCAGTTGGACCCCGGCGTACACCTCGTCCACCGTCTTGGCGTGGATGGCCTCGACGGCCAGCTCCGTCACCAGGGCGCGGACGGTGTCGTTGGGCGCCGCCTCGCGGACCCGGATCAGGTAGTCGTCGGTTTCCTGTGCGGCGCCGCCGGCGTCCTGGATGGCCTGGCGGACCGCCGCGTAGGGCGGGGCGGTGAACTCGTCGATGCCGTACGCGTCGAAGGCGGGGGAGACCAGGGCCGGCCGTTGGAGCGCCAGCTTGAGGAGCTCGCGCTCGGTGCGGTGGGCGGGGCTGCGCAGGTTCAGCGCGGGACCGCCGGGCGTCACGGCCGGGGCCGCGGGGGCCGACTCGGAGGACCGGCCGCCGCCCCGGCCCTGTTGCTGCGGCTGGTTGCCGCGCTCGCGTGCCCAGCGGGCCAGCTGCGCGACCCGCTTGACGACGAACTGCTCGTCACGAATGCCGAGCATGCCCGCCAACTGGACGGCCGACTCGTGCTGGATCGCGATGTTCTTGATGTTGGCGACGACCGGAGCGGCCTCGTCCAGCGCGGCCGCGCGGCCCGCCGGGTTCTCCAGGTTGTGCCGGGACACGATGTGCCGCAGCGCGAACTCGAACAGCGGGGTCCGCGACTCGACCAGCCCGGACACGGCCGCGTCGCCCTGCGCGAGGCGCAGGTCGCAGGGGTCCATCCCGTTCGGGGCGATGGTGATGGAGGTCTCGGCCGCGAACTTCTGGTCGTCCTCGAAGGCCCGCAGCGCCGCCTTCTGGCCGGCCGCGTCCCCGTCGAACGTGAAGATCACCTCGGCGGTCGCGTTGTCCATCAGCAGCCGGCGCAGGATCTTGATGTGGTCTCCGCCGAAGGCCGTGCCGCACGTGGCGATGGCGGTGGTGACCCCGGCCATGTGGCAGGCCATCACATCGGTGTAGCCCTCGACGACCACGGCCCGGGAGGTCTTCGCGATCTCCTTCTTGGCCAGGTCGATGCCGTACAGGACCTGGGACTTCTTGTAGATCGAGGTCTCGGGGGTGTTCAGGTACTTCGGGCCGTTGTCGTCGTCGCGGAGCTTGCGCGCGCCGAAGCCGACCACCTCGCCGCTGATGTCCCGGATCGGCCACATCAGCCGGCCGCGGAAGCGGTCGATGGGCTTGCCGCTGCGGCTGTCCTGGGCGAGCCCGGAGCTGACCAGTTCCTTGTCCGTGAAGCCCTTGCCCCGCAGGAACCGGGTCAGGTGGTCCCAGCCGGCCGGGCTGTAGCCCACGCCGAAGTGCTCGGCCGCCGCCTGGTCGAAGCCGCGCTCCGCCAGGAAGCGGCGCCCGATCTCCGCCTCGGCGCCGCCCAGCTGCTCCGCGTAGAAGAGGGCGGCGGCCTTGTGCGCCTCGACCAGCCGGATCCGCTCGCCGCGGCCGCTGGTGCCGGCTGTGTAGCCGCCCTCCTCGTACCGCAGGGTGATGCCGGCCTGGCCGGCCAGGCGCTCGACCGCCTCCGAGAAGGAGAGGTGGTCGATCTTCATGATGAAGTCGAGGGTGTCCCCGCCCGCCTGGCAGCCGAAGCAGTGGTAGAAGCCCTTGCTGGGACTGACCTGGAAGGACGGGGACTTCTCGTCGTGGAAGGGGCACAGGCCCTTGAGGTTGCCGCCGCCGGCGTTGCGGAGCTGGAGGTACTCGGAGACCACGGCGTCGATCGGGACCGCGTCCCGTACCGCCTTCACGTCGTCTTCGTTGATCCGTCCTGCCACGCGTGAAGTCTACGGCCGGGCGGGGACAATCCCGTCAGGCGCCCTCCCCGGTGATCAACGACGCGAGCGGAACGGACGGATCCGCCAGCCTGTCGCGGTCCACGGGCGTCTTCGACCTGATCAGGGCCTGGATGTGCTCGGTGACGTCCCACACGTTCACGTTCATCCCGGCGAGCACGCGGCCCTCCGACAGCCAGAACGCGATGAACTCCCGCCTGCCCACGTCCCCGCGGATCAGCACCTGGTCGTAGCCGCCCGCCGGGGCGTACCCCGAGTACTCCAGGCCCACGTCGTACTGGTCGGAGAAGAAGTACGGCACCCGGTCGTAGCGGACCTCCTGCCCGAGCATCGCCCGCGCCGCGGCGGGCCCGCCGTTGAGGGCGTTCGCCCAGTGCTCGACCCGCAGCCGGGCCCCCAGGACCGGGTGGTGGGCGGCGGCGACGTCCCCGACGGCGAAGACGTCCGGGTCCGAGGTGCGCAGGGAGGCGTCCACGGCGATCCCCCCGCCGTGCTCGCGGTCCACCAGGGCCAGCCCGGAGGTCTCGGCCAGCGCCGTCCGCGGCGCGGCCCCGATCGCGGCGAGCACCGCGTGCGCCGGATGTTCCTCACCGTCGTCCGTACGGGCCGCCAGCACCATCCCGTCGTGGCCGACGATCTCGGTGAGCCGCGCCCCGAAGTGGAACCGGACCCCGTGCGCGGCGTGCAGGTCGGCGAAGAGCCGGCCGATCTCCGGCCCCAGCACCGTGTACAGGGGGGTCGCCTCCGCCTCGACCACGGTGACCTCGGCGCCGTAGCCGCGGGCCGCCGCCGCGACCTCCAGGCCGATCCACCCGGCGCCCGCGATCAGCAGGTGGCCGTTGTCCCGCCCGAGGGCGGCCAGTACGTTGCGCAGCCGCTCGGCGTGCGCGAGCCGCCGCAGGTGGTGCACCCCGGCCAGGCCGGTGCCCGGGATGTCCAGGCGACGCGGCTCGGCACCGGTGGCCAGCAGCAACTTGTCGTAGTGCAGCAGCGCGCCGTCACCGAGGCGCACCGTCCTGTTCTCCCGGTCCAGGTGGACGGCCGGCTGCCCCAGGTGCAGTTCGATGTCGGCCGCCGCGTACCAGGACGGTTCGTGGACGAAGACGCTCTCGCGCTCCTCCTTGCCCGTCAGGTACCCCTTGGACAGCGGAGGCCGTTCGTACGGATGGTCGCGTTCGTCGCCGATCAGGATCACCCGGCCCGTGAACCCCTCCGACCTCAGTGTCTCGGCCGCCTTCGCCCCGGCGAGCCCTGCCCCGACGATCACGAACGTCCGGTGTGCGTCGACCACCTGATGCCTCCTCATAACCTCTGGGCCACATGCGACCACATGCGAGCGTCCCGCACCGAGCCTGCCGCGTGAAGGGGGAGTGGCCCGATCGGCTCACCCTTCGGCGCGTTGCGGGCGTCTGGTGAGGCGGGCGTGCAGGGAGCGGGCCGCCGCGTCGGTGAGGCACGCGATCTGGTCGATGACCGCGCGTTTCCGCGCCCGGTCGTCGGGCGCCGCGTCGAAGATCGCCCGGAACTGCGGGTCCAGGCCCTCCGGGGCCCGGGCGCTGAGCGCCTCCGCGAGTTCGGCCAGGACGATGCGCTGGTCGGCGCGCAGCCGCTCCTGCTCGTCGCGCTGCATGACGTACAGGTCGGCGACGGCCTTGAGGACGGCGCACTCGTTGCGCGCCTCGCGGGGGACGACCAGCTCCGCCGCGTACCGGGTGAGCCGGCCGGGCCCGTACGCCTCGCGGGTGGCGCCCTCCGCCGCCTGGCAGAACCGGCCGATCAGCTGGCTGGTGGCGTCCTTCAACCGGGCCTGGGCGACGGCCGAACCGTCGTAGCCGTGCGGCCACCACTCCTGCTCCATCAGCCGGTCCAGGGCCTTGCGGAGTTCCTCGGGGGCGGTGTCGGCGGGCACGTACCGGCCGATCGCGACCTGCCAGATCGCGGTGCGCTCGGGCTCCGCGAAGAGCATGTTCGGGTCGAGGTGACCGGCGTGCAGACCGTCCTCGAAGTCGTGGACCGAGTACGCGACGTCGTCGGCCCAGTCCATGACCTGCGCCTCGAAGCACTTGCGGTCGGCGGGCGCGCCGCGCCGCAGCCACTCGAAGACCGGCAGGTCGTCCTCGTAGGCGCCGAACTTCACCGAACCCGGGTCCGTCGGATGGTCGCCGCGCGCCCACGGGTACTTGGTGGCGGCGTCCAGACAGGCGCGGGTCAGGTTGAGGCCGACGCTCACCAGCTCGCCGCTCGCCGGATCGGGCACGAACCGCTTGGGCTCCAGCCGGGTCAGCAGGCGCAGCGACTGGGCGTTGCCCTCGAAGCCGCCGCTGTCCTTCGCGAACTCGTTCAGAGCCTCCTCGCCGTTGTGCCCGAACGGCGGGTGGCCCATGTCGTGGGACAGGCAGGCCGCCTCCACGAGGTCGGGATCGCAGCCGAGGGCCGCGCCGAGCTCGCGTCCGACCTGCGCGCACTCCAGGGAGTGGGTAAGTCGGGTACGGGGGCTCGCGTCCCAGTCGTAGGAGCGGGTGCCCGGGGTGACGACCTGGGTCTTACCGGCGAGGCGGCGCAGCGCGGCGGAGTGCAGGACGCGTGCGCGGTCGCGCTGGAAGGCGGTGCGGCCCGGCTGTTTGTCGGGCTCGGGGGCCCAGCGTTCGGTGGCGGCGAGGTCGTAGGACTCGTAGGCGGGGGAGTGTGCGGTGCCTTCCATGCTCCGACGGTAACCGCACCGGCCGACAAACCGGGAGATCCGTACGGACGCGGCCCTCAGGCCGTGGCCAGCTCCATGGGCCGGGCCCGCCGGGCGAGGGCCTGCTCGTAGCGGAGCAGGACGAGCCGGGCCAGCGCCGGGTGGTCGCCGAGCGGGGCGGCCGCCGGACCGGGCGCGGCGGCCGCGCA
This sequence comes from Streptomyces sp. Isolate_45, assembly GCF_024721315.2. Taxonomy (GTDB): domain Bacteria; phylum Actinomycetota; class Actinomycetes; order Streptomycetales; family Streptomycetaceae; genus Streptomyces. The sequence continues at coordinate 48,606 of NZ_JANFAK020000029.1, forward strand.
CGCGGCCGAGAACCGGCCCGGGGCGGCGAAGTACGAGGCGACCGCGATCCGGTGGTGACCCCGGGAGGCCAGCGCGCGGACGGCGTCGGGCACGCCCGGCGCGGCGGCGGAGGCGTAGGCCGGGACCACGGGCACTCCGTCGAGCCGCTCCGACAGCAGCGCGGCGCCGCGGCCGGTGTCGGCGGCGGAGTCCGGGTCGCGGGACCCGGCGGCGGCCAGTACCACCGCCGTCCCCGGGGTCCAGCCGGCCTCCAGGAGCCGCTCGTACAGGGCCTCGACGAGCAGCGGGTGCGGGCCGAGCGGGGCGGCGACGCGGACGCGCAGGTGTCCGGCGCGGGCGGCGGCCGCGGGGAGGTCCCGCTTGACGTGGGTGCCCCGGCCCAGCAACAGCGGGACGAGGACCGCCTCCCCGCCCGCCGGCAGCCCGCTCAGGGCGTCGCCGAGGAGCGGCTGGTTCAGCTCGACGTGCCCGAGCCGGACGTCGAGGCGGGGGCGCAGCTCGCGGACCCGTTCGAGGAGGGCGAGGACGGTGCGCGGGGCGCGCGGGTCACGGCTGCCGTGGGCCACGGCGACGAGTGTGGGCTGCATGCGGGGGCTCCGTGGGCGCGTGGTGGGCGCAGGCCGCTGAGCTGCGTGCCGAGTTGTGCGGTGATCCGGGTCAGCAGCTCGGCCGCGCTGCCGAAGGGGAGGGCGAAGGGTTCGGGAGGGTGCACCGGCTCCGTCATGAACCGATCCTGGGGGGCGGAGGTTGCGCGGGCGTTGCGTCGGGGTGACGGGTGTTTACGGCCTGCTCACCGGCGGGTGTACGGCGCCGTGCGGGTGGCCCGCCGATCGGGCGCGCGGGTGTACGGCGCCGTGCGCCCGGCCCGCCGGTCGGGCGCCGGGGACCGTCGGCCCGGTCCGGGGCGGCGGCGGGGCCCGGGTGGGACGCGGTCGGTGAAACCGTCCGCCCTCCTCGTACGTCCTGACCTGCGGGTGCGGCACCGGCCGCAGACCGGCCGGCACGACCAGGGGGAACCTCATGCGCACACCGCGCCCGCACCGGATCGCGCGCGCCGCGCGGGGGCTGGTGCCGCGCACCGTCAGGGCCCGGCGCCGACTCGTACGGCTCGTGATGGCGGTCTGCGTCCTCGCGCTGCTGCCCTCGGCGTGGACCCACGCGGCCGCCGCCGACCGGCTGCGCACCACGGCCGACGCGCCGCCGGCCGAGGTGGCCGTCGTGTTCGGGGCGGGCCTCCTCTACGACGGCCGGCCCACCCCGTACCTCGCGGACCGGCTCGACGCGGCCGTGGAGCTGTACCGCGCCGGGAAGGTGAAGGTGGTCCTGGTGACGGGGGACAACAGCCGCACCGAGTACGACGAGCCGAACTCGATGCGCGGTTACCTCACCGCCCACGGGGTGCCGGACGACCGGATCGTCAGCGACTACGCCGGCTTCGACACCTGGGACTCCTGCGTGCGCGCCCGGGAGATCTTCGGCGTGCGCCGGGCGGTGCTGATCAGCCAGGGCTTCCACATCCGCCGGGCGGTCGCGCTGTGCCAGGCCGCGGGCGTGGACTCGTACGGGGTCGGCGTCCAGGACGTGCACGACGCCACCTGGTACTACGGCGGGACCCGCGAGGTCTTCGCGGCCGGCAAGGCGGCGCTGGACGCCGTGTTCAAGCCGGAACCGCGGTTCCTGGGACCGAAGGAGGAGGGGGTGTCGCGGGTGCTGGCGGCTCTGGCAGACTGACGCCGCGATCGGCGTATGCCGATTAGTCATATACCAGTCTGTACGTCAGGGGTGTGGAACCGTGGCTGTTGTGGATCTGGGCGGCAAGGCCGTCGTCATCACCGGTGGTGCCCGCGGTCTGGGCGCGGCGGCCGCCCGGGCCGTCGTCGACGGCGGCGGCCGGGTGCTGATCACCGACGTGCTGGAGGCCGAGGGCGCCGAGACCGCGGCCGAGCTCGGGGACGCGGCGCGCTTCCTGCGGCACGACGTGACCAGCGAGGCCGATTGGGAGGCGGCGTTCGCGTACGCGGTTTCCGAGTTCGGTCGGGTCGACGGGCTCGTGAACAACGCCGGCATCTCCACCGGCCAGTTCCTGGAACACGAGAGCGTCGAGCACTTCCGCCGGGTGGTCGAGATCAACCTGGTCGGCGTGTTCATCGGCATCAAGGCCGCGATCCCGCTGATGCGCGACAACGGCGGCGGCTCCATCGTCAACATCTCCTCCGCGGCCGGCCTGACCGGACTCGCCCTCACGGCCGGCTACGGGGCTTCCAAGTGGGGCGTGCGCGGCCTGTCGAAGATCGGCGCCGTCGAGCTCGCAGAGGCCCGGATCCGCGTCAACTCCGTCCACCCGGGCATGACGCTGACCCCGATGACCGCCCCGATCGGCATCGCGGCGGGCGAGGGCAACTACCCCGGAGCCCCGCTCGGCCGGGTCGGCCTCCCCGAGGAGATAGCCGCCGCGGTCGCCTTCCTCCTCTCGGACGCCGCCGGCTACGTGACCGGCGCCGAACTGGCCGTGGACGGCGGCTGGACCGCGGGCCTGACGGTGAAGTACCTGACCGGCCAGTGACCCCACCGGCCGGTGACCCCACCGGCCGGTGCCACCACCGCCCCGCCGCGCCCGCCCCCTCACCCCGGCCCCCGGCCGGCGGTGAGGGGGCCGTCCGGGAGGCGTAACCGGGAGCGGCGGTCGGCGTAACACCGGCGACGCACGCTGGGGCGCATGCACACCCCGGAAGCCGCTCCCGGCGCCCCCATCGCCACGCACTGTCCGTACTGCGCGCTGCAGTGCGGGATGAACCTGCGCCCCACACCGGGCGGCGACGGCGTGACCGTGGAGGAGCGGGCCGACTTCCCCGTGAACCGGGGCGCGCTCTGCGGCAAGGGCCGCACCGCGCCCGCCGTGCTGTCCTCCCGGGCACGCCTCACCGAGCCGCTCGTCCGGGGCGACTCGGGGCGGCTGGAGCCGGCCGGCTGGGAGGAGGCCCTCGACAAGGTCGCCGAGGGCCTGGCCCGCACCCGCCGAACCCACGGCAACGACGCCGTCGGGATCTTCGGCGGGGGCGGGCTCACCAACGAGAAGGCCTACGCGCTCGGCAAGTTCGCCCGGGTCGCCCTGTGGACCTCGCAGATCGACTACAACGGCCGCTTCTGCATGTCCTCGGCGGCAGCCGCGCACCAGCGGGCCTTCGGCCTCGACCGCGGGCTGCCCTTCCCGCTGGAGGACGTACCGCGCACCGGCTGCGTCATCCTCGTCGGCTCCAACCCGGCCGAGACCATGCCCCCCGCGCTGCGCTTCCTCACCGAGCTGAAGGCGAACGGCGGCACCCTGATCGTCGTCGACCCGCGCCGTACGCGCACCGCCGAGCACGCCGACCTGCACCTGGCGCCCCGCCCCGGCACCGACCTCGCCCTGGCCCTGGGCCTGTTGCACCTGATCGTGGCCGAGGGCCGAACGGACGAGGAGTTCATCGCCGCCCGCACCACCGGCTGGGAGGAGGCCCGGGCCGGCGCGATGGCCCACTGGCCCGAACTCGTCGAACGGATCACCGGGGTCCCCGTGCCCCGGCTCCGCGAGGCCGCGGACCTGTTCTGCGCCCCCTCCACCGCCATGGTCCTCACCGCCCGCGGCCCGGAACAGCAGTCCAAGGGGACCGACACCGTCGGCGCGTGGATCAACCTGTGCCTGGCCACCGGCCGGGCCGGCCGGCCCCTCTCCGGCTACGGCTGCCTCACCGGCCAGGGCAACGGCCAGGGCGGCCGCGAGCACGGCCAGAAGGCCGACCAGCTCCCCGGCTACCGCAAGCTCACCGACCCCGCCGCCCGCGCCCACGTCGCGGGGGTCTGGGGCGTCGAACCCGACAGCCTGCCCGGCCCCGGCCGCAGCGCCTACGAGCTCCTCGACGCCCTCGGCGGCGACGTACGGGCCCTGCTCCTCATGGGCTCCAACCCGGTGGTCTCCGCGCCCCGCGCCGCCCACATCGAGGAACGCATCCGGTCCCTGGACTTCCTCGCCGTCGCCGACGTCGTCCTGTCCGAGACGGCGGCCCTCGCCGACGTGGTCCTCCCCGTCACCCAATGGGCGGAGGAGACCGGCACCACCACCAACCTCGAAGGCCGGGTCCTGCTGCGCCGACGCGCCCTCACCCCGCCGCCCGGCGTCCGGAGCGACCTCGACGTCCTCCACGGCCTCGCGGCCCGCCTCGGCGTGGAGAAGGGCTTCCCCACCGACCCCGAGGAGGTCTTCGAGGAACTCCGGCTCGCCTCCGAGGGCGGCCCCGCCGACTACTCGGGCATCACCTACGCCCGCATCGAAGCCGAACAGGGCGTCTTCTGGCCCTGCCCGGCCGGCTCGCCGGGCGCTCCCCGCCTCTTCCTGGACCGGTTCGCCACCGACGACGGCCGGGCCCGCTTCGCCGCCGTCACCCACCGGGACGCCGCCGAGATGCCCGACGCGGAGTACCCGCTGCTGCTCACCACCGGTCGGGTCGTGGCCCAGTACCAGTCCGGCGCCCAGACCCGGCGCGTGCCCGAACTCAACGAGGCCGCCCCCGGGCCCTTCGTGGAACTGCACCCGCGCCTCGCGGCCCGCCTCGGCATCGACGACGGCGCCCCGCTGGCGGTCGTCTCCCGCCGCGGCCGGGCGGTGGCCCCGGCCCGCATCACCGACACGATCCGCGCCGACACGGTGTTCATGCCGTTCCACTGGCCGGGCGCGGGCCGCGCCAACACCCTCACCAACCCGGCCCTCGACCCCGTCTCCCGGATGCCCGAGTTCAAGACCTGCGCGGTCCGGGTGGAGACGGCTTGAGGGAGTTCACCGCAGGAGGTCGGACGCGGGACCCGCACTCGATCCAACCCTCGTCCACCGACAGGTCGCTGTCGTACAGCACGAACTCCCTTTCCTCCGAGAGGACCTCGTAGCCGGCCTCCACCAGGACGGAGATCAACGTGTCGCAGGCCGCCGTCGCCCCGGACGCGGTGCCCCGGCAGCGTTGCGTGACGAAACGTTCGTGCTGGCCGTCGGGGCCCGGCAGGGTGCGGCGGGCGTTCCACGACAGGTTGGCCCGGTGCTCCGTGACCAGGGACTCCAGGGTCGCCCCGTCGTAGTCCGCCGGCAGCCGCAGCTTCAGGTGGTGCTCGTAGTAGCCGCCGCCCGGCCCCGGGCTGTCCGTGGTCCACGGGACCGTCTCCACCTTGACCCGGACCGGGTCGAAACCCGCGGCCCGCAGCTGCGGCACCAGCCGCTCGTGACTCGTCCGGTCCGGCAGCGTCAACATCGGCTGGGAGAGCATCCGACCCCGGGCCGGCAGGATGTGCGTGACCTTCAACTCCCGTGCTGCGGCCCAGGATTCGAGCCGCTCCAGCTCCACCGCGTCCGGGCAGCGGACCGTCACGTGGGTTTCGTAGGTTCCGTGCGAAGACATGACATCGATCATCTCGGACATGCGTCCGATCCGCATCGGGGTTCCCGCCGGGGGGTAACCATCCGGTCACGCACCGGACTCAGAAAGTGCTCGCACGCCCCTCGTGGCGGTGATGTGCCGTACCCCACACTGAGGTGCGGTGCCACCGTCCTCGGAGCCCTGGAGGTCGCCCCCGTGCAGTCCCGGACCCTGACCGCGAACGTGAGCCACCCCGCCGCCCCCGCCGCCGACGCGGAACCGGCCGACGACACCGAAGCCGTGGCCGTCGTCGCCGTCGCCGTCGCCGAAGAGCCCGACCCCGAGGCCGAAGCCGTGGACGACGAACCCGAGGCCCTGGAACCGGTCGACCGGGAGCCCGCGCCACGTACGCGCAGCAGGGGCAACGCCGCCGGAGCGGGGCCGTCCGCGGACCTCTTCCGGCAGTACCTGCGCGAGATAGGCAGGATCCCGCTGCTCACCGCCGCCGAAGAGGTGGACCTCGCGCGGCGGGTGGAGGCGGGTCTCTTCGCGGAGGAGAAACTGGGCAGCACCCCGGACCTCGACTCCCGGCTGGCCCACGACCTCGACAAACTCGTCGTCATGGGCCGGATGGCCAAGCGCCGCCTCATCGAGTCGAACCTGCGGCTCGTCGTCTCCGTCGCGAAACGGTACGTCGGCCGCGGCCTCACCATGCTCGACCTGGTCCAGGAGGGGAACCTCGGACTGATCCGCGCCGTGGAGAAGTTCGACTACGCCCGCGGCTACAAGTTCTCCACCTACGCCACCTGGTGGATCCGCCAGGCGATGTCCCGGGCCCTCGCCGACCAGGCCCGGACCATCCGCGTCCCCGTCCACGTCGTCGAACTCATCAACCGCGTCATCCGCGTCCAGCGCCGCATGCTCCAGGAACGCGGCTACGAACCCACCGCCGAAGAGGTCGCCGCCCACCTCGAACTGACCCCCGAGCGGGTCATGGAGGTGCTCCGGCTCGCCCAGGAACCGGTCTCCCTGCACGCCCCCGTCGGCGAGGAGGACGACGTCGCCCTCGGTGACCTGATCGAGGACGGCGACGCCGCCTCGCCCGTGGAGTCCGCCGCGTTCTTCCTGCTCCGCGAACACCTCGAAGCCGTCCTGTCGACCCTCGGGGAACGCGAACGCAAGGTCGTCCAGCTCCGCTACGGACTCGCCGACGGCCGGCCCCGCACCCTGGAGGAGATCGGCCGGATCTTCGGCGTGACGCGCGAACGGATCCGCCAGATCGAGTCCAAGACCCTCGGCAAGCTGCGCGACCACGCCTTCGCCGACCAACTCCGCGGCTACCTCGACTGAAACGGGCAGGGGGCGCCCCGAAGGACGCCCCCACCCCGCTCGACCCCGACCCCGCGGGTCAGTCGACCTCGGCGACCGCCTGCGCGAACTGCGCCGCGTACAACCGCGCGTACGCGCCGCCGGCCGCCAACAGTTCCTCGTGCGTGCCCTGTTCCACGATCGAACCGCTCTCCATGACGAGGATCACATCGGCGTCCCGGATCGTGGACAGCCGGTGCGCGATCACGAAGGACGTACGGCCGTGCGCCAGGCGCGCCATCGCCTTCTGGATCAGCACCTCGGTACGGGTGTCCACCGAGCTCGTCGCCTCGTCGAGGACCAGGATCACCGGATCCGACAGGAACGCCCGGGCGATCGTGATCAACTGCTTCTCGCCCGCGCTGACCCCCGCGCCCTCGTCGTCCAGCACCGTGTCGTAGCCGTCCGGCAGGGTACGGATGAACCGGTCCGCGTGCGCCGCGCGGGCCGCCTCCTGGACCTCCTCCCGGGTGACCTCGCGGGAGGCGCCGTAGGCGATGTTCTCCGCGATGGTCCCGCCGAACAGCCAGGTGTCCTGGAGGACCATGCCGATGCCGCCGCGCAGCTCCGCGCGGCTCATCTTCGCGATGTCCACGCCGTCCAGGGCTATCTCGCCGCCCGTGACCTCGTAGAAGCGCATCAGCAGGTTCACGAGCGTGGTCTTGCCGGCGCCCGTCGGGCCGACGATCGCCACCGTGTGGCCCGGCTCCACCGTCAGCGAGAGGTTCTCGATGAGCGGCTTGCCCGGCTCGTACCGGAAGGCCACCTTGTCGAGGGTGACCTGGCCGCGCCGGACCTCCGGACGCTCCGGAACCTCCACGTCCGGCTCTTCCTCCTCCGCGTCCAGCAACTCGTACACCCGCTCCGCCGAGGCGACGCCCGACTGCACCAGGTTCGCCATCGACGCCACCTGCGTCAGCGGCATCGAGAACTGGCGCGAGTACTGGATGAAGGCCTGCACGTCACCGATCGACAAGGTGCCCGAAGCCACCCGCAGACCACCCACGACCGCGATCAGCACGTAGTTGATGTTCGACAGGAAGAACATCACCGGCTGCATGATGCCGCTGACCAACTGCGCCTTGAACGACGCCCGGTACAGCTCCTCGTTCTGCTCGGCGAAGACCGCCGCCGACTCCTCCTGCCGCCCGAACACCTTCACCAGCGCGTGACCGGAGTACATCTCCTCGATGTGGGCGTTCAGCGCGCCCGTGCTCTTCCACTGCGCCACGAACTGCGGCTGCGACTTCTTGCCGATCCTCGCCGCGACGACCACCGACAGCGGCACGGTCACCAGCGCGACCAGCGCCAGCAGCGGAGAGATCCAGAACATCATCACCAACACGCCGACGATGGTCAGCAGCGAGTTCAGCAGCTGCCCCATCGTCTGCTGGAGCGTCTGCCCGATGTTGTCTATGTCGTTCGTCGCCCGGCTCAGCACCTCGCCGCGCTTCTGCCGGTCGAAGTACGACAACGGCAGCCGCGACAGCTTCGCCTGCAGCTCCTCGCGCATCCGGTAGACGGCGCCGTTCATCACGTGGTTCGACAGCCGCGTCGCGACCAGCATCAGCAGACCGGCCAGCGTGAACACCAGCAGCGCCCACAGCGACACCACGCCGACCGCGCCGAAGTCGATGCCCTCGCCCGGGGTGAAGTCGGTGCCCGACAGCATGTCGGCCATCCCGCCGTCGCCGTTGGCGCGCATCCGTTCCAGCGCCTGCTCCTTGGTGACCCCGGCCGGGAACTCCCGGCCGACGATCCCCGCGAAGACCAGGTCCGTCGCGCTGCCGAGGATCTTCGGGCCGACGACCGCGCAGCCCACGCTGCCGACCACCGCCGCGACCATGCCCCACAGCCTCGCCCGGTCCTGCGCCAGCTGCCCCAGCAGCCGCTTGCCCGAACCCTTGAAGTCCATGGACCGCTCGGCCGGGCCCATCATCATCCGTCCTCCGGGCCCGCTCATGCGGCCTCCGCCTCCGTCAGCTGGGAGAGCACGATCTCCCGGTAGGTCTCGTTGTCGGCCATCAGCTCGTGGTGCCGTCCCTCGCCCACCACCGCGCCCTCGTCCAGGACGATGATCCGGTCGGCGTCGCGGATCGTGGAGACCCGCTGGGCGACGATGACCACCGTCGCGTTCTCGGTCTCCCGGGACAGCGCCGCGCGCAGCGCCGCGTCCGTCGCGTAGTCCAACGCGGAGAAGGAGTCGTCGAAGAGGTAGATCTCCGGCCGCTGCACCAGCGTCCGGGCGATGGCCAGGCGCTGGCGCTGCCCGCCGGAGACGTTCGTACCGCCCTGGGAGATGGGCGCGTCGAGCCCGCCCTCCAGCTCGGAGACGAACTCCTTGGCCTGGGCGACCTCCAGGGCCTGCCACAGCTCCTCGTCGCTCGCCCCGGGGCGCCCGTAGCGCAGGTTGGAGGCGACCGTCCCGGAGAACAGGTACGGCTTCTGCGGAACCATGCCGACCGTCCGGGCCAGCAGCGCCGGATCGATGCGGCGCACGTCCTCCCCGTCGACGAGGACCTCGCCGCCGGTCGCGTCGAACAGCCGCGGGACCAGACCCAGCAGCGTCGACTTCCCGCTGCCCGTCGAGCCGATCACCGCGGTGGTCTCCCCGGGACGGGCCACCAGGTCCACCCCGCGCAGCACCGACGCCTCGGCACCCGGATAGCGGAAGTCGGCGCCGCGCAGCTCCAGCCGCCCGCGCAGTGCCAGCTCGCGCACCGGATCGGCGGGCGGCACCACGCTCGACCGGGTGTCCAGGACCTCCTGGATGCGCTCCGCGCAGATCTCCGCGCGCGGCACCATCATGAACATGAAGGTGGCCATCATCACGGACATGACGATCTGCATCAGGTAGGCGAGGAAGGCCGTCAGCTGGCCGACCTCCATGCCGCCGCTGTCGACGCGCATCGCGCCGAACCAGATCACGGCCACGCTGGACACGTTCACGACCAGGATCACGACCGGGAACATCAGCGCGAGCAGCTTGCCCGCGGCCAGGGACACCCCGGTCAGATCGGCGTTCGCCTCGCGGAAGCGCTCCTTCTCGTACGGGTCGCGGACGAAGGCGCGGATCACCCGGTTGCCGGTGATCTGCTCGCGCAGCACCCGGTTCACGGTGTCGAGCCGGTCCTGCATCTGCCGGAACAGCGGCCGCGTCCGGAAGACGATCGCACCGACCGACAGGCCGAGGACCGGCACCACGGCGAGCAGTACGCCGGACAGCTTCACGTCCAGCGACAGCGCCATCGCGATGCCGCCGACGCACATGATCGGCGCCGAGACCATCAGCGTGAACGTCATCAGGGCCAGCATCTGTACCTGCTGGACGTCGTTCGTCGTACGGGTGATCAGCGACGGTGCGCCGAACTGGCCGAGCTCGCGGGCGGAGAAGCTCTGCACCCGGTCGAAGACCGCCGCCCGGATGTCGCGGCCGAGGGCGGCGGCGGTGCGGGCGCCGTAGTAGACGGCCCCGACGTTGCAGACGAGCTGGACCAGCGAGACGCCCAGCATCAGGGCGCCGAAGCGCAGGATGTAGACGGTGTCACCGTTGACGACACCGTTGTCGATGATGTCGGCGTTGAGCGTCGGCAGGTAGAGGCTCGCACTGGTCTGCAGCAGTTGCAGCAGCACGAGGGCGGCGATCGGTTTCCGGTACGGACCCAGATGGGTCCGCAGAAGTCGTATGAGCACGCGCAGGCTCCGGTCGGCAAGATCGAGGGGGTTCCCTCCATCTTGTGCCAACCGGCACCCCGATCCCCATCGGATTTCGTAAAGCCCGGTCAAAAGGAGGAGAACGCCCGCGTCCCCGGACCTACTGCCGTGACCGACGGCCTAGTACTGGAACGCGCCCGGGTGCAACTGCTCCCGGGTGGCGATGTACTGCTGGCGCACCGCCTGCCAGCTCGGGTAGTCCTCACCGGGCTCGAAGATCTGCGCCGCCGCGGCCGGCCAGATCGGCGGGGTGTGCGGGGCCAGCGTGCCCCGGTGCGCCCCGAGCGCCCACGCCGCCTGCCGGGCCGCGCCCAGCGCCGCGTAGTCGGCCGGAGCCGGGACCACCACCTGCGTCCCGAACAGACCGGGCGCCGCGATCTGCACGGCGGGCAGGTCGGCCGCCGCGCCGAGCAGGAACACCCGCCGGATGCCGACGCCCCGGTGCCGCAGCACGTCGAGGGCGTCCACCAGCCCGCACAGCATGCCCTCGAAGGCCGCCCGTGCCAGGTGCTCGGGCTTCATCGAGTCCCGGCGCAGCCCGCTCAGGGTGCCCGCGGTGTGCGGCAGGTTCGGCGTCCGCTCACCCTCCAGGTACGGCAGGAGCACGAGCCCGTGTGCACCGGGGGTCGACTTCAGCGCGAGTGCGCTGAGGCCTTCGAGGTCGGTGCCGAGCATGTCGGCGGTGCCCCGCAGGGCCCGCACCGCGTTGGAGGTGTTCACCACCGGCAGGTGCATGCCGCCCGCGTCGGCGAGGGAGGTGATCAGACCGCCCGGCTCCGCGAGGGCCTCGTGGTGGACGGCCATCACCGAGCCGGAGGCGCCCAGCGAGACCACCGCGTCACCCGGACCCAGCCCCAGCCCGAGGGCGGCGGCCATCGTCTCGCCGGTCCCGGCGGAGATCAGCAACCCCTCGGGAGTCATCCCGGCGGCCTCGGCCGGGCCGAGCACCTCGGGCAGCAGCGCCTGCCGACCCAGCGCCAGCTCGACCAGGTCAGGACGGTACGAGCCGGTCGCCGCCGACCAGTAGCCGGTCCCGGAGGCACCGGCCCGGTCGGTGGTGCGGCGCGCCGGCCTGCCGAGCAACTGCCAGACGAGCCAGTCGTGCGGGGACATCAGGACCGCCACCCGGCGGGCCGCCTCCGGCTCGGTGCGGGCCAGCCAGGCCAGCTTCGCTATCGGCTGAGCGGCGTGCGGCACCGAACCCACGGCCTGGACCCACGCCTGCCGCCCGCCGAGCGCCTCGATCAGATCCGCCGCGGCGACCTGCCCGCGCTTGTCGTTGCCGACGAGCGCGGGCCGTACGAGTCCGCCCTGCGAGTCGAGCGGCAGGACGCCCTGCTGCTGCGCCGAGACGCCGATCGCCTCGACGCCCTCCAGCAGCCCACCGCCCGCGGCCTCGCCGAGGGACAGCAGCCACGCCTGCGGATCGGTTTCATGGGGGACCGTCTCACCGGCGGACTGCGGATGGGGCGCGTAGCCCTGGCGCAGCACGGCGCCCGTGTCCGCGTCGCAGACGACGATGCGAGTGAAGGTGGAACTGCTGTCCAGTCCGGCGACTATCCCCATGCGGAGAATTCTGCCGCACGCCGCGCCGGGCTCCCGCGCGGACTCCGTCCCACCCGCACCCGGGGTCAGGTGTTGCTCGTACCCCACTCGTCCTCGGTGCCCGCGCCGCCCCCGACGCGGCCCCGCAGGGTCCGTACCCGCTCGGTCAGCGAGTCCGGGACGACGGCGCCGACCTTCTGGCTCACCACGGCGAAGGCCTTGCCGGCGACCTGGCGCCCGCTCTGACCGGCCGTTTCGGCGGCGTTGCGCACCGCCGGGTTCTGCGCGACCTGGCGCGCGGACTTCTTCATCTGCTCGTAGCGCTCGCGTCCCGCCCGTGTTCCGAGGACGTATCCGAGGGCCAGTCCGACCACGAACGTGACCTTGTACCGCATGCCTGCCACCCTTCGTCGTGTGGTGCCCGGCCCGCTGGCGATACCGATTGGCGGAGCACCCCCCTGCTTGCGCTAATCTATGACTCGCAACGAGCGCTCGCCCCCCGGCAAGGCCGGAGGTGGGCCGTTCGATGCACCGCAGCAATCCCCTGTAGCTCAATTGGCAGAGCAGCCGACTGTTAATCGGCAGGTTACTGGTTCGAGTCCAGTCGGGGGAGCGCGGTCCCCTGTAGCTCAATTGGCAGAGCAGCCGACTGTTAATCGGCAGGTTACTGGTTCGAGTCCAGTCGGGGGAGCAAAGAAGAAGGGGACCCGGGTGGGTCCTCTTTTTTTGCCCGGAACCCGGAACCGGGCAGCACTCAACGCGGTCTCTCTGAACAGCGAAGCCGATCATGCGAGGCATCCGAGGCAGGAGATCGTATGAGCGGCTATGCTGCGGCAGACGGCGCGCACACATGTACGCGCCACGCCGTAAAGGGGCGGTAGCTCAGCCGGTTAGAGCAGCGGACTCATAATCCGTCGGCCGTGGGTTCGAGTCCCACCCGCCCCACCGCGGAGCAGGTGTGCAGAAACGATAAGGCGGTCCTTCGGGGCCGCCTTTCGCGTGTTCCGGGTCGGGTGCGGGCGCTCGGCCCGGCCCGGTGCGGCCGCACCCGGGACGCGGTGGGTGCGGGCCGGGGCGTGTTGTGAAGGTCTCGCCCGGCCCGCGGCGTCCGGCACCGCGCCTCGCCTCGCCGAGTTGTCGGAACGCCCGCCCACGTCCAGTGGGCGGGCGTTCCTCCGCCTTGCGACGCACGGCGCCGGACGCCGCGGGCCGCGCCCTTCGGGCGCCCGGCGCCACTTTCACCACACGCGCTAGAAGTTCTCGGTCTCCTCCACCAGGTGGCGCAGTACGTCGTCGAGGTCCTCGCGGCGGGCGAAGGCGGCACGCTGGCGGGCGGCGCCCGAGCCGTCGCGCAGCAGTCCGCCCAGGGTTTTGGCGGCGTGGTCGAGGTCACCGGCCGCGGCCAGCTCCGGGGCGACCAGGTCGAGCAGCGCCTCCGCCAGGTCGGCGGCCGGGAGTTCGACCCCCGTGTACGGGTCCAGCCCGAAGCCCTCCAGACCGTCGTGCGCGGCCCGCCAGCGCGCGAGCCGTAGGACGTCGTCCCGCAGGGCCGGCTCCGGCACCCGCTCCGCGATGTCGCGCAGCGCCGTGGCCACCAGGGCGCGGGCCAGCTCGGCCTGGAGGACGGCCGTGTCGATGTCCGGGGACATGTCGGGCGCCCGGATTTCGAGGGTGGGCCAGTTCCCGGACGGGCGGAGGTCCCAATAGACCATCTTGGTGTCGAGGGCAGCCCCGGAGCCGAGCAAGGTCTGTACCGAGCGCCGGAAGTGGGCCGTGGACGTGAAGTGCGGGGGCGGCCCGGCGGAGGGCCAGCCCGACCAGGCCATGGCCCGCCAGCTGGAGTGGCCGGTGTCGCGGCCGCCCCAGAAGGGGGAGTTGGCCGCCAGCGCGATCAGCGTGGGCAGCCAAGGTCTGACCCGGTTCGACACCGCCACGGCCGTGTCCACGTCGAGGGTGCCGATGTGGACGTGGCGTCCGCAGCTGACCAGGGTGTCGGTCAGGGCGCCGAAGCGGCGGTGCTGCTCGCGCTGGCGCGGCTCGTCGTCGGTCAGGTGCAGCGGCCCCTCCAGGGCCACGACCGGCGAGGGCGCCGCGAGCAGCCGGCAGCCGTGCGCGCGGGCGGCCCGGGCGAGGGTGCGCCGCAGGGCGGCGAGCTCCTCGCGCAGGGTGACCGCGGAATCGGCGACCGGGGTGGAGATCTCCACCTGGTACCGGGTCCCCTCGGCGTGCAGTTCGTGGGGGAGTCCGGCGGCGGTGGCGAGGACGTGCTGAGCGGCCGGGACCACCCGCAGGGTGCGGGCGTCGACGAGGAGGAACTCCTCCTCGACCCCGACGGTGAGGGGGGAGGTGCGGCCGGTCGCGGTGCGCAGGCCGTGGCCCGTGGGGCCGGTGTCACCGGTGCTCGTGGTGCTGTTGCCAGGTTCGATCACTACGCCTCCCTGGACATACGAGTCTTTTCATCATGAGCCGAGCGGGAGTCGAGGAGGGTACGACGATTCGGTCAAATGTCCGGTGATAGTGGCGGGTTAGCGGCAGGACCCGGCCGGGCCTGGGGCGTGGGATCCGCGTGGGGAAGGCGTTGCGGGTGTGTGAACAACGGCCCGCGGCCCCGGAGCCGCCCGGAGGCGGGTGGTTATCATCCGCTGTGACCGGTACCGCCTCTCCTCCGCAGCCCCGCCGACGGATATTCGCCGACCTGACGCCCTTGCGCGCCTCCGCCGACTACCGGCGGCTGTGGGTCGGGAGCACCATTTCCTGGCTGGGCCAGGCGATGACCGCGCTCGCCATCTCGCTCCAGGTCTACGAGATCACCGGATCCAGCTTCTCGGTCGGGCTGGTCGGACTCTTCTCGCTGGTCCCGCTCGTCGCCTTCGGCCTGTACGGCGGCGCCATCGCCGACACCGTGGACCGGCGCAAACTCGGCCTCTACAGCTCCCTCGGACTCACCGGACTGTCCCTCGCCCTGGCCGGAGCCGCGCTGCTCGACTACCACCGGGTCTGGCTGCTCTACGCGGTCGTCGCCCTCCAGGCCGTCTGCGGGGCGCTGAACGGGCCCGCCCGGTCGGCCATGATCCCGAGGCTGCTGCCGAAGGAGCAACTGCCCGCCGCCAACGCGCTGAACTCCGTCACCATGACCACCGGGATGATGGCAGGGCCCGTCCTGGGCGGGATGATCGTCGGCTGGTGGGGGTACCAGGCGGCGTACGTGATCGACGCCGTGACCTTCGGGGCCGCGCTCTACGCCATGTGGCGGCTGCCGTCGATGCTGCCCGAGGGCAAGCAGGGACGGGCCTCGGTCATGGACGGGCTGCGGTTCCTCGGCACCCGGCCCAACATCCGGATGACCTTCTTCTCCGACCTGGCCGCGATGGTGCTGGCGCAGCCGAGGGCGCTGTTCCCGGCCATCGCGGTGCTCTGGTACGGCGGCGACGCCAGGACGGTCGGCCTGCTCGTGGCCGCGCCCGCGGTGGGAGCGCTGCTGGGCGGGCTGTTCTCCGGCTGGCAGGGCCGGATCCGGAGCCATGGGCTGGCCATCCTGATCTCCGTCGCGGCGTGGGGGCTGGCCGTGGCCGTCTTCGGGCTGACCCGGAACCTGTGGGCCGGCCTGTTCTTCCTGGCCGTGGCCGGCTGCGCCGACACCGTCTCCATGGTGTTCCGCTCCACCATGCTCCAGGCCGCCACCCCGGACGGCATGCGCGGCCGGCTCCAGGGCGTCTTCATCGTGGTCGTCGCGGGCGGGCCCCGGCTCGGCGACTTCCTCGCCGGGACCGCCGCCGAACTCACCTCACCGGCCGTCGCCATCACCGGCGGCGGGCTCGGCTGCGTCCTCGTCGTGGGCCTGCTCGCCGCCCGCTGGCGAAACTTCGCCCGCTACGACGCCCGCTCGCCGCAGGCCTGAGAACAGGGCCCACAGCACTGGCTGTCGTCAAACTCCCGTCTGCCTCGTGGCGGCCGGCACGCGCTCCCGCCGCACCGGGCGGAAGCCCGAGTACGTCCAGTACGCGGGCGTGCGCCCGGCACGCCGGGAGCACGCACCGGCCGCCGCGAGGCCGCCCTCCGGGCGGCGACGGGAGTTCGACGACAGGCCCTAGGCGTCCACCGGCTCGCGGGTGCGTTCCCCTCCCCGGTCCCCGGTGTTCCGGGTCCCGGTGGGCTCGAAGAGCAGGATCGCCACCTCCTCGTCCGCCACCGGGAGGTGCTCGACCCCGCGCGGGACCACGTAGATCTCGCCCGGGTGCAGGACGACCTCGCCGTCCCGGAGCCGGATCGTGAGGACGCCGCTCACCACGAGGAACATCTCGTCGGTGTCCTCGTGGCTGTGCCAGACGAACTCGCCCTGGAGGCGGGCCGCCTTGACCTCGTAGTCGTTGACGCGGGCGATCCGGCGCGGAGCCCACTGTTCGGTGAAACCGGCCAGTTTCTCGGCGATGTTGACCTTCTGTGTCGTCATGTGGACAGGCTGCCCCGGCGGGCGGGGCGGGTCTTGTACGTTCCTGACATGGCCGCCGAACCCCCGCGCAGCACCGTCTCCGCCTGGCGGCCGCCGGTCGCCGGCATCGCCGAGGTCTTCCACGCCCGGTTCACCGCGCACGCCTACCCGGCGCACGTCCACGACACCTGGGCCGTGATGCTCCTCGATCGCGGTCGGGTGGACTTCGCCCTCGACCGGGAGCGGCACGGCGCCGGGCTCCGCGACCAGGTGGTCCTGCTGCCGCCCGGCGTGACCCACGACGGCCGGACCGTCACCGAGACCGGCTTCCGCAAACGGGTGTTGTACCTCGACACCTCCGTCCTGCCGGAACGGCTGACCGGGGCCGCCGTGGACGCCCCGCTGCTGCGCGATGCGGCGCTGGGGGCACGGCTGGACGGGCTGCACCGGGCCCTGGCCGCGCCCGACCCGTTGGAGGCCGAGACGCGGCTGGCCTTCGTGGGGGAACGGCTGCGGTGGTGGCTGGCGGGCCGGCGGCCCGCGCCGTACGAGGCCCCGGGCGCAGGGGTCGCCGTACGGCTGCGGGAACTGCTGGACGCCCGGGTGGTCGAGGGCATCACGCTCGCGCAGGCCGCGGCCGCGCTGGGCGGCGTACACCCCACCCACCTCGTACGGGCCTTCCGGCGGGCCTACGGGCTGCCGCCGCACGCCTACCTGGTCGGGCGGCGGGTGGCCCGGGCGCGGGAGCTGCTGCTGGCGGGGACGCCCGCGGCGGAGGCGGCGACGGCGGCCGGGTTCCACGACCAGGCGCACCTGACCCGGCACTTCGGTCGGCACGTCGGGATCGGCCCGGCCGGATTCGCCCGTTCCGGCCGATTGTGAAGGGGAGTTGGCGGGTTCGTTGCGATGTCGTTGCCACCCCTTCCGTTTTATTTCTGTTCGACATATGACAGTTCGGCAGTTCTCGCCCGCGCCGACGCGGGCGATCCAGCCGGACCAGTCGAACCAGGAGGAAGGCCTTCATGCGCCTTCGCACGCTCGTCACCACCGCGGTGGCCACCGCCGCGCTCGCCGGAGCACTCGCCCCGCAGGCCGTCGCGGCACCCGAGGACCGCGCCTGCTCGCCCCACCTGTCGGTCAGGGGATTCTCCGACTCCCTCGACAAGAACCTCCTCGACGGGCGGCTGGTCGGCGGCATCTCCGGCCTCTCCCTCGACCGCGACGGCTCGGTCGCCGCGATCTCCGACAAGTCGGCGCTCTACCGCCTCAAGGTCGCCCGCGGCGACACCCCGACGGCCACGGCCACCGCCCGGCTGCCCCTCACCGACGGCGCCGGGAAGGCACTCGACTCCGAGGGAGTGGTCGTCGACCGCGACGGCACCTACCTCATCACCGACGAGAACGCCCCCGCCATCCGCCGCCACAGCCGCACCGGCCAGGTCCTCGCCACCCTGCCCGTCCCGCCCGCGTTCCGACTCGCGCCCCAGGGCCGGGCCACGGTGAACCAGACCTTCGAATCGCTCACCCTGCTGCCGGGCGGCCGCACCCTGGTCGCCGGGGTCGAGGGCCCGCTCGCCGGCGACGGCAAGGACGCGCAGGGCCGCACCCTGCAACGCATCCAGACCTGGGAACGCCGCTGGGACGGGCAGTTCGTCCTCGGCCGCCAGTACGCCTACCCCGTCGACGCCGGCCACGGCCTGGTCGAACTCGCGCCGACCCGCGACGGGCGGCTGATCGTGCTGGAACGCGGCTTCACCCAGCAGTTCGCCATCACCGTGCGGCTGTACGTCGCCGACCCGCTCGGCGCGAGCGACACGGCCAAGGTGGACACCCTCACCGCCGGCCCGGGCCTGCGGACCGCCCGCAAGACGCCGATCGGCGACCTGAACGACTGCCCGACGCTCGGAGCCCCGTCGAAGCTGCCGCAGAACCACCCGCTGGTCGACAACGTCGAGGGCATGGTCGTCCTCGACGACGACACCCGCGGCCGCACCCGCCTGCTCCTGGCCGGCGACGACAACGAGTTCCCGCAGCAGATCACCCGGCTCTACACGCTGGACGTCCGCCTGCCGGCGCGGCGGCACTGAGGGGCTCTCGCCGCACCGGGCGGCAGCACGGCGGCTCGACGAAAGGCCCTACGGCCCGACCACACCCCGGGCCACACCGAGCGCCACCAGGTCCTGGGGGCGGATGCGCAGTTGCTCCGCCGTCTCCGGGGCCCGGTCGGCGGGGCGCTTGAGGATGGCCGCCGCCAGTTCCGGGGCGATCACCGAGAAGTAGCTGTCCGGGGTCACCCAGGTGTTCCCGGGCGCGGCCAGCGCGAGCGCGCCGCCCGAACCGCCCTCGCCGATCAGCAGGGTCGTCACCGGGACCGTGGCCGCGGCGAGCGCCGCGAAGGTGTCGGCGATGGCCGCGCCGGCCCCCGCGTGCTCCGCCGCGGCGTCGTTGGCCGCTCCCGGGGTGTCCACCAGGGTCAGCACCGGGATCCCGAGCCGGTCCGCGAGGCGCACCACGCGGGCGGCCGTGCGGTAGCCCGCCGGGCGGGTGGCGGTGCCGCACTGGGCGGCGTACGCCACGGCCCGCCCGCCCCGCAGCCCGAACCCGCACAGCATCCCCGGGTCGACGCCCCCGGCCCGGTCCCCGGAGAGAGGCAGCCGCAGGTCGAAGTACGCCTCCAGGTACGCCTCGGCGCGGGGCCTGGCCGGATGCCGGGCCAGCAGGACGGCGTCCCAGCCGGTCGCGGGCGGCGCGACGTCGGCCAGCGCGGCCGGGGGCTCCACGGCGCCGGCCGGCCTGAGCGCGGTCAGTACGCGCAGCCAGTCCGCCAGCACCGCGGGCAGCTCCGCCGGGGGCACCACGGCGTCGACGTGCCCGGCGGCGTACTGGCCCTCGGCGGTATAGGCCGCCGGATCGGCGTCGGCGGGCCGCACCCGGGACCCGGCGAAGCCGACCTGGGCCCCCGGGAGCGCGAGCACCACGTCCGCGCCCGCCCCGAGGGTGGCCCACCCGCCGCCGGTCGTCGGATCGCGCAGCACCGCGATCTGCGGCAGGCCCGCCGCCCGGGTCCGCACGCACTGCGCGGCGACCCGCTGGAGCTGGGTCAGCGCGAGCATCCCCTCCTGCATCCGGGATCCGCCGGTGGCGATGAGCGACACCAGCGGCAGGCCGTGCTCCCGAGCGTGCCCGTACGCGGCTTCGAGCCGGTCTCCGGTGCGGCGGCCGAGGGACCCGCCGAGGAATCCGAACTCGAAGCAGATCAGGCCGACTTCGCGGCCACCGATACGGGCGGTGCCGGTCACGACCGACTCCTGCTCGCCGGTACGGGCCTCGGCCCGGGCCCGGGAGGCGTCGTAGCCCGCCCAGCCGAGGGGGCCGTCGATCGGTGACTCCCCCGGCGGGGCGGGGAGTTCGGCGAAGGTGTCGGGATCCACGAGGGCGGCGATGGCGGCGCGGGCCGAGAGGCGGGTCGTCACCCCCACACCCTAGGCCCGCCCTCCCCGCCGGATGGCCCGGGGCACCGCCTGCGGGTTGGGCGTGCCCGATCGGGGTCGGCGCGTTGAGCGGCGCCGCGCACCGGCCCGGGGGGGGGGGGGGGGGGGGGGGGGGGGGGGGGGGGGGGGGGGGGGGGGGGGGGGGGGGGGGGGGGGGGGGG
>NZ_JANFAK020000002.1 GCF_024721315.2 Streptomyces sp. Isolate_45
GTGGCCGCGTGGGCGGGGCCCTCGCCGCCGCGCGCCCCCACCTACGGCGCCTGCGCCCCGCCTACCCGCGGCCCGGCCGGACGGGCTGGCGCCGCTGGGCGCCCTCCTGGCGCCAGTGGCTGGGAGCCTGCCTGTACACCATCACCGGCCTGACCTGCTTCGTCGCGCTCGCCTACGCGGTCACGGACATACCCGACGACCTCAACTCCTTCGCCACGCAGCAGGACAACGTCTACTACTGGTCCGACGGCTCCACCATGGCCCGCACCGGCTGGGTGAGCCGACAGGAGATGCCCCTGGACAAGGTGCCGCCGAAGGTCAGGGGAGCGGTCCTCGCGGCGGAGAACGCGAGCTTCTACTCGGACCCCGGAGTGTCCCCCTCCGGCGTCCTGCGCGCCCTGGGCGCGGCGGTGACCGGAGGCGAGACCCAGGGCGGGTCCACCATCACGCAGCAGTACGTGAAGAACGCGTACCTGAGCCAGGACCGCACGATGTCGCGCAAGTTCACCGAACTCCTGCTGGCCTTGAAACTGGACAACCAGAAGGACAAGGACCAGATACTCCAGGACTACCTCAACAGCAGTTGGTTCGGGCGCGGCACCTACGGAATCCAGCGCGCGTCCCAGGCGTACTACGGCAAGGACGTCTCACAACTGAACGCGAGCGAGGGCGCCTTCCTCGCCTCCCTGCTCAAGGGCGCGGGCCTGTACGACCCGTCCATCAGCCCCAAGAACCGTGAGCGGGCGGAGGAGCGGTGGAGGTGGATCCTCGACCGCATGGTCGAGACCGGACAGCTGAAGGCGTCCGAGCGCGCCACGTACACGAAGTTCCCGGAGCCCTCGGCCACATCCCTGGCGGGCATCCCGGGCGCGCAGACCGGCTACCTCGTCGAAATGGCGAAGGCGTACACGGTCAAGGCCGGGCACATCGAGGAGTCGAACTTCGACCTCGGCGGCTACCAGATCTACACGACCTTCGACAAGGCGCGCATGACGGCCCTGACCAAGGCCGTCCAGGAGACGCAGAAGGGATTCGACCCCGAGAAGCGCCCCGACACCGACAAGCACGTGAAGATCGGCGCCGCGAGCGTCGCGCCCGACGGGCGGCTGCTCGCCGTCTACGGCGGTCCCGACTACCTGAAGCAGGGTTACAACGAGTCGAACGCGACGACGATCCCGGTCGGTACGGCGTTCACACCGATCGTCTATGCCGCCGCCCTCGAAGACGGAGTGGTGCGCACCCGGGGCAAGGCCCGTACGCCGGTTTCCCCCACCACCCCGTACGACGGGAACGACCAGGCGACCGTGCAGACCCCCGAGGGCCCGTACTGGGACCGCAGCGGGAAGGTCCTCAAGGGCAGCAACGACGGTGGGCGCAGCTGGGGGCAGGTGCCCCTGCGCCAGGCCGTCGCCGACTCCGTGAACACGCCGATGCTCCAGCTCGGCCTGGACGTGGGCCTGGACCGGGTGGAGGCGTTCGCCCAGAGGTCGGGCCTGCTGGCCTCCAGCCTCGGACCTCGGATCCCCACGTTCGCCCTCGGGGAGAACTCGAAGCCCAGCGCGATCCGCATGGCCGGCGCCTACCAGACCTTCGCCGCGGACGGGATGCACACCGACCCCTACTCGGTGCGGTCGGTCACCCGCGGCGGCGCGGCGGTGCCCCTCGACCCGCCGAAGCCCACGCGGGCCGTATCGGCCCCCACCGCGCGGGCGGTGACGGACGCGCTGCGGCAGGCGGTGACCGACGGTTCGGCGAAGACGGCGGCCAAGGTGCGGGCCGGCGCGGTGGGCAAGACGGGAACGACGACGGCCAACACGGCGGGCTGGTTCGTGGCCAGCACCGAGCAGGAGTCCACGGCGGTGGTCGTCTACCGGATGGCGCTGACCGACCTGGCCCCGCTGCCCCTGACGGGGCTGGGCGGCGACGCCCCGGGAACGCCCGCCGGCGAACGCGCGGTGCGCCTGTGGAGCGAGTACGCCAAGGCCGTGAAGTAGCCGCGGTGCCGTTCCCGGACCGCCGGACCGCTGCGGCCGCCCGGCGGTCCGGCGGTCCGGAGAGCGCCTACCGGACGACGTCCTTCCAGTCCGGTGCCTGCGCGGGGTCCAACTGTCGGAGCCGCGCGAGGACCTGCGGGTCCTGGGCGTCGAGCCAGTCCGCCAGCTCGCGGAACGACACGCAACGCACCCCCTGGCGCGGGCAGACGTCCCTCATCATGTCCTCGACGGCCTTCATGTAGATGCCGCCGTTCCAGTCCTCGAAGTGGTTGCCGATGAACATCGGAGCCCGGCTGCCGTTGTAGACGCGGTTGAAGCCGTTCATGTAGGAGCCGCGGACCTGTGCCTGCCACGCCGGGAACTTGGTCGGGTCGCCCTGGGTGCTGTCGCCCGACTGGTTGTAGAGGAAGTTGAAGTCCATGGACAGGACCTGGACCTCCTTGCCGTGCAGGGGTACGAGCTGCAGCGGGAAGTTCCAGATGTCGTTCTGCTTGGTCGGCCAGAGCTGGAAATCGCCGGAGGAGCTGGCGTCGTAGCGCCAGCCGTACGGCTTGACGGCCGTCAGGAGGTTCTTCTGGCCCTCCAGGCAGGGCGCCCGGCCGCCGACGACCTCGCGCGTGGGATCGAAGGGCAGCGGTGCCTCCTTGCTGAACCCGGTGTTGGTCTTCCAGTTCTTCATGAACGAGTAGGTCTGGTCGATCTCGCTCTTCCACTCCTCGGGGCTCCAGTCACCGCCGCCCTTGGGTCCGCAGAAGTGGCCGTTGAAGTGGGAACCGATCTCGTTGCCGTCGGTCCAGGCACCCCGCAGCTGGGCCAGGGTGCTCTTGATGTGAGGGACCGTCGGGTAGGAGATGGCGGCCGAACCCTGTCCGTGCTGGGGCGGGTTGTAGAGCGACTTCTTGCTCTCCGGGAGCAGGTAGATGCCCGTGAGGAAGAAGGTCATGTGGGCCTTGCTCTCCTTGGCCACCTGCCGGAAGTGCGAGAAGAGGTGGTCCTCGCCCTCCAGGGCGCCGTCCCAGGAGAACACCACGAACTGCGGGGGCTGTTCGCCGGGCTTCAGCCGCTCGGGTTTGAGCTGGCCCGGGTTCGGCCCCGTGTAAGAGGTCGAACCGTCACCCAGCACCTTGACCTTGCCGTCCCACGACTCCGCCGGCTTCTTCCCGGCGTTGTCCCCGCCGGTCGTGTCCCCCTTCGGGGCGAGCTCCGCCTCGGTCCCCGCGGAACCGCCCCACCCGAGTGCGTACGCCCCGGCCGCGGCTCCGCCCAGCGCGAGCACGGCCGCGGCGATGCCCATGCGACGGCGGTTGCGCGCCTTGCGACGCACCTTGCGGGTGCTCCGCGATGCCTTCCGCGATGCCTTCCGGGTGCCCGGTTCGCCATCGGTCTCGGTCTCGGCCATAGCCGTGGTCCCCTCCTGATCGCCGCAGCCGGGCCGCGTGGGTGATTCGTATGAATATAGAACGTGTTGACGTCTCATTCGCACGCGGTTCATTCGTGCCGGGCGCCGCGCCGGTCGGGGTTGTTATCAAACGGGTCGACCCGTAAGGTAAAGGTCATGACTTCCTTCCCGTCCTCCAAGGGGCGTCCACGGGATCCCCGCTCGCACGAGGCGATCGTCAACGCGGCCACGGAGCTGGTGATCGAGGTCGGCTACGCCGCGACGTCGATCGGGGCGGTGGCCGCCCGTGCCGGTGTCGGCAAGGACACGATCTACCGGCGGTGGCGGGGCAAGCCGGAGTTGGTCTTCGAAGCCGTGTTCACGACCACCGACCAAGGGCCGGTCCCGGACACCGGAACGCTGGCCGGGGACCTCACCGAACTGCTGCGGGGCCTGGTGGACGAGTTCAGGGCCCCCGCGGCCGCGGCGGCCCTCCCGGGACTTCTCGCCGACTTCGCCGCCGATCCGGTGCTGAAGGCGCGCATCCGCAGCGAGTTCCTGGCCCCGTCGAAAGACCGGCTGCTGATCGTGTTCGAGCGCGCCGAGGCACGAGGGGAGATCGCGGCCGGCACACCCGTGGACCTGGTCCTCGACACGATGGCGGGAGCTGTGTTCTTCCACGTCGGTCTGGTCGGCGAACACGCCGACCCCCGGCTGGCCGTCCGGCTGGCCGCCGTCATCGTCCAGGGGATCGAGGTCCGATGAACGGATGGCTTCTCGCCGCGGGCATCACCGCGTTCGGTGTGGCCGTGGCCCACATCGTCGCCGGGCACCGCGATGTCGTGCGGCCGCTGGTGAACTCTGGACTTGCCGACGAACCCAAGCGCGTGCTGCACGCCGTGTGGCACATGGTGAGCGTCGACCTGGTGCTCTCCGCGGCCGTCCTGGTCCACCTCGCCCTGGCGGACGGTACGTCGGCGACCCGCCCGATGGCCTGGTTCGTGGCCGCGCACTACGTCGCGTACGCCATCGCCTTCCTGGTGGTCACGCTGTCGGTCGGCTGGTCGAAGCCACTGCTCCGGCTGCCGCAGTGGATGCTGCTCCTACCGGTCGCGGTCCTGGCGGCGGCGGGCGCCGCGTAGCTACAGTCCCGCAGGGATGGCGCGCAGGTGCCGGTGGCCCCCTGCGAATGGCGTCGGCGCCGAGCCGGTGCCGGCCCGGGGCGGCCGTCCGGACCCCAGTCCCGGTCGCGGCCCGTACGCCGAAGAACGGCCGGCTCGCGCACCGCCGCGGTCAGCGGCCACCCGAAGGGGAGGTCGCGCAGCCGCCGCTGCCGGTCTCCTCGGACGTGCGCTCGTCGAAGAGGCCCGCGCCACCGCAGACGCCGGTCTCGGGCAGGGCGAGTTCGACGCGTTCGGCGCCGTCGTGGTCACCGGCGAGAGCGGCCGCGACGGAACGGACCTGTTCGTAGCCGGTCATGGCCAGGAAGGTCGGGGCGCGACCGTAGGACTTCATGCCGACGAGGTGGACGCCCTTCTCCGGGTGGGAGGGCTCTCGCGCGCCATGGGGCCGGACGGTGCCGCAGGAATGCTGGTTGTGGGGTCGATCAGCGGCGCGAGCACGGTCGGGGCCAGGAGGCACTCGTCCAGGCCGAGACGGAGTGCGCCGACGACGGCCAGGAGCCCGTCGCCGTCTCGTTCGAACGCGTCGGTGCGGAGCCCGCTGACGGCGTCGGCGTGGCCGTCGTCGACGGCGGCCTTCGCGGCGAGGCCGAGGGCGCCCCGGGCGGGCAGCCGGTCGGCGGCGCCGCCGCCGAAGGTCGAGCCGGAGAGCCCTCGGAGGAGCTTCTCGGCGGCCTGGTCGACGACCTCGGACCAGGTGGAGAACAGCCGCACGTGCGACCACTCCCGCACCGCGGACGCGGCGACCGGTCCGGCCTCCAGGACGAGCGGCTCGATGTGGCGCTCGACGAGTCGGGCGGCTGCCGCATGACGCTCGCCCTCGTGCCGCCGAGCGGCCGGGGCGCGGACGGGGGCGCCTCGGCCGGGTCGCGCATCGAAGGTCAGCCGAGCGTTTCGACCGCGTAGAGGGATCCGACGCCGGCGGCCAGCGTGCCGAGCAGCAGCCGCAGGGCCTTTTCGGGGAGGTGGGGTTGGAGACGGGCGCCGAGGTAGCCGCCGATGAGTCCGCCCAGGCCGCAGGCCAGGCCGAGGAACCAGTGGGGTGCGATGCTGTCGGAGCCGGCTGACGACAGCAGTGTGTACGTGCCGGCGCCGACGAGCGAGGTCGCGAAGGTGGAGGCCAGGGCGGCCGGGGCGACGACCGCGACGGGCATTCCGCGGCCGACCAGGACGGGGCCGAGCAGCGAGCCGCCGCCGATGCCGTAGATCCCGCCGATCACTCCCACGCCCAGGGCCAGCCCGGTCACCGCGCGCCCCGAGGGCCCATCCTTCCCGGACGGCTCCGGTCGCCGCGAGGGCAGCACCGTTCGGGCGATCAGCCACAGGCCCAGCGGCAGCAGGAACACGGCCACCAGCGCTTTGAAGACGACAGGGCCGGGCAGGGCGAAGACGCGGATGATCGCACCGAGGACGACGCCCGGCAGGGTGCCGAGCACCAGCCGCCGCACCAGCGGACCCTGGAGGGCGCCGGCGCGCCAGTAGCGCAGGAGCGCGCCGGGGCCGGCGACGACGTTGTAGAGGAGGTTCGTCGGGGTGACGGCGGGGCTGGGTACGGCGAACACGCTCAGTTGTACGGGTAGGAGGAACACCGCCCCGGACACCCCGACCGGAGCGGTCACGATCGCGATCAGGAGTCCCGCCGCCAGCCCGGCGAGTCCCGTCCCCCAGTCCACGGGTCAGCCGCCTTCGATGTGCGCGCCGGCCGACTTCACTCGCGCGGTGCCCCGCGTGCCCGACTCCGTCCCCGCTTCCTCGACGGCCTCCCGGGGCGCCGAGGGCAGCACTCGGCGCGGGCCCGCCCGGGTCCCGACGTTCACGCCCGGCTGCTCGGGTGCCTGACCCGTCGTGCAGGACTGCATGGGGTCACCCTAACCGTGGCCCCTCGGGCCGTTCGATGTGGCACCACCCGGTGTGACGGCCGCGCGAGGTCGGCGTCCTGGCGGACGACGTCCAGGGGCTGCGAGGTGATGGTCCTCCCCTGCGGGGCGAAGAGGACCACGATGGTGAACAGCAGCCCGTGGAGCGCCCACGGGCCGATCCGCGGCAGGAACGTCGCCTCGTAGCCCCCGCGCCCCATCTTCCGCTCGCCGATGCGACGGGTGAGGAACCCGGCCGGCAGCGGGATCCCGAGGAAGACGGCGACGTTCAGGGCGGTGTTCCTACGGGACGCCGCCGGGTGAGTGACGTGGGCGCCCCTGCGGCCCGTGCGGGCCGCAGTCGGCAGGGGCTGAAGAAGCATCGGAGTCGCGGACGGAAACTGCTCCTCAAGGTGCTGGGCGAACAGCACGGTCATGGCGAAGCCTGGCCGGCCGACACCGAGCAGTCCGTACTCGCGACCCTGTCCGATCTCGAGCCACGCCCTCCCCGACCACCTGGCACCGGTACTCCGGCCGTGGTCGGAGGTGATCCGTAGGGCAAAGTGATGCCATGACAACGTACGGGACGATGGCGTACCACCTGGAGACCGAGCGACTGATACTGAGGCCGTGGGCCGAGTCGGACGCCGACGATTTCTGCGCCCTGCTCTCCGAACGCGGCAAGGGAACCCCTGAGGTCGAGCACATCAGGACGTCCATCGCGGAGTTGCTCACCGCGACGGAGACCACGGGGATCGCGCTGTTGCCCATCCAGCGCCGGGACGAAGGTGACTTCATCGGGTACTGCGGGCTGATCATCGGCCGAACCACCCTGGAGGAGCCCGAAATCGCGTATGAGCTGTTCCAGCACGCGCACGGGCGCGGTTACGCCACCGAGGCGGCCGCGGCGGTGCTCGACGCCGCCGTCGCGACCGGGCGGACACGGCTCTGGTCGACCGTCGGCACGTGGAACGCGCCCTCGCTCCGTGTCCTCGAGAAGCTCGGGTTCGAGCGGGATCGCGTCTCCACGGAGGAGAACGGTGAAGTGGCTTGGCTCACGCGCTCGTTGCCGTAACGGTGACGCCTGAGCACGCTCCCGCGGCCTGACGCTCCCGCTGGGACGGCGCCCAGCGCCGAGGACGCTCCCGCCACGTGCGGTCGGAGCACGCGGATCCGTAACGACGCGTCAGAGCCGGCCCGGACGGAACGCATGGACGGCTCTGACGAACAGGCCGAACCGGCGGCCCCACGTCGCTCCGCCGAGCTGGTCGACGTACCGTCCCGCCTGCGGGTCGACGGCGCGGCGGCCGGTCTCCAACTGGACGGCGAACGCGAGCCGGTAGAGCTGCTCCAGCACCTCGGCCGTCGGCACGGTGTCCTCACCGGGCAGGGGTGCTGACAGCTCGTAGCGGCCCGAGGCCCGGTCCAGGGCCAGGCGTACGCCGCTGACCGGATGGCCGACGGCCGTCCCCTCGGCCGGGCCGGCGGTCGGCCCCACGATCTCGCGGGCCTGCCGGGCGATCCTGTCCCAGGTGGCGAGGGCCGCGACCGAGCCGGTGGGGGCGTCGTCCTCGTCGAAGGCGATCACGTACCGTCCCGCCGTGCGGACCCCGCCCGGGGGTCCGTCCGGGAGCGCCGCCGGATCGTGTTCCTCCGCGGCCGGAAGGCGACCGCGCAACCACTTCTCGGCGGCCGCCCAGTCGTCCTCGTCCGCGCGCTCGACCCAACCCCGCACCCGGTCCTCCGCCTCCGTCAGCCCCTCCCCGGAGTCGACGGCCCGCTGGAACGCGTCCTCCAGATCCGCCAGGTCCGCCGGGTCGCCCGGCTCCGCCTTCGCCCTGCCCACCGGCCCCGAGCCGGGCAGCAACGGGGGCGACCCCTCGGTGCGGGTCAGGGTGAAGGAAGCACCGTCACCGATCTCCTGGGCATGCACGGTGAGGACGTCCGGGCCGGGCCGCCAGGCGACAGCGCACCGGAGGTATCCGTGCGTCGGGTCGGCCAGGTGCTCGTGGGCCTCGTCGAGGTCGGCGAAGGTGTAGAGGTACCGGTCCTCGACGTCGTCGGCGAACAGGAACACGGCTCCGACGCCCGCGTCCTCCGCGGACGCGGCACCCGCGTGCGCCAGTGCGAACGCGGCGAACTCGTCGAGCGGCCCGCCCGACGCCCCGCTCCGGGACATGAAGTCGCTTCCTCTCCGCCGCCGGTCCTGTCCGCCGGATCATACGTGGACACCCGGTGATGATCAGGGGGCGTGGGTGGCCGCCCGGGGCGGAGGCGGGGTGTCGGGCGGCAGCCGGGCAGCCGGGCAGCCGGGCAGTCGGTGATCGGCGGGCAAGTGGCCACGGATATTCTCCGGCCATGTCGAATTGGTCAGTGGCGTCGGCAGTCGGTCTCGCCGGTGTGATGGCGCACTGCGGCGGAAGCCCGGTGGACGCAGTGAAGCTTCTGGTGGGGGCCATGGCCTCGGCACCGGAGGCTCCCGAGCCCTATGCGGCCCTTTCCGAGTTGTGGCAGCAGCGCCGCCCGGAACTGGAGGCGGGCCTCGGAGAGGACGGTTCCCTGAGCACCGTGCCGGCGCGGGCGTACTTCTCCTTCCTCGAAGGGGACATGGACGACGCGGTGATGACCCTTGGATCGGTCACGGGTGTACGGCCCGACGTGGCATGGGGCGCCGCACCCTGGTTCGGCGACGCGCGCCTTCTCGGCGCGGTGAGCGCCGAGGCGCTGGCCGAGGCGTGCCTGCGGACGCTGGACCACGGCCACGACCTGGACACCGACGAGATGCGGGAGCGGTTCGAGCCCTGGTTCCATGCCCTCGACGTGGTGTCCGAACGGAATCCCGTACCGGAGTCCCTGGCAGCCATGGCCCGGCTGCCCCGGGCCTGCGGCCGTTACGAACGGTCCTTCGCTCTGTGCGACCGGGCCGATGCCGTCGAGCGGGTCATGTGGACCGCAGTGGCACGCGCGACCACCTGGCGCGTGATGGGCGACCTCGATCGCGCTGCCGCGGCCCTCGAAAGCGCGTTGCTCCTGGACCCCGCCAACTGGTCCCTCCACTTGGATCTGGCGGACGTGCGTGCCGAACAGGGCGACTTCGCGGCCGCCGCGAACCTCGTCCGCGAGGGCCTGGAGCACGCACCTCGCGAACTCTCCCTGCGTGCGGCGGGCGCCGCCTTCCGCACACGGCTTGCGGGTTCGCCCGACGACCTGAGGGCCCTGATCGCCCTGGCGCCGGAGCTCGCGAACACCACCTACCGGAACCAGCTGATCGACTACGCGTGCGCAGGGCCGAAGCTGCCTCGGGAACTCGTTGCCGAGGCCCACCGCATCCGTGGGAACTGAAAGGGCTGTCGTGCCGACCGGCGCCGGTCCGGCTCGACCCGACGGACGACGCGACAGCGCTCACCGTGCTCAACCGTGCTCACCGCTGCCCGGCCGAGGGTATCGGGGCCGGAGGTTCCGAACGTATCGATCGACGCCCTGCCGGTGGATCGGATCAAGCGGGACAACGCGAGAAGCGCGCCGCCGCTCGGCTGCTCGGCCGGCCGTACGTGCCGGGAGCCGCCGAGGCCCGGAGTCCCGGGCCGGAGCGTGGACGCCCCGTGGCATCGACGGACCGATGTCACGGGGCGTCCACGGGCGGGTGGTCCGGACGGCTTCCGGTTACCGGCTGAGCGACCTGAGCGCCGCGGCGTCGTACGGCTTCAGCTCGTCGAAGCGGTTTCCGAGGACCTTCGCCGCCCACTGCGGGTCCTGGAGCAGCGCCCGGCCGACGGCGACCATGTCGAACTCGTCGCGTTCCATGCGGTCCAGCAGGTTGTCGATGTCGCCGAGCGCCGCACCCTCGCCCGCGAAGGAGCGGATGAAGTCGCCGTCGAGGCCGACCGAGCCGACGGTGATCGTCGGCCGACCGGTGAGCTTCTTGGTCCAGCCCGCCAGGTTCAGGTCCGAGCCCTCGAACTCCGGGAGCCAGTATCGCCGGGTGGAGGCGTGGAACGCGTCGACGCCGGCCGCCGCCAGCGGGGCCAGGATCGCCTCCAGCTCCTCCGGGGTCTGCGCGAGCCGGGCGTCGTAGGCCTCCTGCTTCCACTGCGAGTAGCGGAAGATCACCGGGAAGTCGGCCGGGACGCGCTCGCGGACCGCCGTGACGATCTCCGCGGCGAACCTCGTACGGGCCACCGCGTCACCGCCGTAGGCGTCGGTGCGGCGGTTGGTCCGCTCCCACAGGAACTGGTCGAGCAGGTAGCCGTGGGCGCCGTGGAGCTCGACGCCGTCGAATCCGATCCGTGCGGCCTCGGCGGCGGCGTCGGCGAACGCGCCGATGACGTCGTCGAGGTCGGTGCGGGTCATCGCCCTGCCCGTTCCCTCGGTGCCGTCGACGCGGATGCCGGAGGGGCCTACGGCCGGCGCGTCGGGGTACGGGGCCTCGCCCTGCTTGCGCACCATCCCTATGTGCCACAGCTGGGGCACGATGGTGCCGCCCGCCTCGTGCACGGCCGCGGCGACCTTCGCCCACCCCGCCAACTGCTCCTCACCGTGGAACCGCGGCACCCGGTCGCTCTGCCCGGCCGAGTCGTGACCGACGTAGGTGCCCTCGGTGATGATCAGGCCCACCCCCGCGGCGGCCCGGCCGGCGTAGTACGCCTGCACGTCCTCGCCGGGCACGCCGCCGGGGGAGAACATCCGCGTCATCGGAGCCATCGCGATGCGGTTGGGGACGGTCAGTCCGTTCAGCGTGACGGGCCGGGACAGGATCTCGGCCGCGCGGGAGGCGGCGGTCGTGGTGACGGTCATGCGGGTCCTCCGGGTTGAGGCTGTGGCTCGTCGGGGTGACAACGAGAAGTGCATAGTACACACGTTATGTATCATGCATATTGCAGCGTCCGGTGGCGGTCGCGATGCGGCGCCACCCGACGGTCGAGTGGTGTCGGGGGTCGCCGTTCCCCGGATCCACAGGTCCGCGATAATGGAGCGCCGGAAGGAGCGGGAGGCGAAGTGCTGGAGAAACTGGAGCGGGAGCTGATGCTGCTCTCGCGGCACCAGGTGCTTGCCCGGCGCGAGCGCGACCCCGAACGCCTGGAGCGGTCGGCGTACCTGCTGCTCAGCCGGATCGACACCCAAGGCCCCATGTCCATCGGGCAGTTGGCAGAGGCCTTCGGGCTCGACACCTCGACCGTGAACCGCCAGACGGGCGCCCTGCTGCGATGCGGACTGGCCGAGCGGGTCGCGGACCCCGACGGCGGCATGGCGCGCAAGCTGCGCATCACGGTCGAGGGCGGGCGCCGGCTCGCCGAAGACCGTGAGGTCAACCGGTCCTGCCTGGCCCGGGTCGTCGCCGGCTGGTCGCCCGAGGAGGTACGGGAGCTGGAGGACGTCCTGGTCCGGCTCAACCGGAGCGCCGAGGCCCTCGAAGGACGCTACTGGCCGCGCGCGGAGGAAGAGGACGCCCTCGCTCCATGCCGCCCGCCGGCTCCGCACCCGGCCCCGACTCCTGCGCCGCGGGAGCCCGCGACTCCCACCCCGTAGGAACGGCCGGGGCGCGCCCCGGGGGCTGCACCCGCCCGTGACCGGTGGGTGGCAAAACCGTGCGCTGAC
This sequence comes from Streptomyces sp. Isolate_45, assembly GCF_024721315.2. Classification (GTDB taxonomy): domain Bacteria; phylum Actinomycetota; class Actinomycetes; order Streptomycetales; family Streptomycetaceae; genus Streptomyces. The sequence goes on from NZ_JANFAK020000002.1 coordinate 12,005, forward strand.
AGGACAGGGCGGTGCGCTGGAGGAACATCGGGGGCCGTCGGGCGACCCTAGCGTGGGGTGCGTACCCGAGCAGCCGAACCACCCCCTTGGGAAGTCCGCAAGGAGTGTGCCGAGCGCCGGGTCCCCTTCCCCCGCCGTCGCTGTGCGTCGGCGGCGACCCCGACCCGTGGAGCCCCCATGCCCCTCTTGCCCCTGTCGCGCCTGGCGCGGCAGTTCGCGCGATCGAGCCGACGCCTCGTCGGCTCAGCGGTCGCCCTCGCGCTCGCCGCCGGTCTCGTCGGCCTGGCCACGCCCGCGGCGCAGGCCGACCCCAGCCAGCCGAACACGGTCATAGACTGGAACATCGACAGCCTGGAGAACGGAGGCCGGAGCGCCCACGATGCCTACTACGGCATGATCGACCGGATCCACCGGGTCAGTGGCCACGACTTTCGTTCAGCCGGCGAAATCGACGAGAGCACCACCCAACTGTCCCGCCTGATCCAGATCCGGGTCCTGCGCCGGGGCAGCCAGGTCGTCTCGCTGTACTTCTGGGCCAACAACCTGTATCTCGCCGGGTTCTACGCGCCCGGCAACGACCAGAACCAGGGCAGGCACTACGCCTTCAACGACACCTGGCCCGAGGACTTCAACCACGTCCTGAACCTCCAGACCGCGGCGACCCGCCTGCCGTGGGGCGGCAACTACGTCTCCCTGCCCGGCGGGAACAACCGTACGGACGACGTCATCAACGGCCCCAGCCTGCACAACGCCCTGCTCGTCCTGGGCGGCGCCCGTGCCCGGCTCGACAACGGCGGTGACCGCGGTGCCACCGAAGTCGGCAACGCCCTGACCCTGACGATCCAGGCGACCGCCGAGGCCGCGCGCTTCGGCCGGATCCTCGACACCGTCCGGGGCAACATCGGCACGGGCACCAGGACCGCCATGGGCACGGACAACGTGGTCCTCCAGAACAACTGGAGCCAGATCTCCCGTTGGATCTACCGGGCGAGCAACGACCCGGCCTACCCCGCGCACAACGCGCTCACCCTGAACGGGGTCGCCTACACGGCCCTGCGCACACTGCTCACCCACCTCCTGTACGTGGAGCTCCACAGCGGTTCCCGCCCGCGCTGACCAGGAGCACGTCGCGAATGGCCCCACGGACCCCCACCGCACCCGCGCGGCCGGATTCGGCCCGTAGGTGAGGAGAGCTCCTGGGCGAACACGGTCGACCCGGTGAGCGCCTGCCGGCCGGGCGAGCGCGCCGACCACGGCGCGTTCGCCCGGGGAAGCGCCAAAGAGGTATCTCGTGACCCTCCGCCATCTCGTGGTCGAGCGGGGACACCATTACGGCAGGCAGGCAGGCAGGCAGGCAGGCAGGCAGGCAGGCAGGCAGGCAGGCAGGCGTTCCGGTGTTCCGGACGAGGGACGCGGCTACTTGGTGGCGCGCAGGTTCCAGGTGGTCAGCTGGCCCTCGATCAGGCCGTAACCGCCCTCTTCGTAGTGGGTCGCGGTGACTTTGAGCGCGGCGATCGGGGATTTCTCGTTGACGAGGCACACGCTGTCGCCCTCCGCCACGACCACCGCGTTGCGCGACTGGGCCGCCAGGAGGTCCTTGCAACCCTGCGGCGTGGGATCCCCGGCGTTTTCCCACAGGGCGACGGTGCCCTTGACCTCCATCGAGCTGGACCCGTTGCGTCCGGCCGCGGGCCGGATGCCGAAGCCGGTGCCCTTGCTCGGCGGAACCTGGGAGAGGTCGATGCCCTCAAGCCCGAGCACCACCTTGCCCGACCACCGGACGGACGCGGCCCCGCCGGCGCCCGCCGCAGCACTCGGGGCGGCGGTGATGGCGGGGCTCTGCGGCGGTTGGTCGCCGACGGAGGACGAAGCGGGTGGTGGCACGGCCGAGGGCTGGGGCGACCCGTTGGAAAAGGCGGCGATGGCAGTCGCCACGCCGGCGATGGCGCTCACCACGGCGGCTCCGGCCGCCCAGATCTTGGCTCGCGAGGGCCTCGGGGCTGCCGGCGGCGCGTACGGCGGCCAGGCCGGCTGCTGCGGCGGATTCTCCATGCTCACGTCCCCTTCGGCCTTCCCCGATCGGCCCCTTGGGCCGGCAATCCCCGTGACGATAGCAATTCCCCTTCACCGCCACGAACATGGTTGTGCCGTGGGCCGGGCCGCGAAATGTCGATCCCCGGGGAACCCCCGCGACCGGCGCGCATGCACACTCGCCGACGGAGCGACAGAGGGCGTGCACAGTGCAAGGGGGCGCACTCGGATAGAAGATCAATTCGAATGCGCCCCCTGGGGTGAGATGTGCCGGTTCAAGATCTTCTGATTGCTAGCGTCCCTGCCGTGACGACCCCCCTGCTTACCGGCCTGGAGCCGGACCTTCTCGCGCCTTCCTCGTCCCGCCCATTCGACGAATCGTTTCGTCCGGTGCTGCTGGACATCTCCCGGCCGGCCGACGCGGCGGCTTTGGCCGAGCTGCGGGAGTCGGACCGGCTTCGGGAGGTCCACGACCGGATCGATGACCAGGTCGAGGAACTCCTGCGCTGTCTCGCGCCGCAGGACCCGTTCGGCTCCCGCTCCCGGTCCCGCGCCCTCGCCGACACTCTTGGACCGCGGCCCGATGCCTACGGCAGATGGGCCTGGTACCCGTGGTCCGGACGCCTGGTCCACGTCCTGCCCGAGGCCGAGTTCCGCCTGGTGCGCACCGACCGCAACCGGGACAAGATCACTCGCGAGCAGCAGCGGAGCCTGCTGCGGCGCCGTATCGGCGTCATCGGGCTGTCGGTCGGCAGCAGCGCGGCGTTGACCTGCGCCATGGAAGGGGTCGGCGGCGCATTTCGCCTGGCCGACTTCGACCGGCTCGGCCTGTCCAACCTCAACCGGCTGCGTGCCGGAGTCCACGAACTCGGTCTGGAAAAGAGCGTGTTGTGCGCTCGCCGCATGTACGAGCTCGACCCCTACCTGGACATCGAGATCCACCGTGGCGGAGTGGACGAGGAGAACATCGAGGAGTTCTTCGGCGGCCGGAACAGCGGCCAGGACGGTGGCCAGGGCAAAGGCGAGGAGGGCGGCAGCCAGGACCGCGGCCTCGACCTGCTCATCGAGGAATGCGACACCCCCTGGGTGAAGGTCGCCGCCCGCGAGCACGCCCGCGGCCGAGGGGTCCCCGTCCTCATGGACACCAACGACCGGGGCCTGCTGGACATCGAGCGCTTCGACCTCGAACCGGACCGACCGCTCTTCCACGGCCGCACCGGAACCACGACCGCCGCCGACGTCGAGGTGATGGACCAGGAGGAGACCATCCGCTTCCTGCTCGCCGTCGTCGACGAGCAGCGGCTGAGCCCCGCCATGACCGACGCCCTCACCCGGGTCGGCCGTACCCTCTCCAGCTGGCCGCAGCTCGCCAGCGGTGTCATGCTCGGTGCCGCCCTGGTCACCGACACCGCCCGCCGCGTCCTGCTGGGCGAACCGCTCGGATCGGGCCGCCACTCCATCGACTTCGAAGCCCTCGTCCCCGCCGGGGCGCCGCTCCCCGCACCGCAAGGAGCCGCCCTGTGAACCGAGTCCCCGAACTGCGCGGCGACCACCTCCGGCTGCGGGAACTGCACGCGAGCGACCACGAGGCCTTCGCGCGCATCTTCACCCACCGTGTCCTCACCCGCTACCTCGGCATCGACCGCATGGATGCCGGCCAGGCCCACGACGCCTTCGCCCAGAGCCTCGCCCAACCCCTCACGCACCCGCGCCGCAAATACACGCTCGCCGTCTGCGCGCCCGACGACGACACGCTGGTCGGCACCATGGGCCTCCTGGTCGAGGACTACGGCAGCAACGCCATGCTCACCAGCCTGGTGCTGCTGCCCGGCACCCCCGTACGAGGGCACGGACACGAGGCCGGCCGCCTGCTGATGGCTTACGGCTTCGGGCACCTGGGGCTGCACCGCATCTGGGCCGGCCACCGTAGCGACCACCACCACATGCCGAAGGTGATGCACGCTGCCGGTCTGCGTCCCGAGGCCACGCTGCGCCAGCTCTTCCACACCCAGGGCTGCTGGTACGACGTCACCACCTACGCGGCCGTCGCCCCTGACTGGAAACGCCAGGCGGGCAGCAGGGAACTCGCCATCCTCGACGGCGCACACCGGCTCGAACGGGTCTGAACCCCCGGCTCCCGTCGCGGGAACGCGAGCCTCCGGATCAGCTCCGGTTGGTCGCCAGGGTGGTCGCCGCGCACCAGGTGGTGGTTCCGGTGCGCGGGGCACCGCCACGCCCCGGTGGAGTGCGGAGGTGGCCGACCTCGCGCCCTCCCCGACCCCTGGGGCCTGTCGTCAAACCGCCGTGAGGCCGCCCTCCGGGCGACGACGGGAGTTCGACGACAGCCCCTGGAGGTCGCGCGTGCCCGGTCGCTCGGAGAGCGAGCCGTACAGCTCGGGGCGGCGGGTGCGCATGAGGCCGAACTCCAGCCAGTCCCGGCGCTGGTCGAGGTCGAGGTCGGCGACGAGGACGGCCTCGCGGTCGCGCGGGGCGCGCAGCATGATCCGGCCATAGGGGTCGGAGATGAACGAGGATCCGTAGAAGGTGGAGCGGCCCTCGGTGCCGACCCGGTTGGGCACGACGGCGAAGAGGGCGTTGGCCAGACCGTTGGCGCTGATGGCGTGTTCCCACATGGGCCGGGTGTCGAACTCCGGGAGGTCGACCTCGGAGCCGATGGCGGTGGGGTGGACGAGGATCTCGGCGCCGGCGAGGGAGTAGGCGCGGGCGAGCTCGGGGAACCATTCGTCCCAGCAGGTGGGGAAGCCGAAGCGGGCCCCCTCGTGGGCGATGACGGGGAACCCGCTGTCGCCGGGGCGGAAGCACAGGTCCTCACGGTAACCGGGGAACGCCGGGATGTGGTTCTTGCGGGTCCGGGCGATCAGCTTGCCGTCGGCGTCCACGCACACGGCGGTGTTGTAGCCGAGGCCGCCGTCCTCGGCGCGCTCGTAGAGGGAGGCGTGCACGGTGATGCCCAGCTCGGTGGCGAGTTCTGTCGCGAGGGTGACGGTGGGGCCGCTCTCCACGTCCTCCAGGTAACGGGCGGCGCCGTCGGCCATGGGGTCGTCGGTGTTGCAGAAGTAGGGGCTGCGGGTGAGCTCGGGGAGGCAGACGATCGTGGCGCCGTGCTCGGCGGCCAGGGCGACGCCCTCGCGCAGCCGCTCGTCGTGCTGGATCGGGTCGGCGTACCAACGCATCTGGACGAGGCCGACGCGCAGCGGCAGGCGCTCGGCGGGCTTGGTGCGGCCCGGGGAACCGAGCGGGGAGCCGTCGGAGGTCAGGAGTGCGTACCGGGTCATGGGATCCGCCTTCGGTGAGATGGGTCGGTGGGGGACAGGTGGGGGCTCGGCGGGCCGCGACGCCATCCTGACTGAAATTTAAGTCAGGATGAAGGTCATGAAAAGAGCCGTCCGATCGTGAGTCCATGAGCGGGGCGGTCGAACGGCGGCGCCGGGCTCGAATGTAGACCGTGCCGGAACGTTCCGGCAAGACCGGTCCCATACGTCTAGACTCCGGAAACGTGAACGCCCGTACCGTGACCCTCCTCGACGTCGCCCGCGCCGCCGGAGTCTCCAAGAGCACCGTTTCCGACGCTCTCCAAGGCTCGGGGCGCGTCGCCGAGGCCACCCGCGACCGGATCCGCGCGGTCGCCGATGAGCTGGGGTACCGGCCGAACAGCGCCGCCCGCCGCCTGCGCCGGGCCAGCACCGGCGCGATCGGACTCCATCTGCCGCAGACGGCGACCCGCCTCGACTACTACATGAACCTCGCCTTCGGCGCCGTCGACCGCGCCCAGCAGGAGGGCCTGGACGTGGTCCTGCTCGCCCCCGCCACGGGCCTCCACGGGCCGCTCGCCTCCCGCGTCGACGGACTCCTCGTCATGGACCCCGAGGTCGGCGACGCCGCGATCCCCTCACTCCTCGACGCCGGCGTCCCCGTGGTCACCGGCGAGCGCTACCTCGGTCCGGCCCCGGCCCCCAGCGGCGCCGTCGTCTGTGACAACTCCGCTTCCCTCGTCGCCCTCCTCGACCACGTCCACGGGCGGGGCGCCCGGCGTCCGGCCCTCCTCGCTCCCGAGGCCACCTCCGCCTGGGCCGAAGCCCTGCGCTCGACGGCCGAGGCGTGGGCCGCCACACACGGCGTACCGGTGGAGGTCCGCACGGTGCCCTTCGCCGCGACCACGGGGGAGACGGAGGCGGCGACGCGTGCCCTCATCGCCGCGGACCCGGCGATCGACGCCGTGATCTGCGCCCCGGACGGCGCCGCCATCGGCGTCCTCCACGCGGCGACCGCCCTCGGCCGCCACGTGGGTCAGGACCTCCTCGTGGCTTCGTGCGTCGACGGATCGGCCGTCCGCGGGGCCCGGCCGGCCGTGACCGCGGTCGACCTGCGCCCCACCGCCTACGGCCGGGCGTGCGCGGAACTCCTCTGCGACATCCTCGCCGAACGCGCCCCGGCGGACACCGTCCGCCGCCACGACTGGGTCCTCGAAACCCGCGCCTCCACCCTGTCGAGCGGCTGACCACGGATCAGCCGTTGCGCACCGCTCCGGGCTGCGGGAGCCCACCACCACCGGTCGCTCCCGCACCCCGGCATTCGATCGGTCCGGGTCTCAGACCGCCTGGGGGAGCGGGCGCCGCGCCGGACCGTTGTAGATGCCGAGCGGGCGGATCAGCGCGTTGTGGGCGAGCTGTTCGGTGATGTGGGCCGTCCAACCGGTGACCCTGCTCATGACGAACAGCGGCGTGAACATGGCCACGTCGAAGCCCATCAGGTGGTAGGCGAGCGCGGCGGGGTGGTCGAGGTTCGGGTGGATGCCCTTGCGGCCGATCATCGCGTGACGCAGGGCCGCGTGCAGGGCGGCGAGAGTGGTGGCCCCGGGGTCTCCGGCTCGGGCGACGAGCCGGTCGGTGGCCTCCTGCATGATCGGCACGCGGGAGTCGCCGTGCTTGTGGACCCGGTGGCCGAACCCCATGATCCTGCGCTCGTCCGCCAGGGCCCGGTCCAGCCAGTCGGCGGCGTGCTCGGGGTCGCCGATCTCCCGCAGCATGTGCATGACCGCCTCGTTCGCGCCGCCGTGCAGGGGACCCTTCAGCGCAAAACGACAGTCGGCCACCGACTTCCACTTCTCCCGCCTCGGCGGCACCTGCCCGCTGTGGACCGTCTACGAGGCGTTCTCCGCGCCCGGCCGGATCCTGACCCAGGTGGCGGAGATGCCCGACGGGAAGAAGTACTTCTGGATCGCCCGCACCGTGACCCGGGGCGGCCACGGCCATCGCGCACGACGGGCCGAGTTCGCCGTCGCGCTGGGCTGCGAGCTCCGCCACGCGTCCCGGCTCGTCTACACCTAAGGCCTCGCGGTGGCCGATCCGTCGGCCGCGACGCCCATCGGGCTCGGCTGCAGGATCTGCGAACGCCGGGACTGCGCCCAGCGGGCCAGGCCGCCGGCCGGAGGCCGGCTCGCCGTGGACCCCGACCGGCAGACCTACGTTCCGTACCCGGTGTTCAAGAGCGGCTGATCCCCTGCTCCGAGGGCGCCCGCCGAGAACCCGGTGCGCGTCCGGGCCACCGTCCGGATCCGGTGATTTCCCGCCTGGTCCGCGACGCCCCGCACCGGCACCCCCGGCGTGCGGGGCCGGGAGGGTAGCCTCGGCCGACCGAACGACGAAAGCGGGTGGAGGCCCTCATGCGCACGCCCACCGTCCTGATCTCCGGAGCGAGCATCGCCGGCCCGGCGTTGGCCTGGTGGCTGAACGGCTACGGCTGGCGGACCACCGTCGTGGAGCGCTTCGCAGAGCTACGCGAGGACGGTCAGAACATCGACATCCGCGGCGCCGGCCGCGAGGTCGCCCGCCGCATGGGCATCGAGGACGCCGTCCGAGCCGCTTCGACCGGCGAGACGGGTACGGAGTTCGTCGACTCGACCGGCACCTCGCTCGCCCGCTTCGCTGCCGGAACATCCGACTCCGGCGGTGCGACCGCCGAGTTGGAAATCCTCCGGGGTCAGCTCTCCCGCATCATCGTCGAGCGCACCCGCGACCGGACCGAGTACGTCTTCGGCAACCGGATCGTGTCCCTCGACGAGGGCGAGGGCGACGACGGCGTAACGGTCACCTTCGCCGACGGCGCGATCCGCAGGTTCGACATCGTCGTCATCGCCGAAGGCCTGCGCTCCCGGACCCGGTCCCTGGTCTTCCCGCGCGTCGACGCGGTGCGCGAACTCGGCTTCTACGTCGCCTACCTCACCCTCGCCCGCACCGACGACGACACCGACCTGTGGCGTTGGCACAGCGCCGGTCGCGGCCGCAGCATCACCCTGCGACCGGACAACCTCGGCACCGTCCGGGCCACGCTCGCCTTCCTGTCGGACGTCCGGGGCCTCGACGAGCTCGACCGCGACGGCCAGACCACGGTCCTGCGCCGCACCTTCGCCGACGTCGGCTGGGCCGCGCCCCGCGTGCTCGCCGCCCTCGACGACGCCCCGCTCTATTTCGACGCCGTGGGTCAGGCCCGTATGCCGTCCTGGTCCTCCGGGCGGGTGGCGCTGCTCGGGGACACGGCGTACTGCGCCTCGCCGATCAGCGGGATGAGTACGAGCCTGGCACTGACGGGCGCCTACGTCCTCGCGGGCGAACTCGCGACCCGTCCGCACCGCACGGCCTTCGCCCGCTATGAGGAGGTCATGCGTCCGTACGTGGACCGGGCGCAGAAACTCCCTCCCGGCGCACCGCGCATCGCCAACCCGCGCAGCCGTACCGGGCTCGCCGCCATGAACACCGTCCTGAGGATCGCCGGCACTCCCGCCGCCGCACGCCTGGGGGGTCTGGCGTCGAGGTTCTTCACCCCGCCGGCCGACGCGATCGACCTGCCGGACTACCCGCCCGCGCTCGCCCCGTCGCCGTGACCGACCGGCCCCGAAGGGCCGGCACGGGAGCGGCGGTCCGCTCGCCCACCGGACCGCCGCCGGGCGTTCCCGGGCCGGGCCGAGGCGGCCCGGAGCTCCTGGGCGGCGCTCGCATCGCGGCCGAACCCGCCCAGGTATTCCACGCCGCGGGCGGCCGCATCGGCGTGGGCGAGCACGAGGGGGAGGGGCGGACGAGGGCACGCTCCGGTCCGAGCGGGACGCGCCGTCGCACCGCCCCCGGCCGCCCCACCCGCTACGGCGTCCCGCGCGGGCGGTGGCGCACCACCTGCGGCAACCCGGCCGGCGCCGAACCCGGTCAGCGGCTCCCCGTCGTCCTCCTCCGGTCCGGGTCGGGACCGTCCTCCCGACGGAAACGGTCCCGGTTTTCGGCGAGGAAGGCGTCGAGGCCGCGGGGCGGGCGGCCGAGGATGTCGGCGACGGTGGTGGTGGGGGTTTCGGGTCGGGCAACGGCCAGCCGCTGGATCTCCGTCACGTGCTCGGCGAGCCATCCGGGCATGCGGGCGCGGTGCACGAGATGGTCGCGCAGCTCGTCGGGGGAGAGGTCGACGTAGCGGATCGGACGGCCGGTCAGGAGGCTCAGCCGTCGCGCGATGTCCGGGTAGGAGACGGCTTCGGACCCGGTCAGGGTGTGGACGCCGCCTGCGATCTCGGGCCGGGTGAGGGCCGCCGCGGCGACATCGGCTATGTCGCGGCAGTCGATGTGGTTGCAGGGGGCGTCGCCGGTCGTTCCGAGGATGAGCCCCTGTCCGACGGTCGGAGCCAGGCGCAGGAGGTTCTGCATGAACGCGTAGGGGCGCAGGATGGTGTGGGGGAGGCCGCCGGCCCGCAGGTGTTCCTCGACGGCGTGGTGTCCACGTGAGACGGCCACGGGAGAGTCCGGTTCGGCGGCGGGTGCGGAAACCTTGACGATGTGTCGGATACCGGTGTCGGCGGCGATGTCGATGACACGCGATTCGAGTTCGACCTGTTCCGGGCCGTTGGCCATGGCGAGGAAGAGCTGGTCCGCGCCCTTGAACGCGGTGCGCAGGGAGTGGGGCTCGGTGGCGTCGGCGTAATGGACCTCGACGGGCGGCAGGTGAGCGCCGGTCAGGCCGGGGACGGGCCGGTGCGGGTTCCGGGTCAGTGCGCGGACGGGAATGCCGAGCGCGAGGAGGCTGCGGAGCAGGGCGTTGCCCGTGGCTCCGGTCGCTCCCATGACGACGATCATCGTGTACTCGTTCCTTGATGGGGTCCCGGCGGCGGGCGCTGCCGGAGTGGACTCGGTCGGGGGCGGGTTCGCGGGGGCCCGGGGTTCGAGATCGTCGGGTTCCACGGCGGGGGCGACCCGGGGCGAGCCTGTGGTCCCGGGGTGGTGCGGGCCCTAGGTCAGGGAAGCCGCCGCTGTGCCGCGCCAGCGCAGGGTGACGATGGTGGTGGCGAGGGCCGCGGAGACCGGTAGGTCGACGCGCAGGCGCTCCAGCCACGGGGCGGCGGGGACAGCTGTGTGGGCGGGCAGCCACTCGGCGGTGAACCAGCCCAGGGCGCCCGCCGTCCCAACAGTCGCGATGACGAGCACGGCGGTCAGGACACCGCGCGGCACGGTGGTGGTCCACCGCCGCGGCCGTCCGCCGCGCCGCAGCCAGGTGCCGATCAGGAACGCCACCACGGCGGAGGTCCCGGCGATGGAGGTGCAGGCGGCCACGGCCAGGTCCCGCTGCCCTGTGATGACCCCGGCGGTACCGGCCGTCAACGCCGGGGCGGCGTAGGCGGTCAACACCTCGCGCCACAGGGCGAAGGGGCGGGCGGGGCGGGGCGGTCGGGGCGGTCGGGAGTCGGCCCGGTTTCGGCCGGTCCGGGATTTCGCTGGGTGCATGCTGTCCTTCTTCTCGTTCTCGTCCCCGCCTTCCCGAGAGCGCGAGCGCGGGGGCGGGGAAGCGGAGGGGAGGGCCGGCCGGATCGGCGGATTCATTCCGTCGAAGTGATTAGGTGCCTAACTATTGGGTCGAAAAAAACCCCGCCGGGAGGTCGGGGCCGGTCGGCCCCGATCGCCTCAGTCGGCGACCAGAGCCTCGCTGCCGCGCACGACACGGGCGAGCAGTTCCAGGAACACGGTGCGCTCCTCGACGGAAAGTCCGCTCACCATCGCCTCAAGCCGCCCGAAATGCTCGGCGGCCATGTCACGCAGCCGCTGCGCCCCCCGCGCGGTCAGGACGGCCACCGTTCCGCGACCGTCCTCCGTGGACGGCCGGCGGGCGATCAGCCCCTCGCGCTCAAGGCCGTCCAGCAAGCCGGTGACCGTGGCCCTGGTGACTCCGAGATCGGCTGCGAGGCTCGACGGGGACTTCTCCCCGCCGTGGTCTTCGAGGTCGGCGAGCAGGCGGTAGCGGCCGGTCGACAGTCCGAACCTGGCGAAGTGCGTCTCGGCCGCCCGACCGACCCGCGCACCGGCCGAGATCAGCCGCACCGCGACCAGTACTGCCTGCGGGTCGGCCCGCAGTCCGTAGTGCTCGACCTGCCGCCTGGCCTGCTCCAGCGTGGGCGCCTCGTCGGCGTCGCCGTTCCTCGTCATGGAAGTAATATGGTGGCTAACTATTCGACCTGTCAAGTGTCGCCGCACAGCGAGGCGTTCACGCCCATGAGGAAGAGCGCGAGCGCGCGCACCTCGGCCATTACTGAAACGCCCATACTCCGCCCAGGAGGTGGATCAGGGACGAGCAGGGCCGTTTACGAATCGAGCACGTCAACGACCCTCGGGACCGCGCTCGTTGCGACCTCCGTCCGGTCGGCGAGGTGTTGCACAAGAGACGCTCGGACCGACTCCCGCCGGCCGCGCGGCGGGGCCCGGTCGCCGTCGCCGGTGCCGGTCTCCTCCGGGGGCTGCCAGGGCAGGGTCAGGTCGAAGCCGTCGACCACCTTGCCGGGTACGTCGTGCGCGGAGGCGGCGCCCTTGGCGCCCTGCTTGGGACCCTCGTTGACCTGCATCATCAGACGGTCGCGGCGGAAGACGAAGCCCCGTTCCAGGTGCCGGCCTCACCCTCCCAATCGATGGTCCACCTCCCGTTCGCCTCCTCTTGGCCCTGCACGGTCGCCCGGCCCCGAAGGACCTGGCCGCCGGGCCCGGTGGGCCGGATGCTCCAGGTGCCCGTGAGGAATGCCTCCACGGAACGCTCGATCACGCCCTGCCCACCGGAGGACTTCGAAGGTGCGGTCTGGGCGGGGGGAGAGGAGCTCGGGACTCCTGTCGAGGGCGTGTCGGCCGGGGGTGGGGTCGCGGAGGCCGGTGTCGCCGGCTTGTCCTTGCCCGTACACGCCGCCAGGAACGCCGCGCCGGCCCCGATCGCCAGGTAGCGCAATGCGGTACGCCGGCCGACGGTCTGCGCGGCCGTACGTATGACGCCGATGGTCATGTGATCCCCCGTGCAACACAGTTGGACAACCGGCGTGACTCCACGAGGGCTACGGGCGCGCTTGGCGACAGCCGAATCCGCCGGAGTTGCCTCCGGCGGCGGACGCCGGCCGTCATCCTGCGGGGCGTCCGTGCGCGCCTCAGGCGGCGTCGGGTGCTGTGACCGGAAAGGTCCCGGCGAACCCTCCCGGCGACAGCGTTAGCTCGCCGAGGGTGCCGAAGTCTTGAAGTCCTCGGGGTTCAGGACGGGAGCTGGAACGATCTTGAACGAGCGGAGGGGGAGGCCGATGATGACCTTGCCGGGTTCCATGGGCGTCCGGTCACGCGGAGCACCCGCGCACGCGTCGGCTTCGTAGATGAACACCGACGTGTTGGTGTGGTTGGACACAGAACGGAAGTAGCTGCCCTCCGGGGCTTCGGGGAAGACTTCTTTGACCGTGTAGCAGTGTCCGTCCGTGGGGCTCTGGACGAGCTTGCGGGGGGCGCCGATGATGGGCCCCTCCTTGCCCGGTTCACCCAGGACGACCTGAACGTCGCCGACGGCTGCCGAGGCCGAGGTCGGCAGGGCCACCACAAGCATCAGAGCTGTCGTTCCCGCCGAGACGAGGAGTCCGGTCCGGCGAGCGATCCGTTGACTGCGCATGGAACCTCCAGGGCGCCGCGTCATCCGGGGGTGTGGTCAGGAGGCGCCCACCTCGGCCCAGTATCCCCTCGAAGCGGTAGCGGCGCAGCGCGGCCGAGGCTCGGGATCCACCACCGTCAACGCGCGGGTCCAGAGGCCGGCTCGGGCGCGGAACGGCGATCGTGGGGCGGACGCAGGCGGACGCGGGCGGACGTACGGCGACGTACTCCCATGCGGCGACCGCGGCTGAAGGAGAGAGCCGCCCGAGCGATTCGGGCGGGGGAGACCGTGCACCAGCACCAGCGGCATCGACATCGACATCGGCCGGCTTCCCGTGCGCCGGGGTGGGGCGGCGTCGTCCGGCTCCGATCGCGTCCGCGCGAGGCGTTGGACGGGCAGCTTGCCTCACGGGGACACCAGGGTCTAATCTCGTCACCATGACGATAACGGCGCATCGATCTTCGCGCCCCCATCACACCGGTCCCCAGGGGCCTCGATCCGGCGCCGCGCGCACGGCCGCGAGGCCTTCTGGACACCGCCAACGCGCTGCGGGTGGTCTACGGGTAACTGGGCATTCAGGAGGCGGAGTTGATGGCAATGGAGGAAGCCACCACCGGCGGCGTCGGGCCCCCGCCGATCTGACGCTTCCTGCCCGAACCCGCCGTCGAAGCGGCGGAAAGCGTCTCAGTGTCGTGGCATTACCTGGCCCGTGTTCGATGTGAGGGGCACCTGAGCCACAACGCTCGGGCGTCCGCGGCGTCGTGGTGCGGTCGTGGCCATGGGCTCCCTCGGAGGAGCGCCCGCGCGGCCCTGGGCGTCGGGCACGACGAGCCTCGCTGCCGTGACGTCACAACGTGCGAGGCAGGCTGCATCAGTCGAACCGGAACGCCGCGAGCTTCCATGGTTCGTATGAGCACCTCTCCGCGCTACGCCTTCACAGAACTGTCGTCGTCGACGCGCCGCACCCTGGTTCAACGCATCCGGATTCGCGGATTCGCGCGGTTTGGCCGTCCACGAAAACTTCAGGTGTCGCAATCAGAGTCACGCGATACTGCTCCCGAAATTCCCTCCCGCTAGGAACGTCTCATGCGCCACGCCAGTCCGCCTCCGCCTTCTCCGCTGCACACCATCCTGTCCACCTGCCTTTCTGAATTCCGCTCGGTCCGAGCATTTGATGCAGCGAACTATGTCCGTAAGAAGTGTCGAGTCCTGAACGGGTACCTGCGGCAAAACAACCTCGACTCCCTCGTGGTGGGGATATCCGGTGGTGTCGACTCGGCTGTTGTCCTCGCTCTCGCGGAGACCGCCCGTAAGATGCCTGACTCGCCGCTGGTCGAGATCGTTCCGGTTCTGGCGCCTATCAACGATGCGTCTGCGGCCACGGGGCAAGCCGAGGGAGTGCGCCGCGGCCAGGAGATATGTGACTTGTTGGGCCTCACCCCCATATTGGTGGACCTGACAGGAGCGCATGCTGCCCTCAAGGGTGCAGTGGACGCGGATTTGCCTCATGCCGGCGAGAATTGGGCCTCGGGGCAACTTGCCAGCTACATACGGACTCCGGCCCTCTATTACACCGCCAGCACGCTCGCCGAGCGCGGACATGCCGCGATCGTGCTGGGGACAACGAATCGCGACGAAGGCGCCTACCTGGGCTTTTTCGGTAAGGCTTCCGACGCGATGGTCGACGTGCAGGTCATCAGCGACCTGCATAAAAGCGAAGTCTACGCAGTGGCTCGCCACCTGAAGCTGCCCCACTCCGTAATTGAAGCCGTTCCTACAGGTGACATGTATGACGGGCGCCCGGACGAAGCTGTCTTCGGGGCTTCGTACGACTTCGTCGAGCTTTATCTCAACTGGCTCACGACTTCGTCGAGTTGGAGGGAGTCACAAACAGAGCGTTGGCCGGAAGCAGCCCGCATCGAATTCGCAGAACTGGCCAAGCGCCTGGAATCCCTCCACGCTTTCAATGCGCACAAGTATGTAGCCGGCAGTCAAGCCGTGCATATCAATGTGCTGCCCGCTGCTGTTCCCGGTGGCTGGAGTCACGGCCACGGATATTTTACGGCGAAGGGCTGAAGGTGTCCGGAATGGCGGTCAACCCATTTGACCTCGCTCAAAATACAGTGCGCGGCATCTCCGTCAATGATGCTTGGGTCCCGGCGGTATCAGAAATTCCGCAAGGCCG
Organism: Streptomyces sp. Isolate_45; assembly: GCF_024721315.2. Taxonomy (GTDB): domain Bacteria; phylum Actinomycetota; class Actinomycetes; order Streptomycetales; family Streptomycetaceae; genus Streptomyces. Next base: position 27,150 of record NZ_JANFAK020000002.1, read on the forward strand.
GGCCAAAGTGATCCGAAATTTTCTCACCCCGGTCGAGGTGAAACTCCTGGAGGCCGAGCTCGCCAACCAACACTTCGTGCCGACCGGCCGAGACGGTATTCTCGCGAATTATTCGCAGGGGGACCCGGTTGGCTCACTTCGCGCCACAACCGACTCCGAGGCCTTGGCGGCTGAGTTCTACCTCAGGCTGCAATCGTGCTTGTCGCTCGAAGTAAGTCCTGATGACCCGACCGATTCAGAGGGTAGGTCGTGGAGAGCGGTATCCGTTAACCCGCGCATGCGATTCATAAAATATGAACGCGGCGGACTGCTTGTGCCGCATTATGATTCTCCTTACCTTGCCCCCGACGGAACGCGAACCCTTTTGAGCGTTGTCGTCTACTTGTCCTACGAGGCAGAGGGGGGCGAGACGCGGTTCATCAGAGACCGGCAGGGCGACCTCCCCTTTGTGCAACGAGACTTTTCGGACTGGTCCCGGGTTGCGAGCCCCGATGAGGTAGTGGCTGTCCACCACCCCGAACCGGGCGATGCGCTTCTCTTTTGGCATCGCACGCTTCACGACTCCGCCCCCATTCTTGAGGGAGCGAAAACAATTCTTAGAACCGATGTGCTCTATGAGCCAATGGGTCCGCCTGAAGCAATAGGAAAATGACTGTCTCCCAGGGGGCCCACGTGGTGCTCGCGTCATCGATGGATGTGCTTGCAAGAGAGGATCATGCATGGCATGACCCCTTCTACCGTGACGTGATCGCGGAGTGGGGCGAAGCCGAGCTGCAGGGCGCCGGATATTTTGATGACGGGTCGACACGGGCGGACTTGCAGCAGGAAAACATCACCCCGTTCTTTTGTACGCCCACTCATAAACTGACCAGAAGTCCAAACGAAACCAGGCCGCTCGTCCTGTTGGCCACCGGAGCATTCTCGCCGATTCATCAGGGGCATATGGACATGCTCCTGAGCGCACGTCGTGTGCTTGAATCAAATGGAGAACATGTAGCAGGAGCCTACCTCTCACCCAGTCACGATCGGTATGTGTCTGCCAAGCTTTCCCATGAAGCGGCGTCGGCGGACGAGCGACTCGCGCTTGTTGCCGAAATGGTCTCGCGGCATGACTGGATCATGGCTTGCCCGTGGGAGTCAAAATGGGTGGCCAACCCCGTGAACTTCACGACGGTCCTGTTGCGCCTGCAGAACTATCTGCGTCACTCCTGGGACGCAAACTGTGACGTGGTGTTGGTCGTAGGGGCCGACAACTCCGAATTTGCGCGATGCTTTGTCAGACAGGGCCGCTGCGTGATTGTTGCGCGAGGAAACCATGGACGTCAGATTTCTGAAGTCTGCGGTGACCCCGGAATGGCGCCTGCCTTGAATGAAAAGCGAGTGCTTATCGGCCCCGCCTTTTCCAGATCGACTCTCATGTCCTCCACGAAACTCCGCAGTGCGCGGGCGGAAACTCCTGCAGCGCAGAATGCACCCGGCCGGCGTGGCGACGGCGGCAACGCACAAGTCGTTTGCCGATACGCAGTCAGGGACGATCTGGACTGGGCGACAAAACGGTGGCGTGATTCGGTTCCCAAAGAAATCATGGAGCCTGCCCTGGCCGAGTTCAAGGACAGTGCTCTCCACAGCATACGGGCTGCCCTGCACGGTACCGGAGAGCGCAGGATCGTAGTCGATCTCCTGAGCCATGAAAAGCAGAGGCAGATAGCCGAAGAATTTTGTGCCAGTAACGTCGTCGTCTCCTTGGACACCTCGACTCCGGCAACCCATCGATTGGCCATATCGCGGCTTTTCCATCCGTTCGACAGGCAGCTGCATCCGCACGGTATGGTGGCGCGCCCAGGATGGCGCAGCAAACAAGAGCAAGTGGCGTCGATTGCGGCCAAGTCCGTTGTCCTCATGGACGATGACATCTGGACGGGCGCCAGCATAGGCCATGCCTCGGGGTTGCTCGAAGGAGCCGGCATAGAGATATCGCGTACCATTTCTCTGATGGCCGAAATCGAGCCGGGAAAGTCCCGACCTTTGGATCTCATCGATCTGCGAGACCTCCTGGTGGGCGCCGACGACAGTGGGTTGGTGGTTCAGGACTCCGGGGGCCTCATCACCCGAGCACCCTATCTGCCGCCTTTTGTGGACCTCACCTCCAGGGCTTCGATCCATCCGACCGGGATTCGCGATCTCGGTTACCGACTTTGGGCGGCGAATTCGGTTTTCTTCTCCAGAACCGGTCTACGTGTAGGTGATGCTGCCGCCGCCGTACGTCAATTTCTGCACCTTCGTGGACACCGGGACGGAGATGCTTTGTCGGAGGTGTGTGACAGGTATCGGCGTCGCGTAGCGGACCTGCCATTCGCCGCGGGGTCGGATGTCCATCAGATGCTGAGGAATCCCTCTGCGCGATCTGTAGGTTGAACGCCTGCGCAATGTGGGGACGCGAGGACCGGTGAGAGGCGAGCGGGTCTGACGAGGGGCGAACGCTCGGTAGGAGACCGCGTATGTGTGCCGCGTCGGCCCGTTCCAGGCGACGTCCAGCCCGTCCGGCCAAGCAAGTTGCCTACCGTGTGGTGGAGTTGGTGCGGAGGGCGGGAGAATGCCTGCCGGCGGGGCTCGCAAGGGGCTCGTCCCGTCGCACCGTCATGGCTCAAGCCCAGGCACTCAGCTTGCCGTTCGACCTCGGTGCCGGATGAGCCGAGCAAGTGCCTCTGTGGGGTGGCAGAGCCACGCGAGAAGTGGGCTCGTGACCACGAACCAGTGGACACTGATTTGACCCTGTTCCTTGTCCAGGGTCGCTCGGGCACCATCCCGGTGGACGAAGCGGAGGTATCGCCGGCGGACGGACGCGCCGGCTACCAGTAGCACTGGCGAGGTGAGAAGGATGGCCACCGGGACCAAGGCTCTGGCGGCGGTGACTTTCGCCTTCTCCTCGTATCGCATGCGCCAAGTTTGTCGTCCAACCTCAACTTCCTGAAGGGGTGGGTACGGATCGGACGGCCCGGGCTTGTGCCACCGATGTCGGACCCGGGCGGCTCGGGTCCATCATCGGTCGGCTGGACCGGCGCCCGGGCGGCCCCGCGGCTGGGACTGGGTGGGATCGGCCCCGGCAGGTGGGTTTTGGTTCCTCCCGCCGAGTGCGCACGTCGGCGGTCGCGGGCGGTCGCCCGCCCCGACCATCGACGCGAGGCCGATCACCACGACGTCGCACACACCCATGTGCGGCTTCAACACGTCTGTGCCCGAAGGCCCCGAGACCGTGCGCATCGCTCCCACTTCCACGACACGTCGGCAGCTGTACCGGCGCACCGTATGGGAACGAGGCGACGGGACGGTGACCGCGCCCCGGAGACGGCAACGTGCTCGGGGTGCACCGAGCCGTGGGCCATGGCTGACGCTCGAAACCGAGAGCCGCATCCCAGCAACCGCATCCCAAGGGACGGCCGTGACCGAGAACTTCCCCGACGCGACGCGGTACCTTGCATGTTGTCTTCGTGGGCCGGAAATGACGTGGGTGAGGTATGTGCAGTGGGGGATTGGGCTGAGCTGTGGGTGCGGAAGACGGCGCTTTGGTGGTTCGTGCTTGTTGCCTTCGGGACCTGGTCGTTGGAGGAAGAGTGGCTGCCCTGGCGGATCCTCACGGTGCTGATCGCGGCCGCTGCTCTCACCAGGGTGGCTCGTACCACATGGGAGCTGTCTCATGACTCGCGTCCGGCGAAGGAACGGTTGGAACAACACATCGAAGAGTCTCCTGCGCCGTAGCCGGCCGCACGCGGAGCTGGCGGTCAGCCCGTGCAGGCCGCCCGGGACACCCCGCACCCTGTCCTGCCGTCACCAACCCGCCGGATAACCCGAACTCCCTTCCTCCACACCGGCCCGGCGGCCGAGGCGGCGGTGGAGGCATCGGACCGCGATGGTTCGGGACCTTCGGGACGGGTCTCCACCGTCGACCGTTCGTATCCCCAGCACGTGCCCGGGTCGGCCTTGGACTGTAGCGTCCGGTGGATGATCAACCAGGGGTGGCGGGCAGTGATGGGCGGGTTGGGTGCGGGTGCGCTGTTCTGGGGGGTGGCGGGTGCTGTCCACTTGGGATTCGAACGGAACAGCAGGCCCGGAGGCGGGGTTGGCCTCAGTCTTCCCGAGGGAGGCGGGTGGTACGAGTTGGCGGCGTTCACCGGGTTCGTCGTGACCGTCTACTCCGCGCCCGGGTTGCTGCGGCGGAGGGCGTGGTGGCCCTGCCTCGCTCTGAGTTCGGGCGCCGGTACGGGAGTTGTAGCGGTGCTGATACTGGGGCAGAGCACGAGGTACTGGATTGCAGCCGGGGTCATGACCGGCCTTGCCGTTGTGGTTCCACTGGCACAAGCGACTTGGGGACGTCACAACCCGATCCGGTGTTTGGAACGGGCCCGTTGAGTTGGCGAAGCGTGGCGCCACGCATGCGCCGCAGACGCCGTCCCTGGCTGATCCTCCCGCACTACGCGCGGGACGTGGGGGTTCGGTGTCCCGGCGGTGGTGAACGGTCGCCCGCGAAGCGGCATCGGTTCCTACCGCGGCGTGCACTCCTGGCGCGCCTTCATGGCCGCCGCGGCCGATGTCAGGGCCGACGCGACTGCGCCTCGTCAAGCGCCTGATGCGATGCCGCGCCGGTGAGTTCGGACCCGGCCGGGACCTGTGCCCTCAGGCCGACGACACGTGGCCTGCCGGGTCGCGGCTCGACTTGATCGACCCCCCGCCCTGCCTGTCCGGTCGGTCGGTCGGTCACGGGTGTTACGCGATGGTCCGTGCCCCGAACAGCGCCTGGACGGTCTCGGCGGCCGTTTCGCGCAGCCAGGTGTGGGCGCGGTCGTCGTCGTAGCGCTGGTGCCACAGCAAGTAGAGGGGGACGTCGGGCAGCTGGAGGGGCAACGGCATTGTGATCAGGCCGAGTTGCTCCCGGTCTGCGCGGGTCACCGCGTCGGGAAGTGTGACGAGCAGGTCGGTGCCGAGCGCGAGTCGCAGAGCGAACGTGGTGGTGGGTCCGGCGGCAACGACGCGTCGTTCGAGGCCGCGCGCGGTCAGGGCGTCATCGATCCGGTCGTGCAGGCGGCCGCGCCGCGAAACGGTGAGGTGCTCGGCGGCCGCGTAGCGTTCGAGACTCAGCGGGCCTTCGATGAGCGGGTGGCCCGGGCGTACGGCGACGACCAACCGGTCCCTGCCGACGAGGCGATGGCGGATGTCGGGAAGCGTCGGAGGGCCGGAGCTCGATTCGAGGTCGACCTCGCCCCGGCGCAGTTCGGGGGTGTCCGTGCCGGGTTCGGCGGGCAGGCGCAGCTGGACGCCTGGGGCCCGGCGGTGGACCGCGGTGATCAGGGCGGTGCCGCAGGCGGCGGCCAGGGCGTCGTGCCAGCGCACGGTGAACACCCGCTCCAGGGTCGCCAAGTCGAGTTCCTGCTGGGCGGAAAGGAGTTGGTGGGCCTGTTGTACGAGGGCGTGGACCTGGGCTCGCATGGCGAGCGCGCGAGTGGTGGGGACCATGGTCCGGCCGGTGCGGACCAGGATCTGGTCTCCGGTGGCCTTGCGGATGCGGCCCAGCGAACGGCTCATCGCCGGTGCGGTCACATGGAGGCGGGCCGCGGCGCCGGCGACACTGCCCTCTTCCAGGAGGGCGTCCAATGCGGTGAGCAGGTTCAAATCCAGTTGCATGAGAGTAACTCTATGACTGAATAGCATGCACTTGTTGTTAACCATCGGTGGGCCTAACTTCGAAGTGCGGGTACGGCACAGGCCGCCCCGCAAGAATCGAACCAGGGGAGCTCATCATGAGCACAGCCATGCCTTTCGACGCCCGCACCACGCTCCTGTCCGACGTGACCGCGGCGGTCAAGGTCGCCGGCCTCACGCTGCGGGACCGCTACACCTCCCACGCCCGAGGAGTGAGTCTCGACGAGGTCGTCGAGGAGATCCACGCCAACGACGACGCGGTGCTGGAGGTACTGAGGGAGCCGCTGCTGCGGGCCCGGCGAGGATCGCAGTGGGCCGAGGACGAGCTGGCCGGCGGCGCGCTCCCGGCCGGGGAGTGGTGGGTCGTCGATCCCGCCGAGGGAAACATCAACCACGTCCACGGCATGGAGGACTGGGCCGTGACCGCCACGCTGGTCCGTGAGAACCAGCCGGTACTCACCGTCGTGCACCTGCCGCTGACCGGCGACACCTACACGGCCATCGCCGGCGGTGGTGCCCACCTCAACGGCCGACCGCTGAAGGTGTCCGCCAAGACCGACGTGGGCGCCGCGCTCATCGGCACCGGGCAGGCCAAGCCCGGTGAGGACGAGCGAACCTTCCGCCGGATCGGCGACTCCGTCACCGCCATGCTCATCAACGGCCTCGTCGTGCGCGTGTCCGTTCCCGCCACGATGCAGCTCATCCACGTCGCCGCCGGACGCATGGACGCGTTCTGGCAGTTCTCCGACGTCCGTTCCGGCCTGGTGGCCGGCGCCCTGCTGGTCTCCGAGGCCGGAGGCACCGTCACCGACCTGGCGGGGGAACCCTGGAACACCGGCAGCCGCGACTTCCTGGCCGCCGCCCCCGGCATCCACGCCGCCACCCTCAAGGTCCTCTCGCCCATCGCCTGACCGCACACCTCCGCTCTTCACCCACCCCATACCGCAAGGAGCACCACCTCATGACCAGCATCGGCATCCTGGGCGCGGGCCGCGTCGGGACGAACCTCGCCGGCAAACTCGCCGCGGCCGGACACCACGTCATCCTCGGCCGCCGGGGCCCGACGGACGAGACCACCGCGGTCACCGAAGGCGCGGACCCCCGTATCTCCTTCGCCGACCAGCGCCTCGCCGCCCGCACCGCGGACATCGTGATCAACGCGACGCCCGGAGACAGCTCACTCGACCGCCTCGCCGGCCTGCGAACAGAACTCGCCGGAAAGATCCTCATCGACGTCTCCAACGCCACCCGTGACTCCGCTGACGGCCTGCCCGGCGACCTGTGCCATCCCGACAGCAGCCTCGCCGAACACCTCCAGGCCGCCCTCCCCGACACCCACGTGGTCAAGACCCTCAACACCATGCTGTTCATGGTCATGACCGCCCCCGAAACCCTCGCCACTCCACCGACCGTCTACGTCTCGGGCAACGACGAGAGCGCGAAGAAGACCGTCACCGGCCTGCTCGGTGACCTGGGCTGGCGTCCCGAATGGATCGAGGACCTCGGCGACGTCACCACGGCTCGCGCGACCGAGGCCATGATCCTGGTCGTGCCCCACGTCCTGCGCCGACACGGCTTCAAGCCCTTCGCCGTCTCCCTCGCCCGCTGACCCCGCTGACCCCACTGACCCCGCTGTCCCCGCCGGATCCGTGGGAGAGGACCGCGAGCCGGGCGAGGCCGTGTGCAACTCGGTGCTCCCCGCCTTCCCTGTTGACTCGGGGCGTCGCCTTCGGAACGGAAGCGGAGCTCACCCGCGGACGGGCGTGGTGAAGGGGCGGACCGGGAGGGCCGTTGACGGCCTGCCAGACAGGTGATGCTCCCGCCCCTCCAGACTCCAGACCGTCAGGAGAGGAGGAGCGGCGAGAGTTGGCCGCCCCCGCCCCGTCGGATCCACGATCGATTGTCAGTGGTGGCTGAGAGGATTGGTTTACCAAGTCGGGAAGAGCGGGGAGCGCAATCATGTCCGGAAGCCAGAATTACATCAACCACGTAGCCCTTGTGCTGGATGCCAGCTCGTCCATGTCGCATCTGAGTGGCAAGGTCATCGAAGTCGCCGACCGGCAGATTTCCTATCTGGCCCGGCGGTCGCAGGAATTGGACCAGGAAACCCGCGTCACGGTGTACGTCTTCGCGAACGAGGTGAAGTGCGTCATCTACGACAAGGACGTGCTGCGCATGCCGTCGCTTAAGCAGCTCTACCAGGTCGGTGGAATGACGGCCCTCCTGGCGGCGACCCTCACCTCGCAGCGGGAACTGGCGCAGACCGCCCAGCTCTACGGCGACCACAGCTTCCTGACGTTCGTCCTGACGGACGGGCAGGAGAACGCGAGTCACCGCTGCCCGGGTTCCCCCAGCAGGGATCCGCGCGCGCTGGTGAAGGCCGTGGCGGATCTGGTCGAGACGCAGGCGGACAACTGGACGCTGGCCGTGCTGGTACCCGATCAGATGGGCAAGCGCGAAGCCATGCAGTGCGGTTTCCCGAAGGACAACATCGCCGTCTGGGACGCCACCAGCACGCAGGGGCTGGAAGAAGCCGGGAACGTGATCCAGGAGGCCACCGAGAAGTTCATGGTGGGTCGTACGAAGGGCATCCGTGGATCGCGGACGGTGTTTTCCGCGGGCGGTGACGCCGTCAACAAGAAAGCCATAGAGGCCGCCGGCCTCACCCCGGTGGATCCCTCGGAATACCAGCTGATCACGGTGGCCCACGAAACCGCCATCCGGGAAGGGGTGACGGAAAGCGGACACACCTATCGGACGGGTTGCGCGTTCTACCAGCTGAGCAAGTCGGAGAAGATCCAGGCGCGCAAGCAGATCGCGGTGCTGGAGAAGAAGACGGACCGGGTGTACACGGGGCCGCAGGCCCGAGCCATGCTCGGACTGCCGGACACCGAAGTCCGCGTCAAGCCGGACCACAACGACGACTTCACCATCTTCGTGCAGAGCACCAGCGTGAACCGGAAGCTCGTACCGCAGACGCGGCTCCTGGTCATGGTCTGACGGCACCCGAGCCCCGACGAGCCGTTCGCCGGGGCACCCGGGGTCGGGCCGGAGGCGCGCAGCGGTCCGTCCGACCCCGTGGGTGCTCAACCGGACGCGGGATCAACCACGGGCCCTGGGATACGGCGGATCCTGGGTGATCGCCACTCGTCCAGTGCTGTGACCGGGAAGGTTCACCGGGGTCAGTACCCTGAGCCCGGCTGCGGTGACGAGGAGGTCGGGCATGACGCGGAGACTGTCGGTGGACGAGGCCGTGGGACTGCTTGAGGGCGAACTGGGGTCAGGGCAGCAAGCGTTTGACGATCTGGTCACGGAAGACCTCTGGCTCGCCTTCCTCCGATTCGGCCGACGGCTGTTCGACGTCTCGGACACACCCGACGCTGACGGTCTTCTGTTCCAGTACGGGACCCACGCGTTCGACGGTCCTCCGGCATTCACGCTGGACCTCACCCGACAGTTCGAGATCTCCGACAGCAACGGTGATCACGACCATTACGTGCAGGTCCACTGCGAGCTCAGATACGGACTCGCACCCGCCCTGGAGGCCCTCGGAAGCTTCGACTCGTGGTTCTTCCACGATGCCGGAGACGATCTCGAAGAGTGGGCTCAAGGACTGATCGAGCGGGCAGCCTGGGCAACGATCCACAGACTCAAGCCGACCGAGATCAGGGTGTATCACGAGCAGGTGTAGTCGTTCAGGCCGTCATCGTGGTGGGACGCCCTCTCCAGCGGACACCCTTCTCACTGCGGATGCGGGCTCGTTCACGTCGCTGGACTGCGAGGACGTCGGGGTGGCGTGCGTTCTTGTTGCGCCAGCGCAGGTAGGCGTGCAGGGCCCGGGTCTGGACGGTGTGGTTGGGGTGGTTCGAGTTGGCCAGGGTGAACTGCCGTAGCGGTCCGAAGTGGGCTTCGATCGGGTTGGCCCAAGACATCCTGAGGTGCTGGAGCGGTGTCTGCACCACCTGCCGGCAGCCCCTCCCGAACAGACCACACACCACACCAAGATCAAGAGCAACCCAACGGAGTCCTACTAGGCGCCTGACGGGGAAGCCGGGGCTCGGCGCCGGAGGCCGCGTCATGCCTCGATGAGGCCGGCCCGGATGGCGTAGCGGGTCAGTTCCAGGCGGTCCTTGAGACCGAGCTTGTGCAGGAGGTTGGCGCGGTGGCGCTCCACGGTCCTGGGACTGATGACCAGGACGTCGGCGATCTCCTTCGAAGTGTGCCCCTCCGCCACGAGTTTGAGGATCTCCTCCTCGCGGCCGGTGAGGGTCCTGGCGTGCGCATCGCCACAACCGTCCTTGTGGTCGAGATAGTTGCGGATGAGGGCGTTGATCGCACCCGGGTACAGAAAGGGCTCGTCTCGCATGGCCGAGCGACACGCCTCGACCAGGTCTCGGTCGGCGACGGATTTGAGGACGTAGCCGGCTGCCCCGGCCTTGAGGGCCTCGAAGAAGTACTGCTCGTTGTCGTACATGGTCAGCATGAGGATGCGCAGCTCCGGCCGGAGGCGGGAGAGTTCGCGGGCAGCCTGCAGACCGGTCAGGCGGGGCATGGCGATGTCGAGGATGACCAGGTCGGGTTGTTCGGCGAGAGCCGTGTCGACGGCCTCGGCGCCGTCGCCCGCCTCGGCCACGACGGTCAGGTCCGGTTCGCCGTCGAGGATGAGCCGCACCCCGCGACGGACCAGGGCGTGGTCGTCGGCGAGCAGGATGCGGATGGTGGCCCGTTCCGGTTCGGTCGTGGTCATCGTTGGTGGCTCCCTGACGGTACGAGCGCGTCGAGCCGTGCCCCCGGAGTCGCCCCGAGCCCCGAGCCCCGAGCCCCGGGTCCCTGTGCGTGCGCGTCCTCCCGATCGGAGTCGCGGGGGCATTGACGCGCCGTACACCCAGGGTGGCGGTACGCCTGCGGCCGTGTCCATCGGGGCCGACACCCATTTCCCGCCGCGCCCGCCGATCGCGCCTACACGTCCGCCTCCCCCGGATATGGGTGCCGGCGCCGATGGCAGCGCCGACGTACCACGTGTGACCGTTGCAACAACGCTTCGACGCCCCCACCGCCCACCGCCCACCGCCCGCACCCCGGCAGGAGGCGCCATGGCCGGAACCGACGACGGACCACTGCGCGACCCCGCGACGACGACGGCACGCACCGACCCCCGGTTCGGGCACGCCCTGAACGCGGGAAACCCCCGCCGGCCACTGGAACACCGGCGCGGCAGGGCATGGACGTTGCTGACCGTCGCGCTCGTGACACTCACGGTGGGCGTGGTGCTGCCCCATGGTCTGCTCCTCGCGGCGGGCCTGGTCATGGCGGGCGAGGCCGTCGGCCTGCTCGACCCGCCACCCGGACGGGAGCGACGCACCTGACGGCGGCCGCACCCCCGGTGATCGCGGCAGATGAAGACCCGGACCACCGGAGTCCGAACGGACCCGCCGAACGAAGGAGGACCCATCCGCCCTCGTCATCAGAGACGATCCGACCTTGCGCGCCGCCGGGAGTGGTGATCCATGGGACACGCCGACACCTTGCTGGCCATGGGTGGCGCCTTCCTCGCCGCCGCTTTCCTCGCCCGCCTGGGCAGGCGCATCGGCCTGCCGACCATCCCGCTCTTCATGCTGGCCGGCATTCTGCTCGGCCCCCACACCCCAGGACCGGTACTGGTCCAGGACGCGCACGACTTCGAAATGCTCTCCGCCCTCGGTCTGGTACTGCTCCTGTTCTACCTGGGCCTGGAGTTCCACCTGGACGACCTCCGCAGCGGGGGCAGGCGTCTGCTGGCCGCAGGCGGGATCTACCTGCTGCTGAACGTCGGGGCCGGCCTGGGCTTCGGCTTCGCACTGGGCTGGGGCGCCAGGGAGGCGTTGGTGCTCGCCGGCGTCATGGGCATATCCTCCTCCGCGATCGTCACCAAGATCCTCATCGATCTCGGCCGCATCTCGCACCCGCGGACGCGGCTGATCCTGGGCGTCATCGTGGTCGAGGACATCTTCCTGGCCCTGTACCTGGCCGCGCTCCAGCCGGTCATCAGCGGAGCCGAAGGCGCGGCCGAGATGGTGCTGCAGGCGGCGAAGGCGTTCGCCTTCCTGTTGGCGTTGGCCGCCGCCGCGCGCTACGGCACCCGGCTTACAGGGCGTCTGATCGCGGTCCGCGAGAACGAACTGCTGGTCATCAGCTTCCTGGGAGCCGCGGTCTTCGTCGCCGGTGTGTCCGAACTCCTGGGGGTCGCCGACGCCATCGGCGCGTTCATGGTCGGCCTGATCCTCGCGGGCACCCCTTCCGGCCCGCGGATACGCGAACTGGTGCACCCGCTGCGGGACGCCTTCGCGGCGATCTTCTTCTTCGCCTTCGGGCTGTCCATCGACCCCGGGAACATCGCGTCCGTCGCCGTGCCGGTGGCCGCCGCAGCGGTTCTGACGATGGGGGTGAACATCGCGGCGGGGCTGCTCGTCGCCCGACTGTACCGCTACGGCCCCGGGCCCGCCGCGGACATCGCCACCACTTTGCTGGCGCGCGGGGAATTCGCGCTGATCCTTGCCGCCATGGCCGCCGGCGCCGGACTCGACGGTCGCCTCACCCCGTTCGTCGCCGGCTACGTCCTGGTCCTGGCCGTCCTCGGACCCGTGGTCGCCGGGCGCGCGCACCTGCTCGCCCACGCGCTCACCTCCGTACGGGACCTCCTGCCCGACGGCCGGAAAGCCCGCCCGCCCGAGGCCCCCGACCAGGCCCCTCGGGCCGACCCGGACCGGTCGCCGGCACCTCCCGCGCCGGTACGGACACCCCCAACGTGTGTCCCGGACGTCCCGGGAAGCCACGACTAGGCTGCCTCTCAGTGGTCGTCCCGCAGCACGAACGGCTCGACGTTCCAGGGCCCGCCGGCCCCACGCGTCAGGGCGCCGTGCCCTCAGGCAGTGGCAGTGGCAGTTGCATGGCAGTGACAGTGGCGTGGCAGTGACAGCGGCGGCGCCGATCCGCGGGTGACGGGTTGACCGGTTGCCCGTGGCCACGCCATCAGCACGTGGCCGGCGGTGCCGGCGCGAGCGGGGGAGTGCGGCGCCGCGACGCCGCACTCCCACTCAGCCGCGCATGATCTTCGTCAGCCGGCTGCGCAGCCGGGCGAACTCGGGCGACGCCCGCAGCGCGGCGACGTCCGTGTCCGGATCCCGATCCAGGCCCACCGGCAGCTCCGCCACCACCCGACCGGGTCCGGCCGCCATGACCAGGACCCTGGAGCCCAGCAGCACTGCCTCTTCCGCCGAGTGCGTCACGAACAGCACCGTCGTACCCAGCCGGGCGGCCAAGGCCCGTACCTCCTCCTGGAGCCGCTCCCGGGTCAGGGCGTCCAGCGCGGCGAACGGCTCGTCCATGAGCAGGAGTTCGGGCTCCGCCGCCAGGGCCCGGGCGAGCGCAACCCGCTGCTGCTGACCGCCCGAAAGCTCCCAGGTCCGCCGACCCGCGGTGCCGGGCAGTCCCACCCGGTCCAGGAGTTCCGCGATCCGCCCGGCGCGCTCCGCGCGCGGCACCCCGAGCCGCGCCAGCGCGAAGCCGAGGTTCCCGCCGACCGTGCGCCACGGGAACAGCCGGGGCTGCTGGAACACCACCCCGGCCCCCACACCCGGCCGGGGGAGCGTGCCGCGGACGAGGGCGACGCCCGAGGAGGGCAGCTCGAAGCCGGCCACCACGCGCAACAGGCTCGTCTTTCCGCAGCCGGAAGGCCCGACGAGGACGACGAACTCGCCGGGGTGGATCCGTAGGTCCACGCCGTCCAGAGCCGTCACCGGCTGTTTGGCGGACCCGTACGTGACCTTCACCCCCGCCAGTTCGACGGCGACGGCCCCGGGAAGGGCGACCGCCCCGGGGCCGTCAGTTCGCGGCACGACCGAGCTCCTCCACCGCGAGCGCCTTGCCGAACACGGCCTGGTCGGGTACCGCGTCGACCGCCTTCTGCCCCTTCAGGAACACCGCGGCGTCGTGCAGGTTGGCGGCGAGCTTCCCCGGGGCGCCGGGGGTGCCCAAGTACTCGGGCCCGGTCTGCTCCTTCGCGCTCAGCAGCACCAGCTCCGACAACTGCCGCTTCGCCTCCTCCGTCGGCAGCCCGAGTTCGGCGCCGATGGACTTCGCGGCCTGGTCCGGTGCGGTACGTGCCTGGGCGACGGCCTGGTCCTGTGCCTTGATCCAGGCGGTGACCACCTCCGGATGCTCGGCCGCGAACGCGTTGGTCACCACCCCGAGGTCGGCGGTGGGCTTGCCCTGCTTCGCCAGCTCACGGCTGCTGACGAGCACCTTGCCGTCCTTGGTCAACTCGCCCAGGGTCGGCGTCCACACGTACGCGGCGTCGATGTCCCCCCGCTTCCACGCGGCGAGCGCGTCCTGCGGCTGGAGGTCGATGGTCTGCACCGCCGACGGTTCGACACCGGCGGCGGTCAGCGCGGCGAGGAGCGAGTAGTGGGCCGTCGATCCGAAGGGGGTGGCCACCTTCTTGCCCGCCAGGTCCTTCACCGAACCGATCCCGGCCTTTGCGACGAGCGCCTCGTTGTCCCCGATCAGATCGTGGATCCACACCACCTTGTACGGAATGTTCAGCGGCGCGGACAGTCCCTTGGTGACCGGACTGGACCCCGCCAGGCCCAGGTCCACGGCACCCGCGATGACGGCCGTGTTCACATCACCCCCGGACTCGAACTTCACCCACTTCACCTCGACGTCGGGCAGGGCCTGCTCCAGCAGCCTCTGGTTCTTCACCACGAGGTCCGCGTTGGGTATCGCCTGGTAGGCGATCCGTACGGTGGTCTTCCCCGCGCCGCCTCCCGTGGCACTTGCGCCACCCCCGCACGCGGTGGTGACGGAGGCCGTCAGGGCGACGGCGGCAGCGAGCAGGAAGGTGCGGCGGGAGGTGAATGCGGGCACGGGAGATCTCCGGTCTGAAGTCGGACGACGAAAAAAGGGGGGAAGCGGGGAGGAAGGGGAGAAGAGGCAAGGAGGGAGGGCAGGACCATCAGGCGCGAGTACGCCAGGGCACCGCCATCCGCTCGACGAGCCGCAGGAGCGAGTCCAGAACGATCCCGGACAGTCCGATCGCGAGGATGCCCGCGATCACCAGAGCCGTCTGGTTGTAGCGCTGCGCGTCGCGGATCATGCCGCCGATTCCGGGCACGCCGTTGATGGTCTCCGCCGCGACCACCGAGGTGTACGCGACCCCGACGGCTATGCGGACACCCGTCAGGATCTCGGGCAGCGCGGAGGGCAGCCGTACGGACAGCAGTAGCGCCACCGGACCCGAGCCCAGGGCCCGCGCCGCCTCGACGAGTTGGCCGGGAACCGTACGGACGGCAGCGGCGGTGGCCGCCGCGATGGGCGGCAGCGCGGCGATCACCAGCAGCCAGATCTTCGGTGCCTCGTCGATACCGAACCAGATGACGAGCAGTGAGAGGTAGGCGAGCGGCGGCAGGGTCCGAAGGAACGTCACCGCGGGTTCGAGTACGACGGCCAGCGGCCGGACCGTACCGATCAGCAGCCCCAGCGGCACGCCCGCCAGTACGGCGTACGCCGAGCCGGTGCCGATCCGCCCCAGGCTGACCCCCAGGTGCTCGATCAGCAGGTGGCCGCCGTAGCCGCGGACCCCGTCGTGAACGGTGGAAGCGAGGATGAACTGCCGCCATACGTCCCCGGGCGAGGGCACCAGGACCCGAGGCCACACCTCGGCGACGACGACCGCATGCCAGGCGGCGAGCAGTACGGCGAGGGCCGCGATCCGCAGCGCGCCCCAGCGGAGCGCGTCACGCAGCCGCTCCCGTCGCCGCGACGCGGAACCAGGAGCGCCCGGACCGGGCCGAGGTGGCCGCGCCGACACCTCGGACGCTGTCGCGAGGGCGGTCACGTGGCCTCCGTCCCGGTCAGGGCGCGCAGTCGCGGAGCCACTTCCTCGCCCACCCGGTAGGCCTCTTCGAGGTGCGGGTAGCCGGAGAGGACGAACTCGTCGATGCCGAGGTCCCGGTACTCGGCGAGACGATGGGCCACTTCGTCGTGCGAGCCGACCAGCGCCGTCCCGGCTCCTTCGCGGACCAGGCCGATGCCCGCCCACAGGTTCGGTGCCACGGTGAGCCGGGCGGCGTCCGTGGCCCCGCCGTGCAGCGCGGTCATCCGGGCCTGCCCGGTGGAGTCCATGGTGGCGAACCGTTCCTGGCTCGCCCGCACGGCCTCGGGGTCGAACCCCGCAAGGATCCGGTTCGCCTCCGACCACGCCTCGGCGGCGGTGTCGCGGCTGATGACGTGCAGCCGCAGTCCGAACCGTACGGTGCGGCCGGCGGCCCGGGCCAACTCCTTCAACCGGGCGATCCGTACGGCCAGGGCTGCCGGCGGCTCGCCCCAGAGGAGCTGTACGTCGGCCTGCCGGGCGGCGACCGCCTCTGCGGCGGGAGAGGCCCCGCCGAAGTACAGGGTCACAGGGTGGAGCGGTTCGGCGCCGGTGAGCCGTGCCCCCTCGATCCGCAGGTGTGTCCCGTGGTGGTCCACCGTCTTGCCGTCCAGCAGCGACCTGAGCACCGACATCACCTCCTCGGTGCGGGCGTAGCGCTCGTCGTGCTCGACGTGGTCCCCGTAGGCGCGCTGTTCGGCCGGGTCGCCGCCCGTCACCACGTTCAGCGCGATCCTGCCTCCCGCGAAACGCCGGAAGGCATCGGCCTGTTGGGCGATCAGGGTCGGGCTGGCGAAGCCGGCGCGGAACGCCACCAGGAAGCCGATGCGGGTGGTGTGCTGCGCGAGCGCGGCCGTGAGGATCCATGGGTCCACGCAGCCGAGCCCCACCGGTGTCAGCAGGGAGTGGAAGCCGGCCTGTTCGGCGGCGCGGGCCACCTGGGTCAGGTACGGGATGTCGGCGGGCCGGCGGGTGGCGGCCCGGCTGCGGCCCTGGACGGCGGTGACGCCGCCCGGGTCGCGACCGTCCCCGCCCGTGGGCAGGAACCAGTGGAGCCGGAGTGGGTTTTCGGGCATGGGAGGACCTCGTCGAAGCAGCGGCGTGGCACGTGTCGCCGCCGTACGGGCGGTGGCACGTGTACACGGGCAGGAGGAAGGGTGGAACGGAGGCGCGGCTATGCGCGGGGTTTTCCGTACGGCTTCAGGTGCGGCGGATCAGCGGATCAACAGCCGTGCGTACGGAAGCGGTCGGCCCGACACAGCATGGTCGAGACACGCAGCAGATCTACGTGACGACGCGAAACGAGGACGGGGGCCATGGCCGTATCCTGTCGGCGCCGTTCGGGCATGTGCAACCGCCGTCCGCATCCTGGACCATTCTGTTCCGCATGGCGGGACGGGGAGTGGGAGGCGGAGGTGTGCCCGGTCCGGGAGCCCCCGCGTGCGCGCGCAAGAGGCCCGGAGTGCGGTCCGCTGACGGACCGCCGGGCGCCCATCGGCTCCGGTGCGGGCAACGGGGTTCCCGTACTCGCGGCCACCTCGGCCCCGCGCCGCGCCGCCCCGGAACGCGAGGGGTGGTTCGATTAATTTCCTGTCCGCGTGGAATTCAATTGCGCCCCCGTATGCGCTCGGCGCACTTCTCGTCCCGCATTTCCTGCTCCGTCAGCCCGGATCCGGTAACGTTTGTCGGTGCGGGCCGGCGGGGAGCGCGAGGATTTCGGTTCGTGGACGAGAATCCTGAGACCATCCGTGCTGCTGCGGCGCCTGGGCGAGTACCGTTCCGCTGGCATGTTTTCGGCCAAGCTGACTGATCTTCGATCGTCGAACGCGGGTCACATAAAGACCAATTACTGCCAGAGCGTCGCCAAGAAGCGCCGGATCCGGCCCATCGATCGCAACGTTGCCGTCGATCCGCTGCGTGCGCCCCAGGAGAATGTCCCGGCGCCAGGTCGATCCTGCGGCCATTTCCTTTCCATTGAGGTGGCCGGCGATAATTGGGTCCGCTCTTTCCGGACTTTCGCCTGGAATATTCCTCTACTCTCTAATCGTCCCCGGAGGATCGTCTTCCGGGTTCGGTCAATTCGTTTGTCCTCGGGAGGAATCATGAAGCGCACCCTTCGTACCCGCCTCGCCGCCGCCGCCGTGACGGCCATGGCGATGGCGGGCGCCGTGGTCATCGCGGCCCCGGCGGCCCAGGCCGCTCCCAGCGACTGCACGGCGTACCTCGCGGCCGCCGGCTACTCCAGCACGGACACCAACCTGGCCTGCACCGTGGGGGGTTCGGGCCTGCCGGCCGACCAGCTGCTGTGCCGCCTCATCCTGATGAACGTCTCGTCGGTGCCGCCGGCCCTCGCGCAGACCGCCTGTACGCTCGCCAAGCTGTGACGGGCCGGCCGGGCGGTTAGGCGCTGACCCGACCGGCCGGAACGGCTCGAATGATCGGCTCCACGCCCTGGGAAGACGCCCGAAACGTCTTCCCAGGGCTGTGGCATGCCTGCCCACCGCCAACCCGTTCGACGCGAGCCGCAACGAATTCGGCCCGTCCACCCGCCTGTCGCCCACCGTGCTCCGGTCACGCGGTCGTGACCGAACGGGCCGAGGCCGGCGACGGCGACCACCGAGGACCAGCGGCGACCACCAATGGTCATGGTTTGGCCATGGCTTGTTTAGCATGTCCTCCCGGTCACTACTCCGCCGCACGGCGGCGCGGCGCGAATCCTCCCGCCGGCCCCGTCCGCGCCGAGGTGCCGGACGTCCGGGGCGGCACCGCCTACCTGCTGGCCCGACCCTTCCACCATGACGAGACGCAGGAGGTGCGGGGCGCGGTCGTGGTCGCCGGCGATCCGGCCCACCGCATGGCCGAGCACGACCGGCTCGTCATGTCGGTACTCGTCGGAGCGGGACTGCTGACCACCCTGGCGGCCGGCACCGGCCACCTGCTCTCGGGGCGCAGCCTGCGCCCGGCGTGGGAGTCGCTGGAGGCCCAGGAGCGCACGCTCGCCGACACGGCCCACGAGCTGCGGACCCCGGTGGCGGTCATGCGCAGCTCGGTCGACGTCGCGGGCGCGGACCCCCGGGGCCTCGACCCCCATCTGCCGCGGATCCGGCGAGCCACCGAACGCCTCGCCGACGTAGTGGAGAACGTCCTCACGCGCGGCCGATTGCAGGCGGCCCATCGGGACGCGCTGCGCGCGGTGCCACTCAGGCTCGATCAATTGGTCGAGCAGACCTGCGACGAACTGTCGGCCGGTCGGCACGTCCTGACGACCTCTCTCGACGCTTCCGTCGTCACCGCGGATCCGGCTCTCGTGCGGATCGCCCGTGCGCAACCTCCTCGACAACGCCCTGCGGCACGGCCGCGTTCCCGGCGACCCCCCGGGTAGTGCGGAGGTGCACGTCATGGTCCGGGGCGCGACCGTGGTGGTGGCGGACCGGGGCCCCGGCATCGGGGCCGCCGACCTGCCCGCTCTGACGGAACGATTCCGCTCGCCCGGCGGCGGCACCGGCATCGGCCTGTCCCTGGTCTCCGAGATCGCCACCGCGCACGGCGGCGCCCTCACCGCCGACCTCCGCCCCGGAGGCGGCACGCTGGTCCGTCTCTCCCCCGACCGCCGGGACCAGCGTCCGGCCCACGGAGCGGGTCCGGTGCCCGGTCGGGGCCCCGCCTCATGAATTCCTCACGATCACTGGCGCAGGATGCGAACACCTCATCGCACCTCGCACTGGAGAACGTGTGCCGAAGCATTCCGCAACCCCCTTCCTGCGTCGCAAGTCGACCCTGGCCGCCGGCGCGACGGGCATCGTCCTGGCCGTCGGAGCGGGCCTGACCCTTTCGCAGGCCTCCGCCGGACAGAGCGCCGCCCCACGGCTCCCGGCGGCCAACGCGTCCTTCGACTACCAGATCGGGGCCGCGTACACGCCCCCGAAGGGCGTGAAAGCAGTCTCCCGCGACCGCTCCGACCGGCCCGCCCCCGGCCTGTACAACATCTGCTACGTCAACGCCTTCCAGGCCCAGCCCGATGCCCTCGGCTGGTGGCAGAAGAACCATCCCGACCTGGTGCTGCGCGACACCGCCAAGCGTCCCGTTCTCGACGAGGGCTGGGGCGAGGCGCTCCTCGACACCTCCACGGCCGACAAGCGAAACCGGCTCGCCAGGGTCGTCGGAGACTGGATCAAGGGGTGTGCGCGCAGCGGCTTCCAGGCAGTGGAGCCCGACAATCTGGACTCCTTCTCCCGTTCCGGGGGCCGCCTGACCCAAGCGCACAACGCGGCCTTCGCGAAGCTCCTCGCCGACCGGGCACACGCCGAGGGCCTGGCCATCGGCCAGAAGAACACGGCCGAGATGCTCTCCGACCGGACGAAGATCGGCTTCGATTTCGCCGTCGCCGAGGAGTGCGGCCAGTACAACGAGTGCGGGGACTTCGCGAAGGCCTACGCCAACCGCGTGTTCGTCATCGAGTACGAGAACGCCGGCTACGACCGGGCCTGCTCCGCCTGGGGATCGAAGCTCGCGATCGTGCAGCGTGACCTCGACGTCTCCGCCGCCGGCGCGCGGGGCTACCGCTACCGCGCCTGCTGAACCGCGGGGCCCCCACCCCTCTCGGGGGCCCCGCCCCGTCACCGGAACCCGGGAACGCCGACCGCCACGCGGACGGCCCGGCCGCCCGCTTCCGGTGACGGCCCCGCCGTGGCGGGACCGGGCAGCACTACTGTGAGCCAACCGTGAGCACCCGTGCCCTCTACGGGAACCGCAAGCGCCGGCCGCCGTTTCCACCGTTGCCCGCCGTGGCAGCCACCGCTCAAGCCGTCGACCTTGAAGACCTCGACCCGGGTGTACGGGGTGCCGCGGCGATCCGCGCGTGCAGCGTCTGCGCCCACCCCGTCCGGGGTGTGAACCTCCGCCAGGTCTGGATCTCACTACGGACGTCCGGCTCTGACGTTCTGCCCCTGCTGGTCAACGCCTGTTCGACGGCTTGCGCGGACGCGCTGCCCGAGCCGCCCGAGGGCTACGCCCGGATGCCGCACACGGGCGGACCGAACGTCGGCCCGCAGCCGACTCGTGAACGCCCTCGCTGAAGGGTGCTGCGGAAGGCGGCCACGGGCGATTCCGCGCGCGATCACGGATCGCAGCTCCCGCGGCTGCCGATGGTCGTGTTCGAGCTCCGGACGGTCACCCGGCGGGCGAGGTCGCTCCTACTGACGTTCCTCGATCCCGATGGCCTTCCTCAGTTCCTCGTGCGCCGTGCCGGGTTCACCCGAATGCTGTTCCAGTAGCGCGGCGGCGATGGCGTCCAGCTTGCGCTGGATGGCGTGCTCGGCCCGCCGTTCGGAGTTCTTCAGCAGGGCCAGCAGGAGCAGGGCGACGGAGGCCACGGCGTCGCCCGCCAGGTGCTGCCAGCTCTGGGACAGGTGGAGGGCGTGCACGACCACGACGTTGACCACCAGGGCCACGCACACCGTGAAGAAGACTGCCGAACTCGTGAAGTTGGAGGCCAGCTCGGCCAGCCTCTCGAACGGACCGACGCGGCCGTCCTCGTTCTTTTCGGCGGGATGTTCGAACGTCATGCCGAGCATCATCCCTTGTTCGACCACAGGTGAGACCGTGCCGGGCCGTACGGGATCAGCCGATTCCGGGGTCCACACGTCCGGGCGCCCGTACGCGGTCGTGGGGCACCGGCACCCGGCCGACGGGCCACCCGCCGGCTCCACCACCGCTACGCGACGCGGGGAACGCGGTCTACACGGCGGCCCCCTGAACGGGGATCCGGGATTCCGGGTGCTCAGGATCATCGGGCGGCGCGACGGCACGCAGCGCCGCCTCGACCCGCCGGTTGGTGGTCATGGTCGATGTGACGGCGGTCATGGTGAGGAGGAGTGCGGCGGCGGCGTAGAGCGGGGTGCGTACGTCGTACGTGGTGGCCAGCCAGCCGCCGAGGAAGGCGCCGAACGGGGCGGCGCACATGGCGAGCATGCGGGAGGTGGAGGCGACGCGACCCATCAGCCGGGCCGGGACGATCGCCTGCCGGAGGGAGGGCGCGAGCACCATCGTGGCGCCCATGCCCGCCCCGCATACGGCGAGCGCGAGCCCGGCCACGTACGGGTTCGGGGCGGCGGCAAGCCCCAGGATGGCAACCCCCTCGACCGCTGCCGTGCAGGTCAGCGCAGTACCGGTGCCGAGTCGTCGGCCGAGGAAGGAGGCGACTCCCGCGCCGAGCAGGCCGCCGGTGGCCTCCGCCGTCAGGAGCAGGCCGAAGCCGAAGGTGTCGATGCCGAGGCGGTCGTGCGCGAAGAGGGCGAGTACGGTCTCCACCGCGAGGAAGGCGACGTTCCCGACCGCCGGACGGAGTGCGAGCCCCAGCAGCAACCGATCCCGGAAGACGTACGAGGCCCCGGCCCTCGCCTGCCGAAGGAGCGACGCGCGGGCCTCCGGTGAGGGCCGGGGCGTGGCGGGCAGCGACCGGACGAGCAGTGCGGAGAGTGCGAACGACAGCGCGTCGAAGAGCAGCGGAACCGCCCGTCCGAACGCGAGCAGCGCACTGCCCAGGGGCGGGCCCACGAAGCCGGACGCGGTGGTCTGGGCCCCGCGCAGGCGGGAGTTGGCGCGTTCGAGGAGCGCGGGGTCACGGCCGAGGAGATCCGGCAGATAGGCCGTGGCGGCCGTGTCGAAGAAGAGTCCGCCGAGGCCGAGCAGGAAGGCGACGGCGGCGAGCAGCGGAATGCTCAGCACGTCGAGCGCGGCCGCTGCCGCCGGTATCGCGAGCAGCACCGCACGCACCGCGTCCGCGACCCACATCGTGCGCCGCCGGTCCCAGCGATCCACCAGCGCACCGCCGAGCACCCCGAAGAGCAGCCACGGCAGTGTCCCGGAGGCCGTGACGACGGCGAGCGCCATCGGATCCCGCGTCAACATCAAAGCGAGTAGCGGCAGCGCGGCATGCGATACCCCGTCGCCGAGCGAGGACACCGTCTGCGCGGTCCACAGCCGTCCGAACCCGGCCGGCAACTTCGTCATTCCTCGGGTCACTTGGCGTCCCCCTCGGCCTGCTCACGCCGTGCCGGGTGGAACAGCGCGAAGACGAGCGAGGCGTCCGGCAGTGAGGGATCGGACAGTTCCCGGTACTCGTCCGCCAGTGCCTGCAGCCGCGCCCCCAACTCCGCGAACTGCTCCTCGGTGAGGCGCAGATGAGCCATCCGTACGTGTCGCTCGCCATCCACCGGCGATGCCTCCAGGTCCGCCACCGCGTGCCGCATCAGCACGTCCGGCCCTCCCTCGCCCGGATCCGGCAGCGCGATCGACCGCGCGGCCATCGCGTAGTACCGCTCGGTGACCCCCCGGACCTTTCGCGTCCGCACCACCTTCACCAGGCCGGCCCGTTCGAGGAGTCGTACGTGGTAGCTGGAACTCCCCTTCGCGAGGCCCACCCGCTCGGCGATCTGCGTGATCGTCGCGGGCTCGAAGCGGAGCACGGCCATGATCCGGTGGCGGGTGAGATTGGAAACGGCGCGCAGCTGCTCGTCGGTGGTGACGTGGAACGTCTCGGGAAGGTCATCGGTAGGCATGTCCCCAATGGTCAACACTTCTTGACCATTGGGCAAGGGGTTTTCCTCGGACTTCCGGAATTGGTTGTCAGGGTGGTGAGGTCTCCGTTCCTCCCTACTGGTAGCTTCTACAGAGTTGTAGAAACATGATGGGTTCGGGCACCGGCCCGATACCGCCGTTCGAGGATTACGGAGTGGGCATGGCACTGTGGGACCGGATCAAGGAATCCGCATCGACGATGCAGACCCAGCTGGTGGCGAAGAAGAACGACCTCAAGAGCGGTGCGTTCCGCGACGCGAGCATGGCGATGTGCGCTCTGGTCGCCGCGGCCGACGGCACCATCGACCCTTCCGAACGCCGCCGGGTGGCACAACTCATCGCCAACAACGAGGTGTTGCAGAACTTTGACGCCGTCGACCTTCAGCGTCGCTTCGACGCGAACCTCGACAAGTTGGCGGCGGACTTCGACTTCGGCAAGGTCGCCGTCCTGCAAGAGGTCGCCAAGGCCAAGAAGAAGCCCGCCGAGGCCCGCGCGGTCATCCAGATCGGCATCGTCATCGGCGGCGCGGACGGCGACTTCGACAAGACCGAGCAGGCCGTCGTACGAGAGGCCTGCTACATCCTCGACCTGCCGCCCCACGAATTCGACCTCTGAGCACAGGAGAACGAAGGCCCGCGTCGCACACCGGGCATGGGAAACAGGTGGGGGCCGTCTTCGGACGCGTCGAGGCCCCCGCCCGACCCCCGGCCCCCGGCCCCGCTGTAGGGGCCGGGGACCGCGCTCCTTACAGCGGGGTCGCGGCCTTGAGGACGAAGAACAGCGTGATCGCCGAGTTCGCCGACGACAGGGCGGAGGCGGCCGTACCGGCGGCAGCGCCCCACACGGCGAGACCCGCGGCCGTGAAGACCGGCGGCCGGCGCGACGCCGCCGGCCCAGGAGCCAAAAGCGCGGCCACCCGCCGCGGCAGCGGACCCGCCGCAGCGAAGTGCGCGAGGGCCCGGCCGGGAGCACTCACCCGTACCAGAGCCGCCTTGGCCACGGCCCGGGCAACACCACGACGGCTCCCCGTCACCGACGCCGCCTCCTCGTCGGCCCACCGCTCGGTGGTGTAGGCGACCGACGCGTACAAAGGACGCAGGAACGGATTGGCGCACGCCGCCAGCCGCGCGGCCAACAGGAACCGGTGGTGACGGGCGTCCAGATGGGCCCGCTCGTGAGCGAACAGGGCCCGCCGCTCAGGCCCGTCGAGTTCCGCCAACATGCCGGTGCTCACCACGATCCGATCACGCCGTCCGGGCAACGCGAAGGCGAAGGCCGCGTCGTCGGGCAGTACGGCCACAGTCCGGTCCGGCAGGGAGGCAAGAGCGCGCCGGGCCACACGCCACACGTGGAAGTGGTGCCACGTGATCGACGCGCAGCCGGCGAGAGCGCCGAGCAACACGGGGATGGCCACCTTCCCCGCGACCTCGTCGTACGGCAACGCCGCGCGCACCTCCGGATCGGACCAACCGTCGGGCAGAGGGTTCCCGGGCAACTGCGCGGTCCCGACGACCATCAGCAACGCCAGGCACAGCGTGCTGCACGCCGCCAGAACGACCGCGATGGCGGTCAGCAGCCGGGTCGCGCTCCGCGGATGGAGATGGTGCTCGGCCAGCCGGGCGATGGGCCACGCGGTGAGCGGCAGCACCAAGGGCAGGAAGACGAAGACCCCCATCGGAGTTCAGCGCTCTCCCTCTTCGTCCACCTGCGCGAGCAAACCCCGCAGCAGGTCCTCGTCACCGGGGGACAACGACGTGACGAAACTCGCCAGCACCGCCTCCCGGTCGGCCTCGCCGTCCAGGACCTTGCGCATCCGCAGCGCCGCGAGCCCCGCCTCGTCGGCCACCCGCACCCACTCGAAGGAGCGACCGGCGCGCGCACGCTCCACGGCCCCCTTGGCGTGCAGGCGGGTCAGGATCGTGAAGACCGTCGTGTAAGCCAACCCGCCGGGCAGGCGCTCCTGCACCCACGCGACGGGCACCGGCCCCGGGGCGGTACCGAGCACGGCAAGAACCTGCGCCTCCAACTCGCCCTGCCCCCGCCGCGAGGGCGATGCGCCGTCCTTACTGTGCCGGGCCATCATGCTCAAGCCTCCCGTCCGGGGTATCGAGGTCTCAGGTGAAGTGCCCTTCATCGTACTGAGTACCGAGCGCCACGCAGCTCAGAGCCCTCCCGGCCTCACCGAACCGAACCTGCCGGGCCCGCACCCTCCGGATCCTCGAAGTTCCGCTCGCCGAAGGGGACCGTTGCCGGCCCCACGTCCCACCGACGGCCGCGCCCCGTGCTCCACGGCATCCATGCCCGCCATGGGCGAGAGGAAGCCGCTCCTGACCGCGTTCAGCGCCCCCATCCAGCGGTATCCGGCCGGCCCGGGGCACCGCGCTCCTCGCCACCGCGCCGGACCGGGCACCGTTCACGTGACCCGACCGGCCGCACGCGGAGCCCGGGTCACTGGTCCAGTCGGCGGTAGGCGGCGCGGGCATGGGTGATGCGGGCTGCCGCCGTGCCGGTGGTGGCGGCCACGAGCAGGCAGATGATGCGGGCGGGGTCGTGGGGGGCGGCCCAGGTGAGCTCCCCGATGGGCGGGGCGCCGAAGGCGTTGAGGATCGCCCAGCAGAGCAGCGCGGTACCGGGCGCGGCAGCGAGGCGGGCGCCGGTGCTGGTCAGGGCGACCACGAGCGACAGGACGACGAGGCCCGCGGTGGTGCCGCCCTGCCACCCGAGGAGGTTGAAGGCCATCACGACGGCCAGCGCCGCCGCGGTCGTCAGCGCCCACACGGAGGAAGTCGCTGTGGTGTCGGGAACGGGACGGCGGCCCGGGTGCACCGGTTTCCATTCGAGCATCACAGCCTCCTCCGCACCGGAACCCCACCGTTGGAGCCCCCGCCATGGTGCACCACCGGGCAGCGGTGGTCCTCCGAGAGCCGGCCCGGTGACTTCGACGGACGTGCCGTCCGGCTGGTCGGCGAGCCGTGGTGGGCCGTGTGCCATCGCCCCACTCGAAAAGGTGATGCGACGGGCTTCCTCCACGGCCCGACCCGCACCGGGCGACAGCGCTGTCCGGCGGTGCGTGATCCTCCATCACGGTCCCGAAGCGTCCACCGGTGAGCGGGCGGCGCACGCCGTCATCATGGGCTGGTGACTACATGGATGCGCTGCCACTGGGACGAGGAAGACGTCTGGTTCTACTTCGAGGTCGACGCCGAAGGGTGGGTCACCCGGCAGGTCGAACTCGAAGGGCCGCAGCTGACCCCGATCGCGGCCGCGTCCCTCACCGAATGGCAGCAGGCGTGTGACACGGGCTGCCTCGACGGGTACGACAGCAGGTTCGGGATCACAGCAGAACTGCCGGTCTCCGAGTGGGAAGGCCATGACGCCGAGGAGTTGACCTCTGACGAGTTCGAGGAGGTCTGGGGCTCCGCCCGTCGGCAGATCGTGGTCGGGCCGTCGTGATCGCTGTCAGGGGCGGGCGGTCACTTTGCCCCGACCGGCCGCCTTCACCAGGCGTAAGCCGGTGATCACCGGGGCAGGTCTTCGCGCATGCCCGAGGACTCTTCCCAGCTTGTCGACGCCATCGCCGCAGCCGTGCGGAACGGGGACGACCACCGTATTTCCCTCCTGCTGGACCGGTTCAGGCATGTGGCCGAACTCCCCGATCTGATACGGCTGAGGTACCGGCTCATCGGCGCGCCGACCCGTCACGGTGCATGAGCACGCCCGGTGACCCGTGCGTCGGCTCCTGGCCGCCCGCACCCCGTGGAACCCGACGCCCAACGAATGGGGCCCCAACTCCGGTTGCACACCAGGGCGTGACCCGTCCCCCGTGCGGGGGAACCGGACCGCATCCGATGGCTGATGCGGCGGAGCGCGCCGACGTGCAGCCTTGGACTGAGTTCGCCTGGTGGAACTCCGCAGCCGACGAACTCGGCCGGGCACGCGGCTCGTTGCTCCAGAGGCGGCCCGCACCCGGACGAGATCCCGTCCGCGCGGACCGCTCGGCGGTGGCACGCAAGTCGGCGGCGCGACGCGTACGCATGAGGGGGACGAGGCACAGTGCAACAGGATGCCCGAACGACCACGGACGGCGGAACCGGTGTTCGGCGGCTGCCGAACGTGCCCCGTTGGGCCGAGGTCGCGGCCCACGCCGTACCACTGGCCGTACTGCCCTCGGGGCTGTGGAGGATCGCCTTGGTGGTGGAATTCCCGGACTGGTACGGCGAACACCACTGGCAAGCATGGGAACGGCCGTACATCCTGATGCTCACCATGATCTCGGAGTGCCTCGCGCTGCTCACGCTCGGGCTGATTCGCCCGTGGGGCGAGGTGATCCCGCGCCGGATCCCATGGCTGGGTGGCAGACGCATCCCGATACGCGCTGCCGTCATCCCCGCCGCAGCGGGCGCCGTCGCGGTCACCGCGCTGTGCGCCTATGCCACGCTCAACCACTTCTTCCATTTCGTGCCGCCGCTGAACAGCAACGGCGAGTGGTTACCGACGAGTGGACCGGGCAAGTGGGCCCTGGTGATCTGTTACGTACCGCTGCTCGCTTGGGGGCCCTTGCTCGCCGCGGTCACGGTCGCCTACTACCGCCGTAGGCGCGCTGACCGCCGGGGGGAACTGCCGCGGTGGACCGAAATGCCCTTCGAAGCGATGGCCACCAGGAGCCCGCCACCGGCGACCGGCAACGGTCCACGGTGAGCCGTTCCGGGCACACCTTCCGGAGGCAACCGTCAGGGTACGCATCCTGCGGCAGGGGTCGGTGTGAACTCCACCAGCAGGGACTTCGGCCCACGGGTGAAGACCCCCTGCTCGGCGGGGTCGTAGCCGTCGGCGGGCCGAACGCCCGGCATGGCGTCGAGGAGTTGGTTGACAGAGGTCTCCACCTCGGCCTTGGCCAGTAGCGCGCCGACGCAGAAGTGCCGCCCGAGCGCGAACGCCAGGTGGTCCGCTGCCGCGGAGAAGGCGGTGGTCGCCGTGAGGTCG
Organism: Streptomyces sp. Isolate_45; assembly: GCF_024721315.2. Classification (GTDB taxonomy): domain Bacteria; phylum Actinomycetota; class Actinomycetes; order Streptomycetales; family Streptomycetaceae; genus Streptomyces. Next base: position 55,316 of record NZ_JANFAK020000002.1, read on the forward strand.
TCGCGGAAGATGTCGAAGCGGTCCGGGGCCTTGTAGCGCCCCGGATCACGGTTGGCTGCTCCGATGAGGCAGGTGACGGTGGAGCCGGCGGGAATCGTGCCCCCGCTCGTCAGGACCTCGGTGGCGGACTGACGCATGATCATGTGCACCGGCGGGCTGTAGCGCAGTGTCTCCGCGAAGGCCCGGTCGATCAGTCCGCGGTCCTCTCGTACGGCCTCGAGCTGGTCGGGGTTGGCCAGGAGGTTCGAGAAGAGGCCGGCGATGGCCTTGTCCGTGGTCTCGGCACCCGCGGTGAGCAGCAGGCTGCAGAAGGCCTTGATGTCCTCGTCGCTCATGCGCACCCCGTCCACCTCGGCGGTGCAGAGCGCGGACAGTAGGTCATCACCGAGGTTCTTCCGCCGGTCGCTGATGATCGGCAGCATGTACGCGGCGAACTCGGCCTGTGCCCGGACGCCGGCCGCCGCGCACTCGGGATCACCGGACAGGTTGGCCGTGAACGCCACGAAGGCCCGGTACCAACCGCCGATCTGCTCGTGCCCGGACCGGTCCAGCCCGAACATGTCGGCGATGACCGAGATGGGGAAGTGGGACGCGAAGCCACTCACCAGATCGACGGAGCCGGCGGCGCGGAACCCGTCGATCAGCTCACGCGCGTTGCGTTCGATGACCGGAAGGACCTTCTCCCGCAGCTCGTTGCCGCGGAAGGCGGGAGCCACCAGAGCCCGCCGGGTGGAGTGCTCGCGCCCGCTCAGCTGGAGAAGGGTCTTCCCGTGCACGGGCTCGGCCTGCCAGGCGTAGTTGTCCGTGGTGAAGAGCGACTCCTTGTCCTTGAAGGCCCGAGCCACGTCCTCGTAGCGCGAGATCAGGTAGCTCTGCGTCGCCTCGTGCCAGAGCAGGGGAGTGTTCTCGCGCAGGGCGCTGTAGGTCGGGTACGGGTTGTCGGCGAATTCCTGGGACAGGATGTCCGGGACGTTGTGGACGGCGGTCATGGAGTCCCCCATCGGCTTGGCTTCCGTCACACCGGCTCTACCGGCGTCGTCATGTCCGGCCGTGCTGCCGTACCGCGCTCTTCACCCCGACTGGACGGACGTCCGGCGAACTCAGCCGGGAGGAGCGGGGGTTGCGTTCGGATCGATGGTGTCCGCCCGGAGGGGTCCCTTCAAGGAAACACCACACCGTCCCCCCTCGCCAGGGCTTGGGCAACTCATCGCGGGTGGTCCGCGACCCGGCCCGGGACCCGAGTCGACGCGAGGGGCGACACGGACAGCTGAGGACACGGAGTCTCGGCGATGACCGGCTTGGAGGGTGGGATCCGGAGTCGGGCCGACAGCTGCTGTCGCGCGGTCAGACGAGCATCGGGCTCCCAGGAGCGGCGGGCGCCATGTCCCGAGCGATCGCGTGTGCCGTGCGGCCGAAGAGTTCCGTCACCCGGCTGCTGCCACCGGAGCGCCACATCAGGCCGTACGCCAGAGGGTTGTCCCCTTCCACAGGGACGTAGGAGACGCCGGGTCGACCGTGGTACAGCGCGACGTGGGCCCCCGCCAGCCAAGCCCCCTTGCCGCCCGCGACGAGCGTCAGCGCCTCCTGGAAGTTGGTGATGGACGGGCCCCGCCCGATCGGCCTGCCGCTGGGGGTGCGCGTCGGCGTCCGATGCTCCAGCCAGTAGTCCGGAACGTCTCCGGCGATCGTCAGCAACGGCACACCCGCCAAGTCCTCAAGCGTCACCGAGTCCCGTCCGGCCAGGGGATGCCCGACGGAAACGGCCAGCACCCTGCCCTCGGCGAGGAGCGTCGGTCCGCGGGTCACATCGTGCTCGAACACCGGGAATTCCGTCAGCTGAAGGTCGAAATCACCTCTCCGAAGCATTCCGTACGGATCGGAGAGCGGTACCTCGCACACCTCGACGACGAGTTCGGGGTGGGTGGCCCGCAGCTTGTCGGTCGCCTTCATCACCATTTCTCCGGCCAGGGGCGTGGAGAAGCCGACGTGCAGGACTCCCTCGATGCCGCGTGCCGACGCAACGGCGCGCGCCAGGGCGCTCTCGATGCCGCGGTAGTGGGGTTCGAGGTCCTCGCGAAGGCGGCTGCCCAGACCGGTGAGCGCCACGCTACGGCTCGTGCGCGTGAACAGGGGAGCTCCCACGCGGCGCTCCAGCTTCTGGATGAGCTGACTCACCCGGGCGCGGGAGAGACGCAGGCGGGCGGCGGTCCGGCCGAAGTGCAGTTCCTCGGCGAGGACGAGAAAGCAATCGAGTTCGTTCTGGTCCACGTAGGTCTCCGGAAATCGCCTGGGAGATGGATCGGTAAGCCCGGCTGTCCGAACGTTGCGATCATCGCTGTTGTTCCCGACGGGCACGTGGCGAAGGCTTGACGCATCACCAACACCCACCAATCCGGAAGGACTTCATCGTCATGACTGCCTTGAGTACTTCGAGCGGACTGGACGCGCGCAAGTGGGGCGTCCTGCTCGTGCTGTGCGGCGCGATCTTCCTCGAAGGCATCGACGTCGCCATGCTCAATGTGGCGCTGCCGTCGATCCGCGCCGACCTCGGACTCTCCACCGGTGAGCTGCAGTGGGTCATGAGCGCCTACGTACTCGGCTACGGCGGCTTCATGCTCCTCGGCGGACGGGCGGCCGACCTGTTCGGACGCCGTCAGATGTTCGTCTTCTGGCTCACCGTCTTCCTACTGTTCTCCGGGCTCGGCGGATTCGCCACCGAGGGGTGGACGCTGATCGTCGCGCGGTTCATCACGGGCGTCGCCGCGGCCTTCATGACCCCGGCGGGCCTGTCCATCATCACGACGGGCTTCGCCGAGGGCCCGGAGCGCAACAGGGCCTTGCTCCTCTACTCGGGCACCGCCGCCGGAGGGTTCACGATCGGACTGGTCGCCGGCGGACTGCTCACCTCCCTCGGCTGGCGGTGGGTCTTCTTCGCCCCGGTCGTCCTCTCCTTCCTCATCCTCGTCGCCGCCCTCGCCATCGTCCCCAAGTCGGAACGCCCGGACAGAACCGGCAAGCGGGTCGACGCCGCCGGCGCGTTCACCGTCACCACTGCCCTCGTGCTGATCGTGCTGGGCGTCGAGCGTGCGGCCCACGCCGGGATCACCACCAGCGCCGGCACCCTGCTGGCCGGGCTGGCGTTCCTCGTGGCCTTCCTCGTCATCGAACGGCGCTCCACCGAGCCGCTGGTGCGCATGGGCGTCTTCCGCAACGGCTCCCTGGTGCGGGCGAACCTATCGGCGATGCTGTTCGCCGCCGGGTTCTTCGGCTTCCAGTTCCTGGTGGTGCTCTACCTCCAGGAACTGCGCGACTGGTCGACGCTGCAGACGAGCTTCGCGATGCTGGTCATCGGGGTCGACGCGATCCTCTCGCCGACGCTCACCCCGTGGCTGGTCAACCGCTTCGGCAACGCCAAGGTGATCTTCGGCGGTCTCCTGCTGGCGGTGCTCGCCTACGGGCTGTTCCTCCCGCTGGGAGCCGACTGGAGCTACGCGGCGATGTTCCCGGGCCTGATCATCCTCGGCCTCGCGTTCTCCCTCGCGTACGGCCCGCTCACCATCGTGGCCACGGAGGGGATCGCGGAGGAGGAACAGGGGCTCGCGGGCGGTCTGCTCTACACCGCCTTCCAGTTCGGCGCCGCCCTGGGGCTCTCCGCGGTCACCGCCGTCAGCGTGTCCGCCACACGGGCGGAGACTCCCGCCGCGCTGTTGGACGGGTACCGGGCCGGTCTGCTCGTGCCGTTCGCGGCGGCCGTCGTCGCCGCTTCGATCAGCGCCTTCGGCCTGCGCCCCCGGCGGGGCGCCGGCGCCGCACCGTCCGCCCCGGGGGAAACCGCGCCGGACGCCGTGCTCGACGCCGGCGCCGAGCGAACCGACACCGTCCTGGCGCGCTGACCCGCGAGATCAAGTACGCGATCAGGGCGATCAGGGCCACTGTCGACCGTCGCCACCGTGCGCGCGCCCGAGCGCTGGTGCCCGTACGGAAGATCGCCGACGGCGAACCGTCGCCCGGCTCGCCGCGTACCCGACCACGTACGACCCACCTACCCGCCGGGTCTTCGAGCGAGGGCCACCAGAGGCCGAAGGCCGGTGGCCCGGCAGTCGGATGGGGGCTTGAGAGGTCAGCGGAACGAGTCGATGTTCTCGCGCACCCATTCGTCGTAGGTGCGCATCGGACGGCCGATGATGTCCTCGACGGACGGCCGCTGATCGGCCGTCCACCGGGCGAGTTCGGCGAACCGGGCGCCGTACTCCTCCAGGGCGTACAGCGTCACGTCGATCGCGCCGCCGGGCCAGCCCCGACGTCGCCAGATCGCCCGACTCTCGTCCGGCGCCAGCTCGACCGCAGCGATGTCGCGGCCGAGGGCGCTGGTGATGCTCCGTACGCGTGAACGTGTGCTCAGCGGCGGGCCCACCGCCTCGACGACCATCCCGGTGAAGTCATCGCCGATCAGGGCCGCGGCCGCCACGGCGGCGAGGTCCTCCTCATGGATGAAGGGGTAGTGGCCGTCGCTGAGGAAGGCCTCACGGACCACTCCATCGGCGCGGACGGTGTCGGACCAGTCAGACCCCGTCGCCGGGTAGGTCCCCTCGATGACGGCACCCATCACGGCCGACGGCCGGATGTGCGTCCACGGGATGGTCGAGCGCTCCACCGCCCTCTCGATCGCCAGCCAGAACCAGGTCTCCGGCGGGTTCGCCTGCTCGTACTCGGGCCCGTGTGACGACAACACGACGATCTTCCTCACGGCGGCGTTCCGCGCCGACGTCAGGGCTTCCCGGACCGTGGACGGATGGGCACCGGCGAGGAACACGGCCTCGACGCCGTCGAAGGCTCGGGTGCACTCCAGGGGCCGGGTGATGGAACCCCGGACGACTTCGACCGCGTCGGGCCAGCCGTCGCACTGGTCCGGTTCGGCGAGCACCCGCACCCGGCGACCCAGGGCGAGCAACTCTCGCGCCAGGCACCGGCCGACGACCCCGGTCGGGCTGTTGCCTTCGTCCTTGCGCGGGCTGACGACGGTCAGTAGGTGGACGCCTTCGGTTTCCGGCGCCGTCTCATCGTTCTCGAACCTCTTCACAGCAAGACCTTTCAACGCGTGCGCGTGGATCTTGCACCTGGCCCGGACACCGCACGGCCTCCGCCGTGCCGCGTGAACGCAGAACCAAGGCTGCGGATCGAAGTCGGTGAGCCTACCAGGAGCCTCGACCGGACTCGGGAGTAGTGCGGTCCCGCACTCCGTGCAGCCCCCAACTCCCCTCGCCGCGACCGGTGCGCGAGGTCGGGGCGACCGTCGCGGGGGAGAGGACCCCCGCCCCGGGTGGTCCGCCCGGCACCGGGTGGCCACCCGCCCGGAGCGGCTAGAAGGGGTCCGGGTCGATCTGCACCCGGCCGGTGGAGGCGGCACAGACGTCCCAGCGGTCGCCGGTACGGCGCAGGTCCAGGACGACCGCCATCGGGGCACCGGCCTCGGGAGCGAGGTCCACGTTGACGGAGGCGCTGTCGCCGGTCTCGGTGGAGGACACGATGTGGTGCCCGAAGGCGGACGCCGCGAACCCCCGCAGGGTGGTCGTGGGATCTTCCTGCCCGCTCGGGCAGTCGCTGTCCGGCCCGCGCACCGGAACGGCACCCTCGCCGCCCACGGCGTCGAGGTAGGAGTCCACCGCCCGGTGGAGCGGGCCGCGCCCCAGCGCACCGGTCCCCGTGAACACCACCGCCATGACGATCGCGGCCACGGCCGGCGGTATCCCCACCGCGAGGACCACGAACCACCGGCCTGCACCTCGTCCGTCCCTTGCCATCCAGCCTCCTTCCGCCGTGGCCCGAGGACCCGGCCCCTGGCCCCGCACTGCTGCGACTGCCCGGAAGGACGCAGCACCGCCCGCGGCCGTTCCCGGTCCGTGCCTCTCCCCGCCCGGCGCCGCTCTCTACGATGTCGCCATGACCCTCCCGGGGCGGCAACAGCCGCTGATACGCGTCCTGTACGACGAGTCCCGCAGCGACCTGCGTGCCCCCGACCGCCCCCGCCCGCTGCGGCTCTACCTGTGGGAGCCGGACCGGCCGTGCGTCGCACCCGCCCCGCTCGTCTTCGTCTCGCACGGCACCGGCGGGTCGGGCGGCGAGATGCGGTGGCTGGTGCGTCCGCTGCGCGAGGCGGGTTTCCGGGTCGCCGCGCTCGACCACCACGGCAACAACTTCGTCGACGGCTACGAGCCGGAGGGCTTCCTGCACGTGTGGGAGCGGCCGCGGGACGTCTCCTTCGCCCTCGACGCCCTCGACCGCGAGCAACCCCTCGGCCCGGTCGGCGCCGCGGGCTTCTCCCTGGGCGGCTACACGGCGGCGGCCCTGGCCGGTGCCCGGGTCGATCCCGGGGTGCTGTGGGCGGTGCTGACCGGGGAGGTCCCGTTCCCGGAGATCCCCGAATTCCCCGGGGTTCTGGAGGAGCTGCGCAAGACGTTCCCGCCGATCGAGGAGTCCCGCCGGGCGCTGGAGGCCGCGGCGGCGGACCTCTCGGACAGCCGGGTGCGCGCGGTGTTCCAGGTGGCCCCGGGCGTCGGAGGTCTGGTGACCCCGGAATCCCTGGCGACCGTCCGGGTGCCGGTGGGCATCCGGTGGGGCGGGGCGGACACGATCACCCCGTACGAGAGCGACACCCGCCCGTACCTGGAGCACATCCCCACGGCCCGCGGCCGCTCGGCCGGTCCCGAGGTCCGCCACGACGACTTCTTCGCGCCGGAACCGGCCGACCCGCAGGTCCGCCTACGGGTCGGCGCGGAGGCGGCCGGCTTCTTCCTGGAACACCTGGTAGGACCCTCGCGGCTTCCCGCGGCCGGTGTGTGAGAGCCGGCGGGGCCGCCTCGCGGGCCGTTGACGAGACATTGGCGGCCGGGCGCGTACGGGTCCACCGGCCGTTGGGGAGCCGCGCGGGCGTTCGGGCCGTTCGGCCCGTGTCGGGGTGGACAGCCGACAAGCTACGACACTCGCCGGTGGCATCCGTCCTCGTCCACGCCGCACCGCGTTCACAGGGGCCGGTACTGGAAGCACGAAGGACGGACGTCATCGAATCCGGATGGTGGCGCAGGTGAACGTGGTGTCCTGGAGCAGTGCCGGGGTGATGGCGACGCCGGTCAGGTGCTCTGCCAGAGCGAACGCCGCCGGCGCGGACAGGTCCGTTTCCGGAGCCTCCTCGAAAGTCTCCTCGAAATGGAAGCCGATCTGCCGTATGACGTCGAGAAGTTCGTCCGGTGTGGTCCCCCACCTGTCCTCCGGGAACATGGGGTCGAAGCAAAGCCGCAGGACCTGGTCCTCCGCCCAGAGGAACGTACCGACGGCGTTGACGTTCACGAAGTGGGAGACCCAGCTCGCCCCGGTCGAGGCCGGCAGGGCTCGATCCTCGGTGACGCCGAGGTAGCCGTTCGGCTCGATCAACAGCGTCCAGGCACCCACGGTCGTCATGGCGACCAGCTGACGTTCGCCCTCGGTCAGGTCGTACTGAGCGAAAGCCGCGTCGACCACAGCGGCCATACCCCGCAAGGGCTCCTCTTGCCGGCCTTCGAACCGGGACCTGACGTCATCCGGTGACAACCCCCGCACGAGCGTGAAGCAGTAGGCCTCGGCGAGGTCCGGAAAGTCGTTCTCGAACCACGCGTAGTCCGCTCCGGTCTTCGTCATGCCGCCCATCCTCCCTCGTGTCGCCGACAGCGGAAGCGCGCCGGTGCCGTCGAGGGGGAGCGGCTGGGAACCATGGGCATGGTCACCGCCGGGGCAAGGACACGTCGTCGCCGTGGCCCGGGCCGACGGCGACTTCTAGGATCTCCGGCATGGCGACAAGACTCGTACAGATCAATATGAAGGCCCAGGACGACTCCGTACTCGGCCGGTTCTGGGCGGAGGCTCTCGGGTGGGGTGTCGACAGCGAGGCACCCGGTGTGACGAACCTCGAACCCGTCGGTTTCGCCTACCCCGACCCCGTGGCCGTCTGCGTCGACATCGTGGCTCGCCCGGAACCCAAAACGGTGAAGAACCGGGTCCACATTGATCTGGCCACCACCTCGACCGCCCATCAGGCGGAGTTGGTCGCGCGCCTGCGGGATCTGGGCGCGACGCTCGCCGACGTGGGTCAGGGCAACGTCCCCTGGACGGTGATGGCCGATCCGGAGGGCAACGAGTTCTGCGTCCTGGAACCCCGTCCGATCTACCAGGACACCGGGCCGATCGCCGCGGTGGTGGTCGACTGCACCGACCCACGAGCGATGGTCCGGTTCTGGGGCGGGGCGATGGATTGGACGCTCCACGACGTCAGCAACGACCAGGCGACGATGCGTTCCGCGCAAGGCGTCGGCCCCTACCTGGAGTTCATCCGCACCCTCGACGCGAAGAGCGTGTGGAACCGCGTTCACCTCGATGTCCGCCCCTACCCCGGTGACGACCTGAAAGAGGAAGAGGCTCGACTGCGCGCCCTGGGCGCCACCGACCCCGGCATCGACCGGTCCGACATCTCCTGGACGGTTCTGGCCGACCCGGAAGGCAACGAGTTCTGCCTCCTCACTCCTCGCTGACCTCGATCAATCGCTCCGGCCGGTTGCGTGCGATCGGCCGGAGTCCGGGGCTGGTGGCCGCGGCGTCCGGTGCCGAGGCGTTGACGGCTACGGGCTGGGCCGGACCGTCAGGGGGCCCACCGCCGGGACTTCTGGGTGGGACCGGTCTCTCCCGCACGCGGGAAACGATCATCTGTCCGACGCAAATCGATTTTCCAGGGCCTCGTGCATGCCAGATCGGAGGGCTCGTGAACAGCACGTCGTCAGCGTCCCGGAAGGCTGCCCAACGCGGCCCGAGTGCTGAGTGTCTCCGGACCCGAGCGCGAGCCGGGCCGCCCGGGGGAGGCGTGGGCACCGCCTCCCTGGTGGTCTTCTGGTGACGGGTGGGTTACGGCCCGCTACGGCACCCGGCATGGTGTCGTTGGGCTGCGTATGGACCAGAGAACCGTTCCAGCACCGAGGGGTTCCGCCGATGTTGTGGCGGGCGCCGGTTGGGTTTGCGATTCCCCGATCTACGACGCCCTTGAGCGTCAGTGGCTCCAGGAGGGCCGGGCGATTCCCGGCGGCGAAGGCTCCGTGCCGACGGGCAGGCATCGGGCAGGGGAGGGCGACCTGTTCCGCCGCGGCTGACCGGGCGAGGGTCCCACCTCCACCGCCGGCCCCGAGGGGCCGCCGCGGGCCCACGAACAGGGCCGTGTCCTGGACGGGGCCGGGGCGGACACCGGTGTCAGGGGCCCCGGGCGGCGGCCGCCCGGAATGCGGAGCCGTGCGGTGCTGTGCACGATGGGAGCCGGACGGGTGCACGCTCAGGCCGGCCGCGCCGGGGAGCCCGCTCCGGACTCCGCAGGGGAGGCGCCATGGCCCCGGACCGCACCGACGACAGGACAACCCCTCGCCGTACCGGCATTTTCCTGGGTTTCGCGCCGTGGATCATTTTCGACGTGATCGCGGGACCCAGCACGTGGAAGCTGGCGGCGTTCACCGCACTGATCGCCTCACTGGTGCTGAACGTGCCCGACCTGCGGCGCGGCAGCGTCAAGGTGCTGGAGATCACCGGAATGGTGTTCTTCGCGGTGATCTCGATCTTGGCCCTCGTGGTCGACCGCGGTGACCTGCTGTGGCTGGAGACGTACGCGCAGACACTGTCGAGCGGGGTCATCGCCGCGGTCGCCCTCGGGTCGCTGGCGTTCACACCGTTCACCGAGCAGTACGCCCGCGAGGCGGTGCCCCCCGAGTACTGGGACTCCCCGGTGTTCCGCCGGACGAACCGGGTGCTGACGGCCGTGTGGGGCGCCGTGTTCGTCCTCATCGCGATCGCCGGCCTGATCGCCGTGGAATCCGGGCACCACGGCGACTGGCTCAACTGGGTCATCCCTGTCCTCCTGCTCGTGGTGGCGATCAGGATCACCGCCTGGTACCCGGAACACGTCCGATCCACCGCCCGGCAGACCCGACCCGGTGCGGGCGCGTCGCCCACCGGCCCGCCCCACAGCGCTCCGGGCCGGCGGTGAGGGGCCACGGCCCGCAGCCGAGGCCCGTGACCTCGACGACGCCGTTGACGCCTCCGCCCTCCCTGCCGTCACCGTTCGCCGGTACCAGCTCGGCGGAGGCGGTCAAGAGCCGCGCGCCTACGGGCGGTCGCGTTGCGCAGCAGGGGGGGGCGGGTCCGGTCACCCGCAGGCCGGGGCGGGAGGAGCGCCCCCCCGGTGCCCGACACCGCCCTTCCGCCACGCGGGGTTCAGAGGCGAGGCAGAAGTGCCTCGGCCACCGCGGTCTGGGAAGGGTCGATGGCGGTCCGTCCGTCCTCGACGTCCCACAGGGTGTTCTGGAGCAGCCGGGCCAGGGTCCAGCCGGCCGCGCGCCCGCGGTCCAGGCCGAGCGCCTCCGTCAGTAGGTCGAAGCGGCGACGCACCACCCGGTGGGTGTTCCCGGTGGAGCGGAGCACCTCCCGGCCGGTGTCCAGCGCGGGCCACAGGTCGAAGCCCGGGTCGCCGATGAGGGGTTCGGGGTCGATGGCCAGCCACGGCTCGCGCTCGGCGGCGAGCACGTTGTCGTAGTGCAGGTCCCAGTGCAACATCCTGTCGCCGGGCTCGCCGACCAGCTCCGCGACCGCGGAGGCCCAGCCGTGCAGCCGCCGCCGGTCCGCCGGGTCCGACAGGGCGGCGCCGGCCGCCGGTACGGCCATCAGCATGTCGCGCGCGACATCACCGAGGCCGCGCAGGCCCTCGGGCGCCGGGACGGCGTGCAGCCGTGCCATCAGCGCCGCCAGGGTGCTCATGGCCACGTCGTCGTTCTCGACGGAAGTCAGGGTGCGCGAGCCGTCCAGGCGTTCCAGGAGCACGGCGCCGCTCTCCGGGTCGTGGCCGAGCAGCCGTACGATGCCGTCGCCGTTCCACGCCCGCAGCCCGATCAGTGCGGCGGTCGTCTCGGCGCGGGGCATCTGGAGTTTGAGCGCGGCGCGGGTGCCGTCCGCGCGGCACACCGGTACCACCAGTGCGGCCTCGCCGGACCCGACGTCGCCGTCGGGCTCCAGCTCCCACCGCCCGAGGAGCTCCGCCACGAGTGTGGGCAGTCGGGCGATCCAGGCCCGTTCCGCCTCACCGCCGTTCCTCGCGTACGAGGCGACCAGGGAGTCGGGGACCTCGATTTCCAGGGGCGGACTCATGGGGGGCCTTCGGGGGAGTGGGCTTCGGAGGAGGTGCCGTGCCGTCGCTGAGCCTAACGACAGGATGCCGAGGGGGCTCGGGAATTGTGGGTGCGGCAGGGGGCGGGGCGGGGTGCGGGAGGGCATCGTCGGGGTTTGCCCCGCGACAGCCGATGCACCGCGCTCGCCGATGCACCGCGCTCGGCGGGCACCCCCGGCCGGGGGTGCCCGCCGGATCCCGAGCCGCGGACTGTCGACCGGCCGCGTGGTCCGGCCGGCCCCGCCTCCCGCCCCGCGTGCCGCCTGCCGCGCGTGACGAATCGATGAGTTCGTACCGCCTGCGGAGTCCTTTCCGGCGGACACTGGACGAGACGAAGGGAGAACGCCGTGGAAGACGTCTGGACGATGGTGCACGCGGAGCGGGCGGCCCTGGTCGAGGACCTGGAGCGCCTCGATCAGGACCAGTGGCGGACGCCGTCCCTCTGCGCGGGGTGGACGGTGCACGACGTGGTCGCCCACCTGGTCGACACGGCCCGTACGACGCGCCTCGGCTTCGTCACCGGACTGGTCCGGGCGCGATTCGACTTCGACCGGCAGAACGCCCGCGGTGTGGAACGCGCGCGGGGCGCCTCGCCGCAGGAGACGCTGCGACGGTTGCGCGAGGCGGCGACCCGGAGGTCGACCCCGCCTGCGCCGCTCGACAGTCGTCTCGTCGAGGAGATCGTCCACGGTGAGGACATCCGCCGGCCCCTGGGCATCGCCCACCGCTACCCGCAGGAGGCCGCCGTCAGGGCGCTTCGGCTGCAGACGCGCACCCCGGCGTCGTTCGGCGGTGCCAAGGAGCTCGTCACGCGCGTCCGCCTGACGGCCGGGGACGCGGGCCTGGCGATCGGCACCGGACCGGACGTCGAAGGCCCCGCGCTCTCCCTCCTGCTGGCGGTCACCGGACGCCGAGTGGCCCTGGACGACCTCGCCGGACCGGGCCTCCCGACTCTGGCGGCAGGCATCTGACGAGCCCACCACTTCGGCGGGACGCCGCGCCCCCGCTCCCGCCTCCACCTCCCTCTCCACCCGGCTCTCCACCCCTGGGCGCAGGTGTTCCGGGCCTTCGCGCAGCAGCCTTGGGCGCATGGACACCACGACCTGAATCATCGACATCGACATCGCCCTCGTCCTCATCGTCTTCCGGCAACTGCGCGAGGGTCCGCTGACACTGCGGTCCTACCTCCTGCCGCTCGGAATCGTGACCTTCGTCGGCTTCAGCTACCTCGACGGCGTTCCCACGCCCCTCCGCCCGTCCCCAGCCGGGCGGCATGCGTGGAGGGCAGAGCGGATTCTGCCCCGTTCGACACCTTCGGACGGGAGAGGGAGGATGAAGTGATGGACCGGACTCCCTTTGGGGTGACTCGGTAAGCGCCAGGGACGCACTCCTCCTTGCCGTTCGCGACAGCCGGTGGGCCTACGCCGTCCCCCTGCCGCACGGCAGCTGTTTCGTCCCTCATGCGGATGCCCTCGCCCCCACAGGCGTGAGGAAGCTGAGATGAACAAGCGGACCCGTGTCGTCCTGAGCGCCCCCCTTCTGGCCTGCTCGCTGGCCATCGGGCCGGCCGCCGCAGCCGTATGGGCGGCTGCCCCACAGGCCTTGCCCTCGGCACAATGCTTCGTCGAGGCGAAGCCCGGCGATGCCACCAAGTCGATCATTACCGGCGAGGGCTTCAACAAGGGGACCAAGGTAACCGTCGACCAGACCGACGGCCCCGGCGGCGTGTTGGTCACCGTCGGCGAGGACGGCAAGTTCTCGGTCGCCGACCAGCCCAACGGCAAGTACACGGCCGCCGGCGGCGGGCTGAACGCGAGCTGCCTGGGCGGTCAGGCGGCCCAGGACGCCGTCAACAAGAATGCCGTCGACGCCGCGCGGAAGGCCGGCGCCGCCGAGGGCTTCACCACCGGCAAGGAACTGGCGCAGGCCGGCAATTGCGCTGCGAAGCCCAAGGCCAACCCGGTGCCGCAGGGACTCGTGCCCGATGCGGCGTCCCAAAAGGCGGCCAAGGAGGCACATGACGCGGCCTTCGAGGCAGCCTTCAACACGGCGATCAAGCGGTACTGCACCGACTAGGGGTCCGTCGTCGAATTGATCCCGCCCCGAGCAGGAGGGATGCGAGGGTGACCGCTGCTTCGTAAGAGGTAGCGGTCTTCTCGTAGCGGGTGGTGATGACCCGGAGCCCAGCGGAGCGAGTGACTCCCGCTCGTGTTCGGCAAGTTCGTGACGATCACCCACGGGATCGTGGTCCCGGACGCGCCGAGTCCTGGGGCGGGCTCCCTGCCCCTCCCCGGGAGCGCACGCCGAGCTTGCCTACGCGGGTGAGTTTGCGGGCCAAGCGTATTCGAGCTCGGGCAGCTCGAAACCCTGCTCGAACCGGCAGACACGCTCATCGGTACGGAGGGCGCCATGCCGCTCGTAGAAGGCGATGGCGCGGGTATTGGCGTGCAGGACTTCCAGGTAGACCGAGCTGCCCGGGTGTTCATCGGCCGCCCATCCCAAAGCGTGCGCCAGCAGCCGGCTGCCGATCCCGGACCCGGTGCGGCCCGGCCTGGCGTGCAGGTTGTCCAACAAGAGCCGACCGTCGGATTGAAGGATCAAATAGGCGAAACCCTGTATTTCGGCCGCTTCCTCCGCCACGAACAGCGTCGCCCCCGGGCGTGGCTCGTCAAGTCGGCCGAGCCACAGTTGCAGCCGATCTTCGAGAAGAGGGCCGGCCAAGAAACTGCTGGGCATGATTCCCGCATAAGCCGTACGCCAACTCTCGGCATGCATCGCCGCAACCTCGGCAGCATCGCTCTTGCGGCCCGTTCTGATCTCCATGGGTTCCAGCCTCGCCCACGACCAAGAGCGATGCCACATCAGGGCAGGTGAAACGGCTAACAGTGCCTTTTGAAGACAGGCCTCGGTACTGCCGGCAGCAACCGGCCAACCGGCCAACCGGCCGAGCGGGAGGGTTTCTCGGGCGTGGGGGTTCGTCAGTGCGGGATGCGGCGGCCGAGGAACGCCGCCACATGATCCAGGGCCGGCGCGTGCTCGGGTACGGGCCGGGCAGGGTCGAAGGACCCGCCGGCGGTGCGGGGCAGGTCGCCGTGGATTGCGCGGACGACCGGCAGGGCGGCGCGCGCGACGTCGGCATCCAGGTCGCGACCCCGGCCGAGCGCGGCGGCGAGGTCCCAGCTGTGCACGAGCAGCTCTACGAGGAGCTGCTCGGGTCTTCGGGAAGGTCGGAGGCCGCTGCGACGAGGCCCTCGCGGAACTGGGGCACGTCCAGATCGCCAAGAGCGTCGGTGAGGAAAACGTGGACCAGCTTGCGACGTTGGTCGGGTGACATGTGGGCGGTACGGGTCATCAGGGCAAGTCCTTCGGGGGGTAGTGCGACGTGTGACGGTGCGTAGGACGGCCTGGTGGGTCCGCGTCGTAACAGCGGTAGCCGCCGGCGGTCCGCCCGGCCGGCACCACGACACCCGCGTCGGACCAGTGCCTCTCTCTCCCCCCGAGGGAGAGCCGAGCAGCTTCACGTACCAGTCGCGGTAAATGCCTGATTGATCGGCTTCGTTCGCCGGGCGGACGAAGGCTCGTATCCCGGGCCGGCAGCCCGCACGGACGCCCCAACCGGCGAACAGGTGCTCCAGCGTTGGCATCGACGCGCGCACCTGGCTCAAAGTACCGGTGCGGAGTCGGAACAGGCCGGAGTGCGTCCCCGAACCACTTTGACCGGATCGGGGCTCGACAGATGTCTCGGGGCTACAGAGCATGGCGCAGGACATGGAGACGCTACGGGGGGTCCCTCGGGCGTGGACTCGTGCCGGGTGTGGTTCCGCCGGAGCTTGTGCGGCGCGAGACGAGGTAGGGGTTGGACGGCCGTGAAGCGGATCGGCGACTACACGGTCATTCGGCTGCTGGGCAGTGGCGGAATGGGCTCTGTCTTTTTGGCGCGCTCGCTGTCCGGAAAGCTCGTGGCCATCAAGGTCATCCGCCCCGATCACGCCGCCGACCCCCGCTTCCGGCAGCGTTTCCGTCAGGAGGTCGAGGCTGCCCGCAAGGTCGGAGGCTTCCATACGGCGGCGGTGGTCGACGCCGATCCGGACGCCCCGCAGCCGTGGATGGCCAGCGCGTACATCGAGGGACCGACGTTGCGGGCGGAGGTCGGCCGGCGCGGAGGGCTCTCCGAAGGGGAGCTGTGGCGGCTCGCCGCCGTGCTGGCCGAGGCACTCAGGGCGATCCATGGCCATGGTCTGGTGCACCGTGATCTGAAGCCCGACAACATCGTGCTGGCCTCCGACGGCCCCCGTGTCCTGGACTTCGGGGTCGCCCGGGCTCTGGATGAGTCCCGGCTGACGACCGACGGCGTGGTGGTCGGCACCGCGGGGTACCACTCGCCGGAGCAGGCTCTCGGACGGCCGGTCACGGGGGCGAGTGACGTGTTCGCTCTTGGTGCGGTCATCGTCGCGGCGTCCGGGGGCAGGGCGTTCGGCCACGGATCGCCCGCAGGACTGATGTACCGGGTGGTGCACGAGGCCCCGGACGTCTCCACGGTGCCGCCATCACTGCGGTCCCTGGTCCTCGCCTGCCTCCGCAAGGAGCCTTCCCGCCGCCCGACCCCGCTCGAACTGCTCGACCTGTGCTCGGCAGATGTGGGTGTCGCGCCGACGCACGACGACACGTTGATGAACGACGAGCCGCCCGGTCGCACCGTTCGGTCGCAGTCGAGGACCGCCCGGTCGCAGCCATCGACGGTGACGGCGAAGAACCCCTCACCTCCCCTTGCCGTGTACCTCGTTCGCAGGCGTGTCTGGTTCCTGCAGATCCTGCGCAACGTGCTCGGTGTGGCCGGACTCGTCACCGGAGCAGTGCTGAGCGGCACGGATGCCTTCCCCGCCGCGGTACCGGTGACGTCCGGGGTCGTTGCCGCCTTCCTGGCCGTACGGTTCCTGGGGCTGCTCGGCACCGCCAAGGACGGCCTCACCCTCAACAGCCGCGGTATCGCATTGGGCCCGCCGAACAACCTCGTGGTCATGCCCTGGCACGACATCAAGGCCCTTGAGCTGACACGGCACGCCGAGTGGACGGACCTGACCGTCCACCTCGACGTGGTGAGGCGGCTACCCACGGGTTCCCACCACCCGACCTGGGTCCGCAGTGGCCGTGACGGCGTCATGCGCATCCGTGCGCGCAGACTCACACCACTCGGCACCACCCCCCAACTGGCGGACGCTGTCCATGCGTTCGCGAGGTGGCGAGGGATCCGGGTGAGCGAAGGCTGAAACGGCGGATCCGAGTCGCCTCTCAGGACGGCCAGTTGACCTGTGCGTCCTCGACCCGAAGCACATCCGGAACCTCGGCTTCGTAGAACCTGAGGAATCCGACCCCGACCACGCCATCCCCGAGCAGGTGCGTTGCGCCAGCCCTTGCGGCCAGCCAGCAGAGCAGCTCGCCGACCTTCTCGAACTCGTCCGGGTGTATCTCCTGTCGGGACGTCAGCGACCAGCCCTTCCGCGGCGGGTCCGCGCGCCCGGCCAGTGTCGAGCCGAGCACACCACCCACCCGTGATGCCGCGCCCAGACCGCCCAGCAGCGGGTAGGGATCGTCCTCGATCACCGGGACCCCCGAGTCGTCAACCACCACGACCGGGAACTCGGTGACGATGGACAGGCGCTCCGGCCGGGGCCCGATCCCCAGATGCCAGCTCAGCTCGACGAGCTCCATCTCGGAGATCTCGTCCCGCAGGTCGACGGCAATCATCAGCTCATGGATATCACTCACCCGGCGAACCCTAGGGCCGACCACCGACAACGCGAGCGGGGCTGACAGCACGTCCGGCTCCGAGGTGTGAACGTGCGGACCGGTGGCAGCGGGTGGGCGTGAGCGACGGCGCACCGGCGTGCCGTGGCGGAGGCTGACGTCCCCTCCGGACAGGCGGGCCCACTCGACGGCGCCGCACGGGCGCCCCACGAGCAGTACTTGCCCTGAGTCGGCGACGGAACGGGCTCGGGCTTCGACACGGGTCCGCTCGGCCCCTTCCGCGTCACGGTCGGCCCTGCGGGTGGGGGCTGTGGGGGAGCGGAGGTGCAGCCGCCGTGCGCCGCGGGGTGGGCGCCGGCCGCGTGCTCCGCCCGTGGATCGTGCATCTACGCTTGTGCCCCGTCAGAGAGTCGAGACGGACGACCGGTCGTGGAACGGAGCATGGGGTGCCAGTGCGCCAAACGGGGGAAGCGAACGACGGGGACCTGATCGGAAAGGTGCTCGGGGGGCGCTACCGCGTGATCTCCGTGATCGGCCGCGGCGGCATGGGCGTGGTCGCGCGGGCGGTCGACGAGCTCCTCGCCCGTGAGGTCGCCGTCAAGGTCCTGCGGGCCTACACCGACTCCAGTGACGCCGAACTGGCCGATCTGCGCACCCGGATGGAGCGTGAGGCGCAGGCCGCCGCACGCATCCGCCACGGCGGCGTCGTCACCGTGCACGACGTGACGCACGAGCAGGGTCTGCCCGTCATCGTCATGGAACTCGTCGACGGACCCTCACTCGACGAGGTGGTGACGCAGCGCGGCGCGCTCGACCCGTACGAGGCCGCGGCGATCGGCGCCAAGCTGATGGACGCGCTCGACGCCGCACACCGCGCGGGCGTCCTGCACCGTGACGTGAAGCCGGGCAACGTGCTGCTGGAGCGCGACGGCCGGGTCGTGCTCACGGACTTCGGCATCGCCACGATCGATGCCTCCGGCGACGAGGCCATGGCGAAGTTGACCCGCAGCGGTGAGCTGGTCGGCTCGCTCGACTACATGCCGCCGGAGCGAGCGCAGGGTAGGGAGCCCGGACCCGCCTCCGACATATGGTCGCTCGGGATGACCCTGTACGCGGCGGTCGAGGGCGTCTCGCCGTTCCGCCGCACCTCGGTATGGTCCACGTTGGCCGCGATCGTCGGCGAGCCGCTGCCCGAGCCCCGGCGCGCGGGGCCTCTGGCCCCGGTGCTGCGCGCACTGATGGCGAAGGAGCCGGAGCGCCGGCCCACCGCCGACCAGGCCCGCGCGATGCTGGAGAAGGTGGCGGCCGGCATCGGCGCGGTCCCCGAAGCGGCGGCCGCCACGGCCCCGCCCACCCCTGCCGCGCAGCCCGTGACCCCGCCCGGCTTCGGCCCCCCGCCCCCGGGCGGCTTCGACGCCGGCGCCGTATCGTTTCCGCAGCCGTACGCCCCCACCCCGCAGCCCGGATTCCCGCCGCACGGTCCTGTGCAGGGCCCCCAGCCCGGTCAGCCCTTCACTGTCAATCAGTCCGGCTCGACGGCCGCGGGCCGGACTCGGCGCCGCAGCCGGGTCGCGATCGTCGTAGGGGTCGGCGCCGTCCTCGCCGCGGGCGGCGTCACCTACGCCGTGACCTCGGGCGGCGACGGCAACCGGGCGGTGGCGGTGGCTCCGGCTCCGGCACCCGACGTCTCCCCGACCGCCGTCGGGCAGCCGGGGGTACAGCCGGGGGCTCAGACGCCGGCACCGTCTCCCTCCGGTTCCAAGGTCACGGCGAAGCCGTCCGTCAGCGCCTCGAAGAAGGCCGGCACGTCGTCCCCCTCCCCGAAGACCTCCTCCCCCGGCCCGGCCAAACCGAGCCCCGTACCGACGGGCTGTGCCGGCTGGAGCCACCGGGATCCGGCGCCGGGCACGTACGGCTACATCTCCGGTAGTCACCACCTGCTGGCGGCCCCGTACCAGCAGTGCCCGCAGGGCAGTCTGGTCAAGGACGGCACCAAGCTCTGGTACCAGTGCTACATCGTCAACTCCTACGGCAACCAGTGGACGTTCGTACGCGTGGACGGCACGAACGCCACCGGGTGGCTGTACAACCGCGACCTCAAGGGCCAGAAGGGCTCGTCCCCGGCCTGCTGAGGCCGCACGGGGTCGGCCGTCGAAGTTCGACCGCGACCCCACGAGCACAGCCACGGATTCCGCAGGCCTCCTCGCCGCCGTGCGGGACGGGGGCGAGGAGGCGACCGGCTACCTCCGACGTTTCATGGTCGCGGGATCGGTCGGCTCAGCCGTCGACGTGAATGTGCCGGAGCGGGTAGAAGTCGCCCGTCAGGGACTGGTTCTTGTCGAAGTGCTGCACCTTCACGTCACCGGGGGTGGGCTCGTAGCTGAACCAGCCCGAGTGGTTGCCGGTGGCCACCCAGTTGGCCTCGGTGTTGAACGCGTACCCGACCTTGAGGTCACCCACGCCCACGAAACAGCGGCTGAATCCCATGAACTTGGTGAACTTCAGCTGACCGGTTGCGGAGGTGCACTTGACCTCGGTGAGTGCGGCCTGAGGGCTCGCGGTGGCCGGAGCGGCGAACGTCAGGGCAGCGGCGGCGAGAGCGGCGGCTGTCGCGGCTTTGGCCGCGGATGATATGCGCATGTGAAAGCCCTTGCGGTTAAGGGGAATTGGACGCTTCATGTTGTGTCGGGCCCGCCCGGTGGCGGCGCCCCTTGACCGCTAGGTGCCGGCCTTCGAGGCCGAATGGCATTTATGTGACAAAACGCGCATGCGTGGAGGCCGGCACCGGAGGCATCGACTTTCCGGCCGGCCGGCCGCGCGTAGACGCACCCGTGGCGATCGTGACCGCGGCGGGTTCGGGCATCGGCCGCGGCATGGCGGGCGAGCTCGCGAAGGCGGGCTACCGGCTCGCCCTGTTGGACATCGACGAGTCGATCCACGCCTTCGCCGACGAACTCGGCGCGACCGCGGTCGTCGGCTCCCTCACCGAGCCCACCGACCTGAAGCGCCTGGTGGACACCGCGCTGGACCGCTACGGCCGGCTCGATGCGGTCGTCAACGGCGCGGGTCACGCGAAGAACGACGAGCTCCTCAAGGTCACCGACCAGGAATGGCACGACGGCCTCGACATGCTCCTGCTCAGCGTCGTGCGCATGGCACGCCTGGTCACCCCGCACTTCGAGCGGGCCGGCAAGGGCGCGTTCGTGAACCTGTCCTCGTACACGGCGTTCGTGCCGATGGGCATGATCCCCGTGAACTCCGCGATGCGCACCGCCCTGACCAGCTTCACCAAGCTCTACGCCGACCAGTACGCCGTCAAGGGAATCCGGATGAACTCCCTGATGCCCGGCTACGTCAACAGCCGGCCCGAGGACCCAGCCTTCCTCGCGAAGATCCCCGCAGGCCGCTACGCCACCACCGAGGAGATCGGCAAGCTCGCCCGCTTCCTCGTCTCCGACGACGCCGCCTACATCAACGGCGAGTCCATCCGTATCGACGGCGGTGCCGCCCGCTCCTTGTGACCGCCCCCCACGCAAGGCCGTGCGGGCCACGCCGCGGGTTGCTGCCGGGTCGCGCAGTGGATGGTGCCGCCGCCACTGCGCTACGCCGTCGCTGGTAGTGGATGACCGCCGGCGTCCGCGGTCCGGCTACCCGCTCATCACGCCGCCGTTACCGGCTTCAACCTGCCGCGGCATGGAAGCCGGCGCCGGGCGGGGCCCGGCGCCGGAGGAGTCACGATGGCCGGTGACCGCGGTGGCTATACGGGGGTGTCGGGCAGGGTGGTGAAGCCGGGGGCGCAGGCGGCGCCGAGGTTCGACGGGGTGAAGGGGACGTTGCTGTTGGTGGTGCACGTGGCCTGGTGGAGGGTGCCGTCGTCGGCGAGGAGCGTGATGAACAGGTGCCCGGGATTCTCTTCCGTGACCGCGACGGTGGTGTCGTACACGCAGCGGGGGGCGCCCGGGACGAGTGCGAGGTTGATCCAGACGCCGGGGTTGCGGCTGTCGTTCAGGAACGAGTGCCCCTTGTTGTCCGTGGCCGAGCGGAACACCGTCTCGAAGAGGCCGGAGCCGGCGTAGTCCACCACCGCGGAGCTGACGTCACGGGAGGTCTGGCAGCCGCCGACGGCGCCCTGTTCGGCCGCGCTCTCGTCCGCGGCCGGAGCGGGCAGTGCCGGAGCCGGCTTGGGTGCCTGCTTGACCGGCTGCTTCTTGGCGGGCTGCTTCTTCGCGGCCTGCTTGGCCGGAGCCTTGGGGTCCGGGCCCTGGTGCGCCGACGCGGTCGGCGCGAGGAGTGTCCCGGCGAGTACCACGCCGGAAACGGCCGCTACGCCTCGTGCTGCCCAGGCAAGTGTTCGCATGTGTGCTCCGTCGTCGCTGGAGGCCGGCCCCGCGGGGCCGGATTGCCGTTGTGCGGGGATGACAGGACAGCTCCCGGGCCTGCCGCGATCGCGTGCGGAGCCAGGTCCGGGAGTTGGTGAGCAGATGGGTTCTGCCACTGTTTCGTAACCGCGAACGAACATCGCACGAACGTGCCGAGGAAAGTCGTCCACCGGTCCGTGAGGTCACCCGTGCGAGATAGCCGGCGGACCCCGAATGGCGGCCTCAGGCCCACGCCTGCCGCCGGGCGTCGGACCAGGTGTCCGGCCGGCAACGCGCCCGACCCATCGATGCCACCCCGGTTGCCGGCGCGGGCGACGACGCCGCGGCCGGCAGTGCGGCCGTGGGGGTCCGCACGGGGCCACCGCGGTGCACACCGTCCGGCGGATGTCGCCGCGGAGCCGATGCTGATCAACGGATCCTCACGTCACCGGTAGGTACGGGTATCGGCCCGTCTCCCGTTCCGGTTCGGCCCGTGGCGTCGATGGTCCGTTCGGATGCGTCGACATTTGCCGATCGGGTGATCTCGGCGCGGTCGCCGGTCCGGCGGGGGGCGGTGGGCTGAGCGTGGAGGTCATGACAACTCTATTGCGTCTCCGCGCGATGGCCGTGGGCGTCGCCGTCTCCTCCGCTCTGCTGGCCGGTTCCTGCGGGAACGCCAAGCAGCCCGTGACGGCCGCTCCCGCTGCCCCGTCCTCCCCGCAGGCCAGTGCCACGGCCGGTGGAGGGCTCACCGAGGACCAGCGCGAGCGGATGGCCTTGATTCCCCCGGCGAGGGTGCCGTGGGACAAGGCGGCGGTCACCGCGGTGGGCGAGGTGCCGAAGGGCAGGCTCGTCGAAATCGAGCTGGAGGCCTCTCGCGGTACACCCGCCGGCGCGGCGTCGGGCAGCCCGAGCCCGGCCGGCTCCGCCCCGCCGGCGGGGATGCCGGTGTGGGACGTCACGGTCGTCGCCGAAGACGGAACCGCTCACGACGTCCAGGTGGACGCCGTCACCGGGAAGGTCACCCGCTCACGGGTCGAGCCCGGCCAGGACGAGGACGACAAGAGCGAGGTCGACGAGCAGTTGAAGGCGGCCACCACCACCGCCCAGCAGGCGGTGAAGACCGCGACGGACCGCAAGCCGGGCACCGTGGCGGCCGTCGAACTCGACGACGACGTCTGGTCCGTCGACATCGTCACCCCGGACTGGAACAAGACCACCTACGACATCGACGCCGCCAAGGGAACCGTCGTCCGCGAACACGTCGACAGCGACTGACACCCTGCCCGGCAGGGCACGACGCGCCCCGGGTTTCGGCGCGCGGGCCCCTTCGGGTGAAGGGGAGGGGAGTCCGGCCGGGGCCGAGGGCCCCGGCCCACGCGCCCGGCCCCGGCGGCGGGCCGCTCGGGCCGGGCGAGTCGGGGGTTCTCAGGGAGCGGGCGTGAACTTGGTCGCGGCGGGCGCCGCCGCGGCTTCCTTCACCACCTTCATGCCGCCCGGGACCCCCGCGTCGGGCTTCAGGATCACGCTCTGCCGGGTGGAGGGCGCCTTCGGGTCCGAGAAGTCGTGGGTGATGCCGAAGCCGTTGTCGTAGGACTTCAGGCTCAGCAGCGCCGCACGGATGCCCTCCCGGGTCAGGTCCTTGTCGGCGCAGGCCTTCTTCAGTACCTCGCCGAACAGGGCGCCGGCGGTGAAGCCGGCGACCACGCCGTTGTCGAGTCCGGAGTCCGGGTACTCCGCCTTGTACGCGGCGGCCAGTGCCGCCGGGGCCGCATCCGCGGAGCCGATCGGCAGGGCGGAGGAGGCGACGTAGTAGTCCTTCTGCAGGGCCGCACCGGCCGGAGTCGCCAACAACTGAGGTGCGAAAGCCGAGTTGTTGCCGACGATCGGCACGTTCCAGCCGCCCGCCGCGGCCACCCCGACGAGCGAGGCGGCCTGGCGGGGCCCGGCGCTGATCACCACGGCCTTGACCCCGGCCTGCTTGAGCGCCGCGACCTGGGCCGTCATGTCGTTGTCGGTCGGCTTGATCTTCTGCTCGACGACGGTCAACCCGGCCTCCGCGGCCACGGCCTTGGCCCCGGTCAGCGCGTTCTCGCCGTAGTCGCCCTCGAAATACACGTGCCCGATCCTGTCGCCCGAGGCGATCCGCTTCTGGTCCAGGAGGAAGCCGACGGCGTTGATGGTCTCCACGTCGTACGTCGCGCCCACCGTACGGATGTACGGGCTGCCCAGCAGCGAGGCGGACCAGGCCTGCGGGATGACCAAACCCTTGTCCCGGCCGTCGATCCGCTCCTTGACCGCGGAGACGAAGGGGGAGCCGATGAACTGGGGGAAGCCCAGCACCAGGGGCTCCAGTTCGGTGTAGGCGGCGAGGGCCTTCTGCGGGTCGTAGCCGTGGTCGCGGACCGTCAGCTCGACGGTGCGGCCGCAGATGCCGCCGGCGGCGTTCGTCTGCTTCGCCCACAACTGCTGGGCCTGGGTGACGCTCTTGCCGAGAGAGGCGTAAACCCCCGTCATGTCGGTGAGCGAGCCGAGCCGGATGGCCTTGTCGCTCACCCCGACCCCGGCCTTGACCCCGCCCGCGGCCGGCTCGTCCCCGGCGGCGCCCGCGGCGGGCTTCGCCTTGCCGCTGCACCCGGCGGCGCCGGTCAGGACGAGCGCGGCCGCCAGGGCCGCGGCAGAGAGCCTTCTTCTGTTCACGTTCGCTCCTTCGGGGGTGTGGTGCGGTTCCGGACGGTCCGGGTGATGCCCGTGAGGCCACCGGGTAGGAACAGGACGACCGCGACGACCGCCGCGCCGTAGAGGTAGCGGGAGGCCTCGCCCGGCGACACCCCGCCCGTTCCGGGGGCGGACACCAGCGGGAGGGCGTCGCTGTAGCGGGTGAGCAGTTGGGGCAGCAGGGAGACGAAGACAGCGCCGACGACGGCGCCCGAGACCGTACCCAGGCCGCCGATCACGATCATGGCCAGGTACTCCAGGGACAGGACCATGCCGAAGTAGTCGGGCACGGTGCGCTGGAAGACGAGGGCGAGCAGCACACCGGCGAGCCCCGCGTACATGGACGACAGGACGAAGACGGCGGCCCGGTACCGGGCGACCGCCACCCCCATCACCCCCGCGGCGATGCTGTGGTCGCGCAGGGCGTTCATGGCCCGGCCGGGCCGGCCCCGCAGGACCCCGCGTGCGAACAGGGCGCCGCCGAGGAGAGCGGCCAGGGCCACGTACCAGAGCTTCTCCGCGGAGTGGAAGGGGACGGAGGCGATGACGGTCTGGGTGTCGTCGAAGGCGAACCCGAAGAGGGACAGCGGTTCCACGGCACGGCCGTTGAAGCCGCCCGTGAGGCTGGTCGCGTTGAACAGCAGATGCTGGCCGATGAAGATCAGCGCGAGGGTGGCGATGCCCAGGTACGCACCGCGCAGACGGCCGGCGATGGGGCTGAAGAGACCGCCCGCCGCCCCGGAGAGGGCGACGGCCAGGGCGGCGGCGAGCCAGCCGGGCAGGCCGAGCCCGATCGGCCCGTCGCCGCCGGCCGTGCCTCCGTCCCCGGCGAACGCGCAGTACCCGTACGCGCCGACGGCGAGGAAGAAGGCGTGGCCCATCGACAGCTGACCGGTGGCCCCGGTGAGCAGGTTGAGCCCGATGGCCCCGATGGCGGCGGCGATCGCGAACAGCCCGGCCTGCAGCCAGAACCGGTCGAGGTAGAACGGCAGCGCGAGGAGCACCAGCCCCGCGGCCGCCGCCGACACGCTCCGGACGCTCGCCGACCGCGGCCGGCCGGCCGCCCCGACGGGGGCGGCGCCGGCGCGCCGCACGGCGCTGCGGGTGTCAGACACGGGCGAGCTCCTTCGTGCCGAGGAGTCCGGCGGGGCGGACCAGCAGGACCGCGACCATCACCAGGTACGGAGCGAGGTCACCGATGCCGCGGCCGAGGAAGGCCAACTGGCCCTGATAGCCGGTCGCGAGCGCCTCGGTGACTCCGATGATCAGGCCACCCGCCAGAGCGCCCGACGTGGAGTCGAGGCCGCCGAGGATCGCGGCCGGGAAGGCCTTGAGCGCGGCGAGGGAGGTGGCCCGCTCCAGACCGGGGGTGGGAAACACCGTCAGGAAGAGCGCCGCCACGGCGGCCAGGGCCCCCGCCACCGCCCAGGCCGCGAGGGAGACCCGACCCAGTCGTACGCCCATCAGCGCGGCCGTCTCGGGCCGTTCGGCGGCGGCGCGCATGGCCACGCCCCAGGAGGTGTGGCGGAACACGAGCAGGAAGACCGTGATCAGCAGGCCGGCGGCGAGGATCGCGGCGATCCTCGTCTGGGGCACCGTGACCGGACCGAGGTGGACGACACGATCGCCCCACGGATCGCCGAGCGAGAGCACGTCCGTGCCGATGCGCCGGGTGAGGTCGGTGATGAGGAGGATGTCGACGCCGATGGTGACGATGGCGAGCACGTTCTGGTCCTGGCCCCGGTAGCGTCGCATCACCAGGAACTCGATCGCCGCCCCCACCGCCGCCGCCGCTAGGACACCGGTCAGGAGGGCACCCCAGAAGCCGAGTTCCTCGTGCAGCGTCGCGGTCACGTACCCGCCCGCGAGCAGCAGGGAGGCGTGGGCGAAGTTGACCACCTCCGTCGCCTTGAAGATGACCACGAAGCCCAGGGCGATCAGCGCGTAGACCGAGCCCATGGAGAGCCCGCCGAGGAGCAGTTCGAGGAAAGTGGTCATGCCGCCGGCTCCTCCTCTCCGAGGTACGCGCGGACCACCGCGGGATCGTTCTGCACCTGCGCGGGAGTTCCGCCGCCGATGCGCCGGCCGAAGTCGAGTACGGTCACCGCGTCCGCGAGCCGCATCACCACCCCCATGTCGTGTTCGACCAGCACGATCGAGATGCCGAGGCCGTCCCGGACGCCCGCGATGACGGCGGCCGTACGCTGCCTCTCGTCCGCCGTCATGCCGGCGACGGGCTCGTCCAGGAGCAGCAGCCGAGGCTCCATGCACAACGCCCGGGCCAGCTCGACGAGCTTCTGCCTCCCGTACGGCAGGGAACCCGCGGGCGCCGCCAGATCCCCCTCCAATCCGACGAACTCGGCTATCTCCCGAACCCGTTCGCGGTGCCGGCGTTCCTCGCGGGCGGCGGCCGGCAGCCGCAGGCCCGCGGCCAGGAACCCGTACCGCATCAGCCGATGGCGGCCCAGCAGGAGGCTGTCGGCGACGGTGGTGTGCGCGGGCAGCGCCAGGTTCTGGAAGGTACGGGCGATCCCGAGGCCCGCGACGGCGTGCGGTGCGAGGCCCGTCAGCTCGGCGTCCCCGAACCGGATGCTGCCGGCGGAGGCCCGGTACACCCCGGACAGCACGTTGAAGCAGGTCGACTTGCCCGCCCCGTTGGGCCCGATGACGGCGTGGACACTGCCGGGTTCCACCGCGAAGGACACGGAGTCGAGCGCGGTCAGGCCGGAGAAGCGGACGGTGACGTCGTTGACGGTCAACGCCGGGGTGGGGGACGAGGGGGCGCTCACGCCGACCACCTGCGCAGCTCCCGCCGCTCGCGGGAAGGAGCCGGTACGGAGCCGGCCCCGTCGGAGATGCCGAGATAGCGGCGCCGCACCTCGTCCGAGGCGGCCAGCTCGGCGGCCGGGCCGTCAAGGGTCACCTCGCCGACCTCCAGGACGTACGCGTGGGAGGAGAGGCGCAACGCCAGTGCGGCGTTCTGCTCGACGAGGAGGACCGAGGCGCCCGCGCTGTTGATCTCGGTGACGGTCTCCGCGATGGTGGCGGCCATCCTGGGCGCCAGCCCGAGGGTGGGTTCGTCGAGCAGCAGCAGGCGGGGCCGTGCCATCAGGGCGCGCCCCAGGGCGAGCATCTGCTGCTCGCCGCCGGAGAGCAGCCCGGCGCGCTGCCGCGACCGCCGACCCAGCACGGGGAACAGCTCGTGGACCCGGGCGAGGGAACGGGCGGTGTCGGCGCGGGATCCCGCGCGGCCGCCCAGTGCCCCGGCCCGCAGGTTGTCCGCGACGGTCATCCGCGTGAACACCTGCCGCCCCTCGGGGACCTGAACCACTCCCGCGGCGACGACCCGGTCCGGACCGAGCCCGTCCAGCGGCCTGCCGTCGAAGCTGATGCTCCCGCCCGTCACGGCGCCGCGGTGGAAACCGAGCGACCGTGACACCGCGCGCAGCAGCGTCGACTTCCCGGCGCCGTTGCCGCCGAGCACGACGACCACCGCGCCGGCCGGCACGTCGAGCGACACCGAGCGCAGGGCCCGGACCGGCCCGTAGCCGACGGACAGCTCGCGCACCTGTAGCGAACCCACGTCCTCCTCCTTCCTGTGAACGGCCTCGACGGGCCTCCGACGGCCCTTCGACGGGCCTTGGAAGGGCCTGTGAACGGCCTGTGTGCTGGCGCACACCCCAACACCGGCCCGGGGCACCCGTCCACGCCCGGATACGGAATCGCTGCCGATGACCAGCCGGAACCCGAACGCGTTGTGCACCGGCACAGACCTGGTGCGCGAGCCCCTGACGGCGGCGGAGGCGGATGACATCCTCGGCGGCCATGGGCGGCGGACGCAGAACGCGCACGGAAGAGGAATGGTCGGTCCTGCTGTCGGCGGCGGACGTGTTGATCGCCGACATCCCCGGACTCACCGACCACCTCATCGAGGACCTGGCGAAGCACTCGCCGCTGTTCGACCTGGCCGTCCCGCGCGACGAGCACTGGCAACAGATCAGCGAGGCCATGCACTACGGGATCGAGGCCTTCACCGCCCGCCGGTCCGCCCCGCGCAAGGACCTCGCGTTCGCCGAGGAGTTGGGCCGCCGGCGCGCCGAGCAAGGGCTGCCGCTGGGCCTCCTGCTCTACGCGTACCGCAGGGCCGGGCGGCTGACCTGGGACGCGCTGCTGGACATCGTCACCGAGAAGGAGCCGGAGGCGCTGCCGGTACTGGCCCGCGCTGCCGGGGCCATGTGGGCGGGCATCGAGCAGCAGGCGACCGCGACCGCCGAGGCGTACCGCACCGCGGAGGTGGAGATGCGCCGGCGCAGCGACGAGAGGGTACAGGCCCTCCTCGACGCCCTGCTGGAGGGGGACACCGCGCCGGCTCTGGCCGCCCAGGTGGCACTCGCCCTGGACCTGCCCGAACAGGGACGGTACGTGGTGGTGGTGCTGACGGCCGACCGGGGCGACTCGGTGCACCGGGTGGCGGCGGCCAAGGGGATGCGGCTGTTCTGGCGGATGCGCACCGAGCGGGAACTGGCCGTGGTGGCGTTGGGCGACTCCTCGCCGGCCGACCTCGCGGCGGAGCTCGCGGACCGCTGTCCGGGACCCGGCGGAATCAGCCCGGTGGTGGGCGGACTGACCGAACTGGGCCGGGCCCGTCGACTGGCCGAGACGGCGCTGCGCACCTGCGGGCAGGAGGAACGGGTACTGGTGCAACTGTCCGACCGGCTGCCCACCGCGCTGGTGGTGCGCCAGCCCGAACTCTCGGCGGAACTCGTCCACGCGGTCCTCGGCCCCCTGCTGGACCTGGACCCGGCGGACCGGGCGATGCTGCTGGAGACCCTCGACGCCTGGCTGGCGGCGGAGGGCTCGGCGGGCCGCGCGGCGAGCCGGCTGTACTGCCACCGCAACACGGTCTTCAACCGTCTGCGTCGGCTGGAACACCTGACCTCGATGTCCCTGTCCCGCCCCCGCGACCTGATCGCCCTGACCCTGGCGCGGGACGCGTACCGCCTGTCGGGCGGCTGAGCGCACCACCCACGGACGCGACCGGTGATTCCACCGATGGACGCCTTCCGGCCACGCCGTGATCGTGCCCCGGCCGGCGACACGGGCGCCGCTGGTGCGCTCGGTCGCGGACGGTGATGGTCATGCGGACCGATGCACCGTTCTGGGTTTCGCCGGCGTTCCACCGGGATCGACGATGTGGATGTCGAGGTCGGTCAAGGCCGTCCTCTGCACGGTCGAGGTGGTGACGAGAGGCCGCGGCCGGCTACGCGCGCCCCGACCGTGGCACCGAGGCACCTTCTGGGCTGTCCACGAGGTCTTGTTGTCGCCTGCGGTCGCCGTCACGGTGCTATCGGCTTGCGTATGGCGTCGCGTATCTTGTGGGTCTCCGTCGCGGCCAGTTCGAGCGTGGTGGCCGCCGGGGTGAAGCCGATGCCGACGGTGGTGCTGTCGTCGCCCCATCCGCAGACGGTTTCGTTGTTGACCGTGGTGCAGCGGATGTCGACGTCCGAGTCGGGGACGCGGATCGTTCTGGCCGGCTCGACGACGTTCTCGCTGCCCGTCACGGTCATGGCGTCGATCAAGCGGTCCCGCTGGTCCGTCGGGTCTTTGAACCGACCTGACGAGCCGTATACCTGCACCTTTTCGAACACCGGGGGTTGACCGGTACCCGCGTACGTCGCGGAGTGATGCAGTACGTCCTTCTGGCCCCAGTCATCAGGTTGCGGGTCCGTGAAGTTCGAACCTTCGTCATCGCGGTGGTACGTGCCCTCCACCATCGTTTCGGGTGGGGCCAGCTCGTGCGTGGCCTTGGGGAATGCCGCGTCCGAGAAGCCGTGGGCGCCGTAGCCTCCGCCGCCGAGCAGGATCAGGGCGCCGGCGCCCCCGAGGACGAGCCGTCGGGCTCGCCTCCCGCGTGGTGGAACCGTCTTCGTTTCCTGACCGGACGGTGACTGCTGGGGAAGGGCGGGAGAGGGATCGCTGTGCGGGGTCGCGGCAACGGTCGCGGCACCGGCGATGTGCCCGACGACCGGTGCGGCAGCCGACCCGGAAACCGGTGTGGGTGGCCCCGGCAAGGCCTCGGCCGGCAGGGTCGGCGGGTGCGCGGCCGTGCCCGGCGTTCCCCGCGGTCCCTCGCCCGGGGCGAGCCGGTCCAACAGCTCCTCGGGTGTGGGCCTTTGCGCAGGGTCCTTGGCCAGACAGGCCGCGACCACGGAACGTACGCCCCGGGGCACGGCGGACAGGTCCGGCGACTCGTGCACGGCCCGGTACATCAGCCCCATGGGAGTGCCCTCCCCGAACGCGTGGCCCCCGGCGGCCGAGACCAGCACCGCGCCCAGCGCGAACACGTCGGCGGGCCCGTCCACCTGGAACCCCTGGGCTTGCTCGGGAGCCAGGAAACCGGGGGTGCCGAAGGCCGCTCCGGTGGAGGTCAGTCGGGTCGACTCCAGGGCCCGGGCGATGCCGAAGTCGAGCACCCGCGGGCCGTCGTCGGCCATGATGATGTTTCCCGGCTTGAGGTCACGGTGGATCAGACCGCATGCATGAATGGCCTGCAGCGCCTCCGCCAACGCCGCGCCGAGCGCCCGCAGCCGGGCTTCACCCATGGGACCCTGTTCCGCGAGCAGGCGCGAGAGCGTCGGCCCCGCGATGTAGGCGGTCGCCAGCCAGGGGGCCGCCGCGTCCGGGTCGGCGTCCACCACCTGCGCGGTATGGAAGCCGCCGACCCGGCGGGCGGCGTCGACCTCCGCACGGAAACGGGCACGGAAATGCGGATCGGCGGCCAATTCGGGACGGGCCACCTTGACGGCCACGGTCCGCCCGCCCCGGGACCGGGCCAGGTACACCGTTCCCATGCCGCCCGCTCCGAGCTCCCGCTCAACGGCGTAGCCGCCGATGTACCCCGGCAGGTCCACTCCGCCCACTCCCCAACCCATGTGTCACACGCCCCCGTTGGTATGCCCGGGGAAAGTATGGCGGAGCCTCCCGCCCGACACCACGCGCGGTACAACGGGCCGGAGGCTCCGGCTCTTCGACCAGCCGGATACGGCCCCACGCCGTGGTGGGGCCGTATCCGCCGAGTGCCCTACCCGCTGTGGTCCGAGCGCCGGACGGAACCCGGTCCCGGTCCCGCAGGTTTCGCGTACACGCAGGTCGCTCCGGCGGGCGGTGCGAGGCCACGATCGGTTGGCGCGCCGGTCCGTCCGCATGACGCCCGCCGCCCGCCGCCCGGTGCCGGCGGGCCCGCTGCCGGAGCAGCTGTCGTACCGACCGCCGGCGCCGCTCGGCTCAGCCCGGTTCAGGCCTGAGTGGGGTCTGAGGGGATCGGGTGTACCTCGACCGGGTCGTTGCTGGGCTTCCCGCCCGCCCCCGGGCACGCGGATGCCCGTGCGGCGATTTCCAGGGCCCGGTCCTCGCTCTTGACGTCGACCACCCAGTACCCGGCCAGGATGGGGCCCGGGAAGGCCGGCCCGTCGGTCACCTGAGGCCGTCCGTCGTTACCGGCCCGCACCGTCTTGACCAGGGACGGGCCGCCGAGGCCCTGCCCCTCCACCCATTCTCCGGCAGCGGTGAGGTCGTCGTTGAGGGCGTTCATGTGGGCGAACATGGCCTCCATGTCCTCCTTGGAGTACCCCGACATAATGGCGTCCCACTGATCGGCGGGCACGTTCATCTGGATCATGTACTTCATATTCCTCACCCTTCCAGGGCGGCTGATGGGTTTCTCCGGCTCGTTGAGAGGTAGACCGCCGGACGCCGCAGAACTCATCGGCCTCCCCGGCACCAAATCGCCGCGGACCGACATGTGGCGCCGGGCCCGGACCAGGCCGCGCTGAGGCCGGGCGTCCGCGGGACCGACGTCGACGACCTCGTCCGCCTCGGTTTCCCGCGTCCGGTCTGCCGGGGCGACGTCGATTTCGGCACGCCCCGGGGTGGCGAGGTCGACGTACCTTCCCTCCGTGGCCTGGCCGTCGCCCCCTCCCGGCGCGGCGGAGGCCGGGGGCGGGTGTGCGGCTGCCGCTCGCCCTCACCGCCTGGCGGCTCAGCCGACCCGGCCCGCGCGAGCCCACTGACCGACACCGCCTCGCCGGCGGGCAGGGTGCGAATCCGGATGGCCACGCCAGAGGGTCCTGCCGGATACGGGCTGCCGTCGGGGTCCGCTTGCCCGGTGACGGCGGTCTGAGCGCCGTGGCCGGGGGCCTGCCCGGGAGGGCGGTGCCCCGGCCGGGAAGAGGCCGGGGTCCTGCTGCCCGGGCGCCGTGCGGATCCCGTACGGCGTAATGGTGCGCAAGGAGACCGGGCCGTGTACCGCACGGGGTGCGGCGGCCTGGTTTCCTTCCGGAGCCCTGCCCGATCCCTGGCTCCGCTGTCCACGCGTGTGACCCGCCGCCGGCCGTACAAACGGTTCTGGAACGTGATTGTCCGAAGCCATGCCCGCCGGACGGCGCCGGGCACAACGCTGAGGCGGCCACCGGGTGCTCTCCGTACCTGTCCGCCGACCGGATCCTCGACGCGTCTGCGGCCGGGGGCTGGGCCACCCTCGGTGAACGGGTCGTGACCGGTGGGCGAGCGACGAGGAGGCAGCAGGGCCGCGCACCAGGGATTTCACCCGTCCGGCAGACAGGCGTGGAAGCGTCGGAGCACGCTCCGTGGGCATGCGCGGGGCACAGTGCCTGCCCTTGCTCAGGATTGGATGACGTGGAGACCACACCTCGCTCCGGCGCCGCGCGACGCGAAGCCCATTGGGCCACTCACGCCCGCCAGTACCTCCCTCACGCGCGCGTGCGGCTGTCGGTCCCGGTGACCTTTTCCTACCGGCGCAGCGACCCGCTGTGCGTCCGAGCCGTCTTCCAATGCCCGCGGGGCAGCGATATCACCTGGAACCTGGGACGCGATCTGCTGGCAACCGCGACCCGTACCCTCGTCGGCGGCTGCGACATCCTGGGCTGGCCGGACCCCGTGGACGGCCGGCTGTGGCTGCGCCTGGGCCCCCACCCCGAGCATGCCCTGCTCAGCATCGACCGGGCACAGCTGACTGCCTGGCTACAGATCACCTACACCCTCGTCCCGCCTGGTGCCGAGGAAGACCATCTGGACTGGACGCCCATCCAGCAACTGCTGACGCGAGGCTGAACCGGCGTGGTCGCGGCGGCCCCCGAAGCCGGACGGGTCCGCGCGGTGATCGCCGCGGGCCGTCGACGGCTGCTCCGGCAGGAATCGGCTCAGGAACCTTCAGGGCGATTTCAACCAGCGGACCGCGAACGATCCCCGTCCCGACGAGGGCGACAGCGCCCCGGCCCCCGCAGATCGCCGCCGTACGGGCCGGTCACCGGTCCGGTCGGGCCTGCCACATGACCGGCGCGTGTTCCGCCGTTTCGTGTCGCGCGTCTGTTCGTGGGTCATGAGCGCAGGGAACGTGGGCAGGGGCGAGGACGGGGGAAGGTCTCCCCGATGCGGCTGGGCGCCCGTCCGGCCGGCGAAGAGGAAGGATGCTTCTGTGTCGAAGGTCGAGGAGTCCGTCGAGGTCGACGTTCCCGTGCGTACCGCCTACAACCAGTGGACGCAGTTCGAGTCGTTCCCCCACTTCATGGAAGGCGTGGAGCGAATCGACCAACTCACCCCCACCGTCACGCACTGGGTGACGAAGTTCGGTGGGGTGGATCGGGAGTTCGATGCTCGGATCACCGAGCAGATCCCCGACGAGCGGGTGGCCTGGACCACCGTGGACGGTGAGGTGAAGCAGGCGGGTGTGGTGACCTTCCACCACCTGGCCGACAACAAGTCGAAGGTGATGCTGCAGCTCGACTACGACCCGGAGGGCTTCGCCGAGAACGTCGGTGACAAGCTCGGCTTCGTCAAGCGGCAGATCACCGGTGACCTGAAGCGGTTCAAGGAGTTCATCGAGGAACGCGGCAGCGAGACCGGTTCCTGGCGCGGTGAGGTCTGAGCACCGGTCCTCAACAACCGCGCGCGGTGCGGGTCTCCCGGCGGTGTGGTCCGGTGGCCGCCGGGAGACCGCGAGCCGGGATGGAACGGTCCATCAGGATCACGTCGTACAGATCGAGCATGAGAGCCCGCACGCACCCGGTGACCTGCTCCCGTACCCGCACCAACACTGCGCCGGCGCCGGCGTCGACTTGTCCGGCGACGACGGTCCAGAGGGTGTAGCCATCGGTGCCGGACGTCCACAGTGATCAACGCCGGCCTCCCGTCACCCGGACGGCCGGTGCCGTCGGGGGGCCGTCATCTTGGTGGGAGGACCCACGTCCGGGTCCTGGAACCCGTTGGTACCCGGCGTGGCTGTGTTGACGGCTGCGGAAGTGCTGGAGCATCCGACCCACGTCGCTGTGCGAGGGATGACTCCTTGCCCGAAACGGGCCTGTCAGCCACGCGTTTCGATGGCGGCCAACCGGCCGTTGGCGCTGCGATCGAACAGAGCGGGGGAGTTTGGGGCAGGTGCGGGCTGCGGCCCCTTCCTCCGGGGTGGGGGAGCCGCAGCCGCCAATCAGGTGCCTGGGTGGTCAGCTGCGGCCCTGGTAGTACGTGCCGACTTGGTCGCGGTAGCCGGCGTCGCCACGGTGCTTGTCCTTGTCGTACTCGGGGGAGTCCTTGATCTGGTCCTTGGTGAGGTTGACGACGATCTTCTCCTCCTTCGCGTCGACGCGGACGATGGTTCCGGCGGGCAGGAGGACTTCCTTGCCGAAGATCCACGGGCCGGTGTCGACGACGATGTAGGACGAGCCGACGTCCTCGGTGTGCTCGTCGACCTTCCCGATGTGCCCGTCCGATGCCTCGACCTTGAAGCCGACCAGGCGGGTGCCGGGCGTGTAGCGGGACTCCGGGTTGTAACTCCACATGTCGGTCACAGCTGCTTCTCCTTATTGACGAGGGGCCGCCGGTTCATGGCGGCGATCAGGTGTGGAGGAGGCTGTTGCGGCCGTCGTGGCCGCCGGCCCCTCCTCGTCGCGCCAATGCCCGTCCTCGGCGAGGTAGCGGAGCCCGTGCCTGTCTCCGGCGGGGAGGACGACCGCGGCCGCGCGGCTGCCGTCGGCGCAACCAGGCATCGGATGCAGACCCGGCCGCCGGCCGTTGAAGCCGCCGACCACGCTGACCTCGCCGATCGGATGACCGGAGGACAGGACGAAGATGACCTCGCTCCGCTTCCTACGCGGCGTCCGCTCCAGCACCGACACTCAACTCCTCAGCAACCGGGGGCGGGCAATGACTGCGCCATCCCTGCCCCAAGCCGCGAGGACTGTCGCGGGAGACCGCTCCACGTCACCCGCATGGCCCCCGACTCTCGGCCGGCGGGCCGGCCGGTTCCTGTCCGGCCGCCGGCCGCCGAGGATCCGGCACCCTCCCTCGCGGTCCACTACGTTCCGACGACGGCTACGGCTCGTTGGCACGCGTGTCGTCGTCCATCTCATGCTCACGCTCGCGTGAGGGGTTTTGGATGGCGCGCTCGTGGGTCGGCTTGCCCTGCATGTCCTTCGGCTCGTCCTGGGCCGGGCGCTGGGGGCGCTCCTGTTCCTCGCGGCCCTTGCCCGGCTCTTGGTGCTTGTCCTGGATACCGCTCATCGCGCACTCCATGAAAGTTGGGACGTTCCACCGCCACGCTGCCACCGAACGTCACCTACCGCACCATTTGATGACGGACGGTGATTCACTCCGGTTACCCGTATGCCCGGGACGTCGCCGCTGACCCGCCCTCCTCGCGCAGCAGATCGCCATGCTTGAGCGGCAGCGCCGCAAGGACCGCACCGAGGTCACCCTCGTCCTGTCCGCCGACACCCCGCCCGGGTCGGTCAGCGCCGTCGGCGACTTCAACGAGTGGCGGCCCGACACCCGGGGGCCGACCCGACGCCCAGCCGGCCCCCGAGCCGTCACGGCCACCCTGCCGGCCGAGGCCGGCCACACCTTCCGTCACCTCGCCGCTTGCGACTACTGGTTCAACGGCGACATCGCCGAAGGCCACGACGGCAACAGCCGCCTCATGAAATGACTTTGGCCGGCCGCCCCTCGTTGTTTCCGGTCTGGACGGACGCGGCGGCAGTGTCCGCGAGCACCGTCCTGGTCGATCGCTTCAAGATCTGCCAGGGTCTGTGAGCATGAACAGGCGAGACGACGTTTGGGAACTGATCCACCTCATCAACACGAAGATGGAAAGCGCGGCCGCGTCAGGCACACTGCGCACCGACCTGACGGCCGGTGATCTCCCAGAAGTGCTGCGGCTCGACGCGATACTCGCCGAGAGCGGCGCGGACATCGACGTCAGCATGAGGGCCGTCGCCCAGCATCTGCTGGGCAAGCTGCGTTGGTACCGGTCCCGGCTGATGCCCGAAGGCGAGGGGGACGGCGAATACGATGCCGCGCTGAGCTTGTTCGAGCTGCCCTTCATCCTGGGGCTGGACGACATCCCGGAGCCCATGCTTCCCGCACTCGCGGAACGGGCGGTGCCCGTAGCCGCTTCATTCGAACGGGGGGCGTCCGGGACGAAGACCCCGGCCGAGATCGAGAGCGCGATCATGCTGTCCCGGCAGATCGTGACCCACCTCGCTCCCGACCACCCCTTCCGGCCCGGAGTGACCGCCAATCTGGGACACATGCTGATGCTCCGGTTCGACAACGGCGGCTCGCCGCAGGATCTCGACCAGTCCATCGAACTGCTCCAGGCGGCGCTGGCCATCGCCATCGCCGCCGACCAGCGAGAAGCCGTCCTTTCCACCTTGACGACGGCGCTCAGGCGCCGGCTCACGGCCACTGCCGACCCCGCGGATCTGGACCGGGTCATCGAGTGCTGTGAAGCCGGTGCCACGCTGGCGCCTGTTGACGACGAAGGCTCCGTCAAGTGGCTGAGCGGCTTGGGAGACTCCCTGCTCAACCGATGCGAACGCACCGGCGCCGACTCCGATCTG
This sequence comes from Streptomyces sp. Isolate_45, assembly GCF_024721315.2. Classification (GTDB taxonomy): domain Bacteria; phylum Actinomycetota; class Actinomycetes; order Streptomycetales; family Streptomycetaceae; genus Streptomyces. Next base: position 92,269 of record NZ_JANFAK020000002.1, read on the forward strand.
GACCGAGCGATAGACGTCCTGAGGCGGGCGCTCGACGCCGACCGTGCGCGCCTCCTGGACCACACGGCGATGAGGTACGACCTCGCCTACGCACTGTCGCGCCGCTTCAACCACACCCGGTCGGCGACGGATCTCACCGAAGGGATCGACCTGGCCAGGGCCGCGGTGGAAGCCGCCGAATCCGACCACGTGTTCCGCGCGCCGGCGCAGAACCTGCTGGAAGCCATGCTGCGGGTGAAAGCGTCGGGTCGCGCCCCATCGTGAAACGGTCAGCACGACATGCCGCTCCGTCGGTGCCCGCCCCGGGAAGGTCCGGAGCCGTAGCGGGGCCAGGCCGGGTGTCGATGATCGGGAAGAGGGTGTCGGTGCCGGTCATTGCCGGCAGGCGCAGGAACTGGGGCTGCGGGCCGCGCAGGCAGATACGCCTTTTCATGTTCAGCCGCGACCTGCCGGGCCAGGAGGAACGCGCTCAGGCCGGAGGAATCACAGAACGCCAGGCCCGACAAGTCAACGACGATCTCCAACGCCGCAATGATTCCGGGTCACAGGATCTCTCGCGCCGCGAAAATCACGGCCGCATTGCGCGCCCATCCCTGACCCATGAGGCACGGGACGCATACGGAACTCCCTGGCCCGAGTGGATCAGATCCAACACCGACCAGCTGAACCAAGCCCAACGTCAAGGCGAGATCGGCTCCGATGTGAACACAGTCGACCAGGCCCACCAGATCTCCGGCACCCGGACAGGCCTTGTTCTGACGGGTCACTCCGTCTACGGAGACTTCGAAGGTCTTGAAGAGCGAATCGCGGCGAGGTGCAGGAATATCATGACCGTCACCGCGCATCCGCGCATTCTCCTGAAAATCGACTTCTCGCCCACTGCGGGCCGGGATCTCTATCAGGCATTCCTCGATAGACAGTCCTGAGGGTCGACTGAAGCACGCGCCAGAACCCCGGCGTTTTGTGCGGTCTGTTCACAAAAGCGGCAATCCTTCAAGTCGGCGAGTCTCACGGTGGCGCATGTAGGTGTGGGGAAACTCTCCTCTGGCGTAGACGCTCAATGGTGAGGGTATGCAGGGCTGGCCATCCCTGTTTGATCTTGCGAGAAAGAGATTCCTTGAACACTTCCGTTGCTTCCGTCGGCGTCGACCGGCGGGCATTGGCGGCCATATTTTCCAAGCTGCGAACCGAGGCAGGGCAATCGGATCCATTGCCGGCCTACCGGCAGCTTGCCGCAATGGGTGAGGTTATCCCCGCGCCATGGGGCGGATACGTCGTCACGTCATACGCTCTCTGTGACCGGATTCTGCGGGACAAGGCCTGGCGCGTCCCCGACGCCGATTGGCGGAGAAAGAATTCGGCTCGATGGAATTCGCCTTCATCGCAACAGATGGCTGCGTCACTGCCGATGTTCAACCAACCCCAGCACACGATGGCACGCCGATCCCTCGGCAGCCTGTTCCCGCACAGTTCACTCGCAGCTCTTCGTCCGTCCGCGGAGCGGGCCGTCGACAGGCTGCTCACCAACTTCACCGATCAACTGCGCCACGGGCCGGCCGACTTCCACACACTCGTCAGCGAAGAACTGCCCATCGTCACCATAGGCGAGTGGATGGGAATACCCGTCACCGACTACGCACTCCTGCGCGACCTCACGCATGATCAAGTCTTTGCGCAGGAACTCTTCCCCACACCCAGCCAGTTGGCTCTCTCCGATGCCGCCACGGCACAACTGCGGACCTATTTCGATGAGTTGATTCGTGAGCGCAGAATGAGCCCTGGGAGTGACCCGGTTTCGGCGTGGCTACGGACGTGGGATGAGATCGAACCCGACAGGCAGCGCGCAGACGAAGCCGTCCACGGCCTCGCCCTCTTCATGATCCTCGCGGCGCTGGAGACGACCTCGCACATCCTGTCCACGGCGGTGCGCCTGCTCCTCGAAAACCCCACGCATCTGGAATCACTGCGTCGCGACCCCGCGCTCATCCCGGATGCCGTCGACGAAGTACTGCGCTACGACGCCCCCATCCACATGATCACGCGTGTGGCCCCGATGGATACCCAGCTCGGAGAAACCCTCGTGCCGGCCGGCCAGATGGTGCAGCTCATGGTGGGAGCCGCCCATCATGACCCCGCCCGCTACCCCGAACCCCATCGCTTCAGGCCCCGTCGTGGAGCGGCCCACCTGGCCTTCGGAGCCGGAATCCACTACTGCGCGGGCAACGCCCTGGCCCGGCTGGAAGCGGTCACCCTGCTCACCTCGCTCCTCGGTCGCCCCATACGGCCGCGCCTGAGCGGGCTCCCAGGGTGGGCGCCGCGGGTCGCCTTCCGACGGATCACGTCCCTGAGCCTTACCCTCGCCTGACCATTCATTCGAGAAACGAGACGACGCTCGCATGCTCAAGGACTTCAAGACCCTTCAGGTGACCGACACCAACAAGGGAGCCATCGTCGAGGTGCAGCTCAACCGGCCCGAGACGGGTAACAGCGTCGATGGGCAGATGCTCAGCGAACTGCTGCTGCTCCTGCGTCACTTGGAGGACGACGCCACCGTCCGCGTGATGGTGTTGTCCGGCGCGGGAGATCATTTCTGCCAGGGTGGCGACCGTTCGGAGTTCCCCGAACTACTGGAGAGGGACCCGTCGGGCTCCGAGCTGACCGCCCTCGGCTACACGGCCCAGCGTGTGTGCTCGACACTCGCGCAAATGAAACTGGTGACCATCGCCCGTCTCCACGGTGACGTCATAGGCGCCGGCCTTGGACTCGCGATCTTCTGCGATCTGCGCATCGGAGCAGACACCGCCAGATTCCGGATGCCGGAGGTCGGCCTCGGAGTCCCGCCCGCATGGGGTGGCGTCCTGCCGCGTCTCCTGGAAGAGGCGGGACAGTCCAGGGTTCGCCGGTTCCTGCTCACGGCCGACGCGTTCGACGCCGACATGGCGGAGCGAATGTCCATCCTGGACAAGGTGGTGCCCGCAAGCGAGCTCGACGCTGCCGTCAATCACTGGGCCAAGAAGATCGCCCGTCGTGACCAGACGGCCATGCGGATCACCAAAACCATGTTGAACGCGCGTGCAGGCGCGTCTCAGCTGGCGGTTGGTTCGTATTTCGACGAGGAGTTGCTGACGGCTTCGATCGCCAGGCGGGTGCTGCCCCGGGGGTGACCCCAGGTAGGTGCAACGTCGGTCCGCGACCAACCGACCCTCCGGCCCGGAGGCGAGTCTCGGCAAAGGAACCACGGTGGCCTTCCGTGCCCCCGAGCCAGCCGCATGCATCACCGGTGCCGTGTGCCCGTCAACGGCAGCGCCGGTACGGGCCGCTGGCCTTCGGGACCGTCCGCCACCCTGGAGTCCGATGACCGCATGACCTGACAGCGGGCAGTCCCCAGTGGGGCTGCCCGGCGGCAACAAATCCCTGGTGTGTCCAGCGCCTCGGTTTGCTTGCCGGCAGCGCTGCCACCACCTGGCGAGTGTTCAGCTCGCCAGGTGAAGAACCCGGTCCGCAGACCGGGCAAAACCGCCCCTGCCAGGGCGGATCACATGCTTCCGAAGAACCCGACTCCAGTGCGCATGGGTACCAGGGGATCGACGCTACCGTGTCCCGACACATCCGCCCGGGGCGACTTCTCGCGCGCCGCCACCTGGGTCATCACCCAGCGCCTGTACCCCAAGACCGGCGACACCACGCTGGGCGTCGCAAGCGACCTCGCCGCGCGGCGACGGCCTTCGCCACCGGATACGACAAGCTCGCCGTCCGCTACGAAGGGACCGTGCTGGTCGCAGTCCTAAACGAGTGGCTGTGACAGACATCCTCTTTCCGGAGACCCAAGCGCCGCCCCGCTCTCCTTCGATCGGCTCGTAGTCGTCGAGGTAGCAGGTCAGGGCGACCTTGTCGAGGCCATCCGCAGTCTCTGAACGACACCCCGCACCTTCAGCCACTTTCGCAACAGACCCTAATCGCCCGCGAAGCCTATGCGTAGGTCTCTGTCCGCACGGCAGCGTAGGCCCCAGGCCGGCAGTGTCGTGATGGCCTCGTGCTCGGCATTGCTCAACCGAGCGAGATCCGCACCTTTCAGCTCCCGCACCATCCGGCCCACTGCCTCACCGCGCAGGGCGGTGTCCCCGTAGGGATTGATGGTGGCCAGGGTTGGCAACCGGTGCCGGCCCAACTTTTCGATGGCCGTCCAGAACTCGTCATCGACGACCATCCGCTCCAGCGCCCCGGCCGCTTGCTTCAGCAGCAGGACGGCGATCGCGGCCCTGAGCAGGGCGAGCCCGGGGGCCAGGACCGATACGTGATCAACATCCGGCCGACGTCAGGCGCGAAGAGGAGAACCTGGCGCAGGTCGGTGGCGATCAGGCCCGGCAGAACCGCGTAGGAGGCAACGGCCGGTAGCCGCAGGCCGCCACCGTGAGGATCCTCCGGCGAGGATGCGGCGCCGCCCCCTGTGGCGCCTGCCCGGCGAGGCCGGAACAGGTGGAGTGTGGAGTAGGGACCAGATCGTGGCCGCCCCCAGCGCGGTCCTGCTATCGGCCGGAGCCCGCGGCCCGCCCCGTCGTGAAGGCCGGTCTGCGCACCTCGGGCCAGTTCATCGGTACCCCGGCCCCGGCCCCGGCACCGGCCCCGGGCCGGTGCCGGGGTAGCAGGACCCGCAGTGCTCCCGGTTCCACGTGGCAGCGCACCGGCGTGGGCATCGTCAGGGATTCGCCGTCCAGACCGATCCTGATGACCGGACCGTCCGAGTCCACGACAACCTCGCGGGCCCGGACCGAGGTCAGGCCACCGGACCGGCCATGACTGGCGCGAGCAGGTCCGGCAACAGCGCCAGGACCGTACGGATCTTGTCGTCGCGACGACGTCCTGGGGATGCTCCGGGTCGAGGAGCACCACGTCGGCACCCATGGCCTCAGCCTTCTCGCGAAGTGGAAGGAGCCGACCTTCACGCCGCCGGAGCGGGGATTCATGATGATGTACGGCCGTCGCGGCGGCACGGCACGCAGCTCGGGCATCCGGGACCGGCCCTCCTGGACGAGCGCGGCACGCCCGCACGCCGCGGCCAGGACCCAAAGGAGGACCGAGCAGATCACCACCCAGAGCAACGCCACCCGCGCGAACCACACGATCACGGCCACGGGCGCCACCTACAGCAGCGCCACCATCCACCGGATGAGGCCTCGGTGCGCCAGGACGAGCCAGGCGGCGACAGGGGGTCAGGGACACTGCGGCGAGCCCTACGCCCACCAGGACGACGCTCCGGAGCCCGGCGAAGACCAGCAGGACGATGAGGGCCGCCGTGCCGGACAGCAGGGCCGGCCGTGCCTGGCTGGGCGTGCATGCTCACGGCGACCCCAACCGCAACCGCAACCGCAACCGCGTCGCCGCGCCGTGCAGGACCGCGGAGCCTCAGCTCACGGGCGTTTCCCGACGGACCGCCGGGGTTTGGCCGTCGCCGCTGTCTTCCTCGGCCGTGCGGGTCGCGGCTGCGCCCGTTCGCTCTCGTCCGAGGCTTCCGGTGAGGTCTCCCGCCCGGCGCGGGCAGACGTATGAAGTCGACCGGTCGTCCACTTCAGCTCGATCTCCAGCTCGATCTCGTCACCGTCCACCTCGATCTCGATCTCACTGCGGAGCTCGTCGGGTACGCGCAGGCTCAGGACGCCCGAACCAAGCGTGACCTCGGCGTTCCCACCCTCTCTCAGTGCCTCGGCGAGCGCCGAGAGCTGCTCGGCGGCCTCGCTTCGGGACAACGAGCGTTTCTGTTCGAACTTGAGGTCCGACACGTTTCCTCCAGGGCTTGGGACGCGTCTGACCGAACCGACCAGACACCTGCCATGTTCTGTTCCTGACGCTCATCCCGCACGACCGGCCGGTCCCACGGATGACGTTCCCCGGCGTGCACCATGCCGGCCGGCCCCAAACCGGCCCCGCCGGGACCGGACCGGATCGGGAGGACGGCTGGTTCGCGGAGCGGCTGAAACGTACCGGGGAAAGGCGCCACTGCCTGCCCGGGCGGCGTGCCGGGCGAGGGAGCCGGGACGCCGCCCCGCCGCCATCCGTGCGCGGAAGCGGTGTGGAGGCGCGCTCGCCGGGGCGGAATGAGGGTCTCGCGCGGACGGGGGCGTGAGATTGGTCGGATGCAATAAGCGAGCGGTCGCACGAACAGCGTCCACCTCACTCACGAGGAGGACTACTTCGGGCTGGTCGGCCGTACGAGATGGAGGAGGGGTTGGTGGTTGTCCACCGGGCCGTGGTGACGCGTGTCGCAGGAGCTGCGGGAGCCGGTGGGGGTGCTTCGGCTCGCGTACGGGCCGACTGACGGGAGCAGCGGGTACGGCGGTCATGCGGTGTACCTCGTCGAGGCGCTTGAGCGGCCGACTGGGCCGACACGATGTGGTCCGGTGCGTGACCACCCAGGCCGCAGGACGACAGTGGCCTGCCTGGCGGGGCCGGGCACTGGAGGGGCGGTCACCGCCCGCCGGTGGCAGGGACGTTCGGACAGGCGCCCCTTCGGCCCTGAGAAGGTAGCCCCGCACCCAACCGGCACGTCATGCACCTGCTGGCCATTACTGGTGGGTAGAGGCTCAAGCCGGCGCCGTGTCTTTGGGGCTCCGGCCAGTCGTTGCAGGGTGCAGCAGGCGTGCGCGACGGAGACGAGGGTGACGTGGTGGTGCCAGCCGTTCCAGGTGCGGCCCTCGAAGTGGGCGAGTCCCAGGGCCTGTTTCATCTCGCGGTAGTCGTGCTCGATGCGCCGGCGGAGCTTGGCCAGGCGGACCAGGGTGGTGAGCGGGGTGTTGGCGGGTAGGTCGGAGAGCCAGAACTGAACGGGTTCGGCCTGGTCGGCCGGCCACCCGGCCGGCAGCCAGCACTGCGGCAGCTCACGCGAAGTCCGAGTGGCTGGGGTCAGCCCTTGATCGTGGGCACGTTGGGTACGCAGAACAGGCCTTGCAGGTACCGGAAGACGATGTGCTGGCCATCGGGACACCAGCCCTGGTTCGGGTCCTTGTCGAACGGGATGCCGTCGTAGACGCCGCGCGTGCAGAACGCCTTGGCGTCACTGTTGTAGCCGCCGAAGAAGCCGCCGTTCTTGAAGCACTGGTCGGCGGTGACGGTGGTCGGGGTGGCGGCGGAAGCGGTCGCCATGGGTGCGATGGCGAGGGCAGCCCCGAGGGCCATGGTGGCTGAAATGCGGTGTCGCATAACCAGATCCTTCATGTGCTGGACAATTCGGCAAAGGCCGCCACTCATGCTTCCCGCCCACCAACCCGCGGACCACACGACCCGACCCCTGTTCCGCCCCTAAGAACCCCTGAACGTGATCTCCGAGAGCCGCCCATCGCCGGGCCCGGAGGAGCCTGCCGGGTGGCTTCTCCGAACGGACGAACGGGCGGGGCGGCGCCCCGGGCCAGGCGCCGTCACCCCATCTTCGCGCCGGGCGACGCCCAGTCCTTCGCGTGCCCGGTCGGATAACACTTCGGTGGGCGGTACCTCGCCCTGCTCGACGTGGTGTGGGGCTTCGCCGGAGCGGGCGAGGGCGCCGGCAAGGGCGCCCCGGCGGGCGTGGTCGAGTCCGTCACGGGGTCGTTCCCCGCGTAGTTCGAGGAGCGAGAGGGAGGCGAGGACCCAGGACGGCGAGGCTGTCGTCACGCAGTTCCGTGGCGGTGTCCTTGGCCTGGGTCCAGTACCGGCGGGGCGCGGGCGTGGGCGTGGCTGGACACGGGAGAGGCCGGTGGCGAGAGGTCCGATCGTCGCTCCGCCGAAGCGGTCGTCGAGACAGTACGGCGAGTCCAGGCCGGAGCGTAGATCAGTGACCTTGTCGGTACCGATGCGGGGCCCGTCGAAGGATGCCCACTGCGGTTCAACGCGCCGCGAAGCCGTTCCCGGTCCGCCGTGACGCTAGTGTCTCCGGAGACCGACCGCCAGCGTCAGTTCGAGGACCCGGTGCGGCGACCCCAGATCGGGAAACAGCTCCCGCAGTTGCGACATCCGGTACCGGACGGTCTGGGGATGGACGAACAACGCCGCCGCCACCTCGTCCCGCCTGCCCTGGTGCAGCAGCCACGCCCGCAACGTCTCCTCAAGCCGCCGCGAGGTCGCGTCGGGCAAGGTCCACAGCGGTGCGAGGGCTCGGGTCCGAAGGTCTGCGAACGTGTCCGCGTCGGCGCTCAGTACCAACTCGGGCAGGTGGTCCTCGGTGTCGCGGATGTCGGGGGATAGGGAGCGCGCGCGTACGGCTCGTGCGTACGAGGCGGACGCACGCGTCCATGGCCGGGCCGGGCCGACCACGGCGGTGCGGTCGGGCAGCTGCCTCAGGAGGTGTGCTCGGTCGGCATCGGGGACGAGCAGCACGCCGGAGGCGTCCGGCAGATCGTCGAGGACGAGGGTGCCCGGATCGAGCGCGCGGTAGGCGGGCCGGGCCTGGGCGGCGGGCAGCAGGACGGCGGTCAGCGAAGTCGGCGGCTGCCACCCGGCCCGTTGAGCAGCCGTGACGAGCACGTCCGGGCTCGCGCCGGCCAGGAGGTCACGGGCCAGTTGTTCCAGGTGGCGCTCGTGGGCCCGGCCCCGGGCGCCCAGTTCGTCGGCATGACCCGCGGCGCTCGCGGCGGAGAGCTCGTCGATGTAGGCGAAGGTCAGCTCGGCGAACTTGGCGACCTCGGCGGCGGGCAGGCCCGCGGGTACGGCACCTGCGGCCAGGCCTCGCCAGGCCACGCGGGCGCCGACCCGGTAAGCGCTGAGCAGGGCGTCCATCGAACGTCCGTCGCGGACCTCGCCGCGGCCCAGCTCGTAGGCCGCGGCGCCGGCGTCGCCGCCCGTGGCGTTCCCGCTCGCGAGGTCCAGGTAGAGGCCCAGGGCGGTGCGGACGGCTCGACGGATGGTGGCGCCCATGCGGCCCGAAAGGGCGTTGGCGTAGGGAGGGACCTCGTCGATGATCGCCTGGACGACCTCGTCGGCGGTGGTCCTCAGCGCGGCCCGAAGCGCGGTGACCGTCGTCTCATCCAGGACCAGCTCACTGGCCCTTCGGATTGCATGGCTCACGTTTTTGTTCCCTGCGAACAATTCAACTGATCAGATTCACGTCCTACGGACAGGACTTTACCCCCTGAAGCGCATCAAGCTGGGGTCATGACGAGTGCAGCCCTCCGCAGTAGGGCATGGAAACTGCTGGAGATGGTCACGACGCCGCTGCTGCCGTCGGACTACCTCGACCTGGTCGTCCCCCTGCGTGCGGGTGCCGACCTGCGGGGGCGCATCGAGGCCGTGCACCCCGAGACGGGTGACGCCGCGACCATCGTGATCAGGCCGGGACGGGGTTGGCGCGGCCACACGGCCGGTCAGTACGTGAGGATCGGGGTCGATGTCGACGGGGTGCGCCTGTGGCGTGCCTACTCGGTCACCTCGCCGACGAACCGCCGGGACGGCCGGATCACGATCACCGTGAAGGCGATCCCGGGCGGCAAGGTCAGCAACCACCTGGTCCGCAGGGCCCGACCGGGCACGCTGATCCAGCTCGACCAGGCGACCGGTGACTTCGTGCTGCCGGAGACCAAGCCCGCCAAGGCGCTCTACCTGACGGCCGGCAGCGGCATCACGCCCGTGATGGGAATGCTGCGCGACATCGATCTCGACGACGTCGTCATGGTCCACTGCGCACCACAGCCGCACGACGTGATCTTCCGCAACGAACTGCACGACCGGGTCGCGGACAAGAAGCTGCGACTCACCGAGGTGCACACCGACACGGACGGCATGCTCGACATCGCCCGTCTCGACGAACTCGTGCCCGACTGGGCCGAGCGCGAGACCTGGGCGTGCGGGCCCGCGGGCCTGCTCGACGCCGCCGAAGAGCACTGGAGCGGACACGGCGTCCCGGAGCGCCTGCACACCGAACGCTTCCGCGCCAACGTCGTCGTTGCCGGCGACGGTGGCGAGGTGACGTTCGGCACCACCGGCAAGACCGTCGACGCGGACGCTGCCACGCCGTTGCTGGACGTCGGCGAGGAGGCCGGGGTGCTCATGCCGTCCGGGTGCCGCATGGGCATCTGCTTCGGCTGCGTCACGCCGCTCACGGCGGGCGCCGTCCGCGACCTGCGCACCGGCGAGATCACCGAAGCCGGACCGGGCGTCCTCATCCAGACCTGCGTGTCCGCCGCGGCGGGCCCCTGCGACATCGAACGGTAGGAGCACCTTGACCGCCATCGACCCCACCGCCCACCTGACCGCGGAGCAGATCGAGGAGCTCGGCCGCGAGCTGGACGCGATCCGCGACGAGGTGATCGCCGGCCGCGGCGAGAAGGACGCCGCCTACATCCGCAAGGTCATCTCGGCACAACGCACACTGGAGCTGGTCAGCAGGGGCGTCCTGCTGTTCTCGATCTTCCCGCCCGCGTGGCTGGTCGGCACCGCCGGACTGTCCGTGGCGAAGATCATGGAGAACATGGAGATCGGCCACAACGTCCTGCACGGTCAGTGGGACTGGATGCGGGACCCGAAGATCCACTCCACCACCTGGGACTGGGATCACGTCTCGCCGGCCGAGCAGTGGAAGCACTCGCACAACGAGCTGCACCACACGTACACCAACGTGATCGGCAAGGACAACGACCTCGGCTACGGCATCATGCGCGTCGACGAGGACCAGAAGTGGCACCCCTTCCACCTCGGCCAGCCGCTGTGGAACTTCATCAACGCCTGCTTCTTCGAGTACGGCATCGCCGCCTACGACCTGGAACTCGGCAAGAACCTGCACAAGCGCCGCCGCAAGAACCCGGAGTTCCGCGCGCGGGCCAGGGCCGTGGGCCGCAAGATCCGCAAGCAGGTGCTCAAGGACTACGTGATCCACCCGCTGCTGTCGGGCCCGTCCTTCCTCCCCACGCTCGCCGCCACCTTCACCGCGAACCTGGTCCGCAACCTCTGGACCCACTCGGTGATCATGTGCGGGCACTTCCCCGAAGGCGTGCAGGTCTTCGAGCGCCGGTCGATCACGGGCGAGACGCGCGGCCAGTGGTACCTGCGCCAGATGATGGGCTCGGCGAACATCAGCGGCAGCAAGGCCCTGCACTTCATGACCGGCAACCTGTCGCACCAGATCGAGCACCACCTGTTCCCGGACCTACCGAGCAACCGGTATGCCGAGGTCGCGGTGAAGGTGCGGGCGCTGTTCGAGAAGTACGAGCTGCAGTACGTCACCGGGCCGCTGCCCAAGCAGGTGTACTCCGCGTGGCACAAGGTTTTCCGGCTCTCGCTGCCGAACAAGAAGCCCAAGGCCACGACGCCGGACCGCGAGCAGGAGCTCGTCGCGGCCTGACCGAACCGGAACCGGGCGGCCCTCGTGCGTTTCCCGCCTGGGGGTCGGGGTGCTCGCCCGCCCCCCCAGGCTTTCGCCGACGGCTACTTCGTCTTGCCGTTCCCCAGCGCTTCGAGGGTCTCTTCCATCTCGCGGACCCTACGGCGCAGCCGCACCAGTTCCTCGCGCTCGGACGTGGTCAGCGCGCCCGCCGGCCCCTGGCCCCGCTCCGCCGCCAGCTCCTCCGAGATCGCCGCCGCGAACGCGTCCACGTCGTCCTCGGTGGTGTCGAAGGAGGTCATCCAGCGGACCTCGCCGGCCTGCTCGTCCCAGGTGTAGAAACGGAAGCGCTTCTGGAGACGCTCGGTGACGGCCGGTGGCAGGACGGCGAATATCTGGTTGGCCTGCACCGGGCGGGAGATCTCCAGGCCGGGCAGGTCGCGCACCGCCTCGTACAGCCGCCGGGTCATCGCGTTGGAGCGGTCCGCCGAGCGCAGCCAGAGGTCGCCGCCGAGCAGCGCCTCGAACTGCACCGACATGAAGCGCATCTTGGAGCCCAGCTGCATGCTCGTCTTGCGCAGGTGGGCCATGCCGCGCACCGCGTCCTCGTTGAGCACGATCACCGCCTCGCCGAAGAGCAGCCCGTTCTTGGTGCCGCCGAGCGAGAGGACGTCCACGCCGACGTCGGTGGTCATCTCGCGCAGGGACGCGCCGAGGGTGGCGGCGGCGTTGGCGAGCCGGGCGCCGTCCAGGTGGACGAGCATGCCGAGGTCGTCCGCGTGGTCGCAGATCGCACGGATCTCGTCCGGCGTGTAGCAGGTGCCGAGCTCGGTGGACTGGGCGATCGAGACGACCTTGGGCCGGGCCCGGTGCTCGTCCTCGAAGCCCCATGCCTGGCGGTCGATCAGCTCGGGGGTGAGCTTGCCGTCCCATGTGGGCACCGTCAGGAGCTTGATGCCGGCGACCTTCTCGGGTGCCCCGCCCTCGTCGACGTTGACGTGGGCCGACTCGGCGCAGACCACGGCATCCCAGCGGTCGAGCATGGTCTGGAGCGCGACCACGTTCGCCCCGGTGCCGTTGAAGACCGGGTACGTGCGCGCGGTGGGTCCGAAGTGGCCGCGCACCACTTCCTGGAGGCGCTCGGTGTAGACGTCGGCGCCGTAGCTGACCTGGTGGCCGCCGTTGGCCAGTGCGATCGCCGCAAGGACCTCGGGGTGCACCCCCGCGTAGTTGTCGCTGGCGAAGCCGCGCTCGTCCGGGTCGTGTCGTCGTTGTACGGTCATGGTGTTCGCTGCTCGCTCACTTGTTTCGGTCGTAACGGTGTGACAGATGTGGTTCGGACGGGCGCCGGCCGGTCCGCTCAGGCCGTCGCCGGCTCCGTCCGCGCGCGGGCCTTCTCCAGGCCGCGCACCATCGGTGGCGCGGCGAGTCCGAGCAGGGCGAAGAGCGCCGCGAGGACCAGCCAACCGGTCGACGCCGCGCCGACGACCAGGGAGGTCATCAGCCACGGCCCGGCGAACTGCTGGAACCCGCGCCCCAGGGAGAAAACCGCCTGGTACTCTCCCTGCCGGCCCGCGGGGGCGAGCCCGAAGGCCAGGCCCCAGCTCGCCGAAGCCTGGTACAGCTCGCCGAGGACGAGCACCAGCGCGCCGCCCAGCAGGGCCGCGCTGTCCAGGAGCGCGCCGTGCCCCCCGCTCACCGCGAAGACCAGGCAGGACGCCCCCAGCGCCCACCCGGCCCAGCGCAACATACGTGCCGAATCCGCCGGGGTACGCGCGCCCCTGCTGACCGTGACCTGGAACAACAGCACCAGGACGGTGTCCAGGATCAGCAGCCCCGGTGCAGTTCGAGCGCGGCGGCTTCGAGAGCGGCCTGGTCGTTGGTCTCGACCGTCAGCACCGAGTCGGCCGCCGCGCGCACGGCGTCGGAGAGCCGGCGGTCGCCGGAGTCGGCGGTGGCGACGACGACCCGCAGTCCCATCTCGGCCGCGACGCCGATCAGGGTGGCGCCCCCGGAGGAGGCGGGTTCGACCACGAGGACGCGGGCAGGGCGAAGTGCATCTGTGCGCGGCAAAGCGAAATCCCCCGGGCAGAGCTGTATGGACCGGACTGGTGATCGCGGCCCTGATGACGATCTTTCTATCCGGGCGCCTTGACCTCGGTCAACGGATTACCGCAAGGAATGTCAGCACGAGCGCCCCGAGCCGCACATTTTCCGGAACAAGGGCCCTACCACCGCTTGTTCGGCCCCCGGCGGCGACCGAACGCCTCAGTGAAGGTCCTCAGCGGCGAGCCGCCGCCGGTCCGCTGGACGACCCGGCCCTCGTCGAGGCCCTCCACCGCCGGAGCCTGATCGTCGACGCGGCCCAGCACGGGCCGCGCGTCGAGTTCGCCGACTCCCTCGACCGGCGCGTCCTGGAAGTGAGGTGTGCGTGGTGCTGCATGCCGGATCGAAACCCTGTGGCAGCGCCGCTGCCCGGCTTCGACCGGGCTTCCCCCGTCGGGATGACGATGAACGATCCGCTCCACGGCTGAACCCACGGCGGACGCGGCCGGGGTGGCGGGCGTGGCGGCGGGATTTGTACGGGTTGCCGGGTGATGATCGCGCAGTGAGACTTGATCACGTGTCCTACGCGGTGGCCCGCGACAGCTTCGTCTCGACCGTCCAGTGGATCGGATCGGCCCTTGGCGGCGGGTTCGTCGACGGGGGCGTGCACCCACGATTCGGCACCCGCAATTTCATTCTCCCGCTGAGCGGCGGCACCTTCGTCGAGGTCGTCACCACACTCGACCACCCCGCCGCCGACCGCGCACCCTTCGGCCAGGCGGTAGCGCGCCGCGCCGCCGAGGGCGGCGGCTGGCTCGGTTGGGTGGTCTCCGTCGACGACATCGCCCCGGTCGAGGCCCGCCTCGGCCGCACTTCGGCCGAGGGCCACCGCGTCCGCCCCGACGGTTTCGACCTGAGGTGGAAGCAGATCGGCCTGCTGGAACTGCTGGAGGACCCACAACTGCCCTACTTCCTCCAGTGGTTGGTCCCCATCGAGGAGCGCCCGAGCGCCGACCCGCGCACCTCCAGCACCATCCACGGGGTCTCCATCGCCGGCGACGCAGCCTCCATCGCCGAATTCCTCGGCGAACCGGCCGACCACCCCCTCGACCAGATCGACGTCACCTGGGTCGAGGAAGAGGAACCGGGCCTGGTCACGGTCGAGTTCGCCACCGCCCACGGCCCGGTCACGATCTGACGAGGGCCCGACCGCCCCGCGGAAGCGACCGGAGGATCACAGGCTTGTCGGCCGACGTGCTCCGCGTCCAGGCCCTCGCACTTCATCCGCAGGGTCATGGGGTGGTCGGCCAGGTAGCCCCGGAGGGTCCCGCGCTGTCGCGGCTCGTCGTCCGGGCCCGCCCATATCGCGGCAGACGGTCGGCCGGCTTCATCGTCGTGCGGCTCAACCATTCATGTGTGCCATGTTCGCCCGTGCGGGCCGGACGTGCCGCGGGGCTTGCGCGGTTCCTCCGGCGAGGCGCGCCGGCCTTCAGGTACGGGAGACGAACCAGTCCTCCTGCGCGCAGGCGCGCCGTGCCTTGCGGGTGGTCCGCCGCAGGGGCGACAGCGCGTACCCGGCCATCGCGTATCCGGCGCCGGCCGACAGGAGGGCGAGGGCTCCCAGGGCCGGCAGCGAGAACGACATGACCGAGTCGCGGGTCTGCTGCCGCTGGTAGGTCAGGCAGGAGTCCATCACGTCGTCCACCCCTCCCGCGTCGGGGCCGGGAACCGGCTGCGGGCAGGCAGTGTTCCGTACGACGACCGAGGTACCGGCCCCCAGGTCGAGAACCGGTTCGCGCGCGTCGTCAAGGGCTTGCACCGCGAATACGGAGACCGCGGCGAGCAGGACCGTCCCGGCCATCATGAACACGCCGCCGTACAGGCAGGTGAGGCGCAGTCGGGTCACCGCTCGCCGGTCCGGCGCGGGCCGCTCGTCCAGGAGGGTCGCGGCTGCCGTCGCCGCACCGGGGCGGGCGGTCGGCGAGGGGGCGCCGAGGGCGACACCGCGGGTGGTGGCCTTGCTGCGGACTCGGATGGGCATCGGTACTTTCCCCTGACGATGTGACAACCCCCCACTCTCGCCTGACCACCCGTAAGCGGCACGTCAGCTCGGGAAACGCTGGAAGGTTTGCCCGCTTATCATGCTATTTGTTCACGTGCCCGTGGGTGGGCGCAGGGGTCGCCCCGTGTCGTTGCCGCGCAGCAGGTTGATCGGCCTGGCAGCCGGGACTCAGAAGACGGGCGAATTGCCGATGTCAGCGGGCCCACATACGTTTCGGTTGACCGTCCGGCCGGGTGGCGAGGAGGGGTGAGACATGAAGTGGGTCGGGGATGAGCGGCTGGCGGCCGGGCCTGAGGCCACCTGGTACCTGGAGACGGCTTTCACGCCCGGCGCTCACCTGGGCACGGTGTACGACGATCCGACAACGCCCATCGTTGTGACGGGCATCGAGGAGGTGACCGCCATGCGTGTACCCAGTGGTCGGGGCGTCTTCCCATGGCCGGGTGTGTCCTACGGGCTGGTATCCGAGGTGTTCGTACCAGCAGGCGGCCGGGGCCTCGGGGCGTACGGCGAGCATGGCCCGATGGGCGGGGATGCCGTCGAGGGGGCGCCGCTGACGTGATGGCGGTGGGCACCTGCGCAGTCCCGGGGCGTGCCCCGGGCACCTGGTGACCATCGCGGGCCTGCCGGGCGCAATCGTCGAACTTTCCGAGCATCGGCGACAACAACAACGACGCAGGGCCACCGACAGGCGCCGCCGGCCGGTGCGAGGGAAACCCGCGCGCCCGCCGACTGGTGCGCGCACGCACCTCGGTATCGGTCGGCGGGCGTACCCGACGAGCTGGGAGGCTACGGACGAGGTAATCGTCACCCATCGACTCGGGGGAAAGTGGCAGTGCCACTCCGGAGGGATTTCCTCGCTCATCTGCTGACGCGGCGCCATTGTTGCTGGGCGCTGCCATCGAAAGTCTGTTGTTCGAGGGTGGAGCCGTCCGCGGCGGAGCGGTTGGTGATGCCGAGTACCTTGCCACTGCGGGCGCAGGTGAGGGTGATGTGGCCGTCGCCGGTTTCGGTCACCTTCCAGAACTGGTTGTCGGCGTATGTGGGGTTCCACTGGACGAGTTTTGCTCCGTCCTCGGTCCCGCCGCCCCTGATGTCCCAGGCCAGCCCGTGAGTGGTGCGGATGCGGTGCAGGTCGCTTCCCACGGGGATGAAGCGGAACTGTTGGTTGGGCGCTTCGCTCGGGGTGTACTGGATGAGCTCGGTGCCGGGGCTGGTGGAGGCGCCGGGGATGTCGACGGCCTTTCCGCTGTGGCGATTGATCAGCTGGAACACGGTGTGCTGGGCGGGCGGTGTGACGGTGACGGATCTGCTGGAGGGGATGGTGACGGTCGTGTTCCAGGCGCCGAAGACGACGGTGGTCGACCGTCCGGCCGGGCCGTGCAGCGTGGCGTTCGTGACTTGTCCGGACGACCATGCGAGGTCGACGGTGAGACCGCCTCGTACGCCGATGCCGGTGATCGAGCCGGAAGCGGCCCAAGCATCGGGCAGGGCCGGTAGCAGCTCGACGCGTCCGGGCCGGGACTGGACGAGCATTTCGAGCATCGCCACGGGCGTGCCGAAGTTGGCGTCGATCTGGAAGACGGACCAGCCGCCACGGCTGTACATGTCGAACAGGTTGATGGCGGAGCCGTTGCTGTGGCCGAGGGAGGGCTTGAGCACGGACATGACGCACTGGTACGCCTTGTCGGCGTGCTTGAGGTGGGCCCAGCAGATGGCGCGCCACGCGGTGGCCCAGCCGAAGCTTTCCATGCCGCGTTCCTCAAGGAGCTTGGTGGTGCCGGCAACGAGGGCGGTGGGGGAGTCCTGGAGGTTGATGCGGTCTCCGGGGAACAGGCCCATGTGCGCGGAGAGGTGGCGGTGGGCGGTTTCGCCGAGGTTGTCGTCGCCCATCCACTCGGCCAGCCGGCCGCTGGTCGCGCTGACCTCGGGCAGGTACAGCCTGCTCTGGAGGCCCGCGATGGTGGAAGCGTAGGAGGCGTCCCTGCCGAGTTCCGCCGCGGCGGCCCGGTAGTTCTTGAAGAGCTGCCAGACCAGCTCCTGGGCATAGGTGATGCCGCGGGCATCGTCGGGACCGTGTTCCGGGGACCAGTCGTGGTCGTCGATCAGGACCTGGCGGGCGGCGCCGGTCGCGGGGTCGGTCACGGTCGTCGTGATCAGCCGTGCCTGCCAGAACTGGCAGGCACCCTTGAGTAGCGGGTAGATCTTGGCGAGGTGGGTGGTGTCCTGGGTGAATTCGTAGTGCTCGTACAGGCAGTTTCCCATCCACGCGTTGCCGGCCGGGTGCCACCACCAGCCGTTGCCGCCCCAGACGTTGGTGGATATGGCCAGAGTCCAGCCGGCCACGGTGCCGGAGGTGTTGCGGAAGCGGTTGCGGGAGTCCTGGAAGAGGTCCCTCGTTCTGGCCTGCCAGCCGGGGAGCTGCGCGACGCAGTAGTCGGTGAACGCGTCGAAGCACTCCGACAGGCCCGCCCGGTCGGGCAGCCAGTAGTTCATTTGGACGTTGATGTCGGTGTGGTAGTCGCTCATCCACTCGGGGGTGTTGGTGTCGATCCAAAGCCCTTGCAGATTGGTCGGGAGGCTGTCCCGGGACCCGGTGATCGTCAGATAGCGGCCGAACTCCAGATAGGCGGCCTCCAGCTCCGGGTCGGGTGCGGAGTCGGCCGCGGCCCGCGCCGCCAGTCGTGCGGGGGTGTCCAGCATTCGCTGCGCGGCTGTCGAGGTTCCCAGGTTCACCGACATCCGCTGCTGGAGCCGGTGGAAGTCCGCGACGTGCGTAGCCAGCAGTGCCGTACCGGTCGCCGCCGCCGCGGTCGCCGTCCTGCTGCGGGCCACGGTCAGCGGGGCCAGTGCGGGGTCCTTGTAGGCCACGGAGGCGTCGGCCGTGTAGTTGGTGCCGCCGGACAGGATCAGCACGACCTCGGTGCAGTCCATGAACGTCACCTTCGGGCCCGCCGCCGAGACGCTGCCGCCCGTACCGACCGCCTTGAGCAGGGCCGCGTACTTCAGCGCGTTGGGCAGCGCCGCAGCGAACCAGACCTCCGACGTGTCGGCATTGGCCATCACCGTCTCGTCCCGCGTTCCGGCGAGGGTCAGCGACCCCGTGCAGGAGCCGCCGCCGCTCTGTGAGAGGCGTACGACGATGACGTCGTCCGGGTGGCTGGCGAACACCTCGCGGCGGTACGTCACGCCCCCGAACTCGTACGAGACGGTGACCAGGCCATTGCTCATGTCGAGGGAGCGGCGGTACCCGCTGATCGCCGAGCCGGTGTGGGCCGGAATCTCCAGGTGGGCCTTGGCCAACATGCCGAAGGCGCCGAAGTCGTCCGTGCCGTAGGGGAACTGCCCGTCGGACTGGAGCGCGGCGTTGGCGTGGCCCGTCCACAGCGTCGCGTCCGCGAGGACGAGCGTGTCCCGGACCGGGTCGCCGGACACCAGCGCGCCCAGCCGCCCGTTGCCCACGGGAAGGCCCTCCTCCATGATCACGCTTTCCCGGCCCGGCGAGCGGTACCAGAGCGTGACGGCCTCGTTCTCGGGAACCGGTGACAGCCTGCTCGGACGCGTCACCGCGGCCGCGGCAGGAGCGAACTCGGGAAGCGACGACATCGCGAACAACGCCCCGAGAGCGGCGGCTGCTCTCAGGACGCCACGGCGGGACACCTCGGGATCGCCGTCCGCTGCCGGTGGGTGGGGGGTGGGGTTGAACGTCACGCTGCTGCTCCTTCGGTCGACAGGATTTCGCATCGTTACGGTGTTCTTGCCGTTCGTTCCGTGCGGGCTGAGGCAGTTACCTGTCCGGAGACAGCCGCAGACATGGTCAGCGGGTCAGCAGATCGATCTCCATCAGCTCCTCCTCCGACAGAGGTGCCCGGTGCAGCGCGTCCAGATTCTGGTCCAGTTGGATCACACTGCTCGCGCCGGTGATCACCGACACCACCCGGGGGTCGCGCAGCACCCAGGAGATCGCAAGTTGTGCCAGGCTCTGTCCGCGTCCCTCGGCGAGCTTGCCCAGGGCGCGCAGCCGCTCCAGTCGGGCGCCGGTCAGCGCCTCCTCCTTGAGGAAGTGTCCGACCGACATCCGCGAACCGGCGGGCACCTCGCCGGAAAGGTACCGATCCGTCAGCAGCCCCTGAGCGAGGGGTGAGTAGGCGATCAGACCGGTTCCGGTGTCACCCACGGCGTCCAGCAGTCCGTCCTCGGGAGCGCGGTCGAGGATCGAGTACCGGGCCTGGTTCAGCAGCACCGGCGTGCCCAGTTCCCGCAGGATCGCCACCGCCTCGCGGTGTTGCTCGGCGGGGTAGTTGGAGATGCCGGCGTGCAGCGCCCGGCCGGAGCGCACCGCCGTGTCGAGCGCCCCCATGGTCTCCGTGAGCGGGGTCTCGGGATCGTAGCGGTGTGAATAGAAGACATCCACGTACTCCAGGCCCATCCTCCGCAGCGACTGGTCCAGGCTCGCCAACAGGTGCTTACGGCTGCCGCCGTTCCCGTACGGGCCGGGCCACATGTCGTAGCCCGCCTTGGACGCGATGAACAGTTCGTCCCGGTACGGGCGGAAGTCCTGTGCGAACAGGTGGCCGAAGTTGCGCTCCGCGCTCCCGTACGGCGGCCCGTAGTTGTTCGCGAGGTCGAAGTGAGTGACACCCCGGTCGAAGGCCCGACGCAGCACTGCGCGCTGTACCTCCAGCGGCACGGTGTCGCCGAAGTTGTGCCACAGGCCCAACGACACGGCAGGTAGCTGAACACCACTGCGTCCGGCGCGACGGTAGGTCATGGCGGCGTAACGGCCCTGTTCGACCTGGTAGTTCATGTTGACCATCCTGCCTGCATTCCACCGGAAACGGAACTGAATCAACATGTATAAACATGAGTGGGCGCGCTATTCGGCGACGGTAAACCCTTGTTCTTTGCCGTACTTGGCACTTGTGGCCCTCCAGGCCGCCAGCCCTTGGGTCAGTGTCGTCGAGGAGACGTAGGCCTTGCCGACGGTGTCGTTGAAGACGGAGTTCGCGTACACCTGATAGGGCAGGTATGACCAGCCCGTGCCGACGTCACGTGCGGCGTCGGCCAGGATTCGGTTGGCCTGCTGACCCCCGAAGTAGGGGAACGGCGTGTCCAGGAAGGCCTGAGATTCCAGGTCTGCCCGGGTGGCGGGGAAGGCGCCGTCGGCGGAGCGGCCGGTGGCGCCGGCTCCCGTGGTCGCGTACTCGATGAAGGCGTAGGCCAGCGCCTTGTTCTTCGACGCCTTCGGCACGGCGAGGGAGCTGCCGCCGTTCTCCGCCCCGACCTTGGCACCCTTGGTCCACTGGGGGAGGGGTGCCACGCGCCAGTCACCCGACGCGGCGGGAGCGCCGGAGGCGAAGTTGGCGGGCATCCAGGCGCCGATGGACAGGGTCGCGATGCTGCCGTCCGACAGACCCTTGTACCACTCGTCGCTCCAGGAGGTGACGGGCGCGAGCAGCCGCTCGTCGATGAGCTTCTGCCAGGTACCCGCGTACGAAGCCGTGCCGGCGTCGCCGAAGTCGATGCCGATTTCGGTCCCCTCCACCTTGTAGGGGCGTCCGCCCGCCTGCCAGATCAGGCTGGTCGTGGCGCCGGCGTCGCCGGTGTCGTTCGTGATGTAGAGCTTCGGGTCCGCCTTGTGCAGGGCGCGCGCCGCTTCGACGTACTCGTCCCACGTGGTGGGGACGGCGACGCCGTGCCGGTCGAAGACCTTCTTGTTGTAGAACAGTGCCATCGGCCCGGAGTCCATGGGGAGGGCGTAGATCCCCTTGCCGTACTTGACCGCGCTCCAGGGACCGGTGGTGAAGGCCTGGTCGTGGGCGGACGCGCCGTAGGGGGAGAGTTCCTCCAGGGATTTGCCGATGGCGAACTGGCCGATGGCGTAGTACTCGACCTGGGCCACGTCCGGGGCTCCCGAACCGGCGGCGACGGCGTTCTGGAGCGCGGTGTACTGCTTGTTGTTCGTGCCTGCGTTGACGAGCTCGATGTCCACCTTCGGATACTTCTTCTCGAAGTCGGCGGCCACCTTCTTCAGGGTGGGTTCCCACGCCCACACCGTCACCTTGCCCCCGGCTTCGAGCGCTGACGCCACGTCCTTCGCGGAACTGTCGGGCCCGGGGTCCGGTGACCCGCAGGAGGTGGCGCCGAGGGTCAGGGCGCACGTCGCGGCGACGGCGGCGAGGATCCGGCGGCGGCTGTTCGTTCTCATCGGTGGTGCTCCTGGTTCGGTGTGGGGATGAGGTGGACGGGGGTCGGGACGAGGGGCGGAGCCGGGCGCGTCACTCCTTGACGCTGCCGGCGGCCAGACCTGACTGCCAGTAGCGCTGGAGCAGAAGGAACACACCGACGATCGGCGCGATGGTGAGCAGCGATCCGGTGATGATGAGGTCGAAGACGGGCTCGCCCCCCGCGGTCCTGGCCTGGGCGCTCCACGCGTTCAGACCGAGAGTGAGCGGGTACCAGTCCGGATCCTTGATCATGATCAGCGGCAGGAAGTAGTTGTTCCAGGTCGCGACCATGGAGAAGAGCAGTACCGTCACCGTTCCCGGCATCAGCAGGGGCAGGGCGATCCTGAAGAAGATGCGCAGTTCGCCCGCACCGTCGATGCGGGCGGCTTCGAGCAGTTCGGGAGGCACCGCTTCGGAGGTGAACACCCACATCAGGTAGAGCCCGAAGGGCGAGATGAGGGAGGGGATGATCACCGCCCAAGGGGTGTTGGCCAGGCCCATGCCGCTGAACATCAGGAACGTGGGGACGGCGAGGGCCGTGCCGGGGACGGCCACGGCCCCGATGACGACGGCGAACACGGCTCTGCGGCCCGGGAACTCGTACACGGCCAGCGCGTATCCGCCGAGGACGGCGAGCAGCGTCGCACCGCCCGCGCCAGCGGCGACGTACAGCAGCGTGTTCATCGTCCAGCGGACGAAGGCGCCGTCGTCGTAGGCCAGTGTGCGGGAGATGTTGTCCCAGAGCTGGAAGTCCTTGCCGACCCACAGGCCGAAGGAGTCGAGGAGGTCCTCCTGGTCCTTGGTCGCGTTGATCACCAGCCATGCCAGAGGCAGGAGGGAGTAGATGAGGACCAGTCCGGTCACCAGGGTCAGCGGGATGCTGGGCCTGGGGTCGAGGGGGGTGTGGGGCCGTCGGCTGCGCCGGGGCGGTGCCGCGCGGGACGGTTCGGCGGCCGGGGGTCTGCGCGATCCGGTCGCACTGCGCTTCGGGTCCGTGCCGGAGCGGACGGTGCGCTCCCTCGTGTCCGAGGAGACACCGCTCGGGTCCGTGATCATGTGCTCAGCCCTTCCGCATGCCGCGGAGCTGGACCGCGTAGGCGATGGCCGCGGTGAAGACGCCCATGACGATGGCGATGGTCGCGGCGTAGTTGTGCTGCTGCCCGGAGAAGGCGAGCGAGTACGTGTAGAGGTTCGGGGTGTAGTCCGTCGTGATCGCGTTGGGCGCGAGGTTCTGCATGATGCTCGGCTCGTTGAACAGCTGGAAGCTGCCGATGATCGAGAAGATCGTCGCGATGACCACCGCGCTGCGGATGGCCGGCAGTTTGATCGCGGTGACGATGCGCCACTCCCCGGCACCGTCGATGGCGGCCGCTTCGTAGAGGGAGCGCGGAACCACCTTCAGGGCGGCATAGAAGATCAAGGTGTTGTAGCCGACGAACTCCCAGGTCACGACGTTGCCTATGGAGGCGAGGACCAGTGCGGGGGAGAGCGGGTCGGGCAGGGACAGGCCGAAAGCGTCGTTCACGTTGCCCACCAGGCCGAACCTGGCGCCGTAGATGAAACCCCACATCAGGCTGGCCACCACGGCCGGTACCGCGTAGGGCAGGAACACGGCCATCCTGAAAAAGGCCTTGCCGTACAGCCGGCCGCTGTCAATGGCGAGCGCGACGAGCAACGCGATCCCCAGCATGATCGGCACTTGGACGAGCAGGAACAGCCCGATCCGGGCCGACCCCTCCCAGAACCGCGCGTCGGCGAGCGCCTGGAGATAGTTGTCCGCGCCGACGAAGGAGGTGCCGCCGATGAGACGGTCGCGCATCAGGCTGAGGTAGAAGGCGTATCCGATGGGAGCCAGGAAGACGAGGGTGAACACCGCTGCGAACGGTCCGGTGAACCCCCAGCCGACGAGGGCGTTGCGACGTGTGCGGGAACGTGAACGGGGCGGGGGGACTGCTTTTGCCGGTGCCGGCAGGAGCGTCATGGTGGGTCCTTGTGTCAGTGACCTTCAGGCCCGCGACGGAGGGGAGGAGATGACGGCCTCCGGGCCGGAAATCGGCCTCGTGGGGCAGGACCTGATGAGAAATGTTTACGTAATCATCGGTAGCGCGATGGTGGCACTCCTGCCCAGGAGCGTCAAGCGTCCGGCGCCCCCTCGGCCGAAATATTGACTGCCGGACGGCGAGGCCTGTCCGACGATGCATCTTCGCGGGCAGCCGGCTGTACCCGCCGGACGCAACTCGGCTCATCACAAGTGAGGTTGGGCGCGGAAGCTCCATCCGGGCCCGTTGAGAACGATTGGCGTCCAACTGCTTGACAGGCACCGACGCGGCTTCCAGACTCGCAGCCAACCGGAGTGTTTACGTAAACATTACCGGGGTGAAACACCGAGTTCACCGGGGTCGGCGTCATCGCCGGGTCCGAAGGCGCGGGCACACCTGCCCGCGCCGCGCACCTCTCACCCGCCCGCCAGCCAGCAAGAGGTACCCATGCGACGTCACCCCCCGCACCTTTCAGCCCTGTTCGCCGTCGTGGCAGCCCTGTTCGCGAGCCTCCTCGGCGGTCTCGGCACCGCTGCGGCCTCTCCTTCCCCGGTCACCGTCATCAACGCGACGCAATTCACCGATCCTGCGGGCCGTCCCGTCCATGCCCATGGCGGAGGGGTCATCAAGGTGGACGACCACTACTACTGGTTCGGAGAGGACCGGAACCCCGACAACAGCTTTCGGTACGTTTCCGCCTACCGCTCCACCGACCTCAAGACGTGGGAGTTCCGCGGCCACGTCCTGTCCCAGGCAACCGACCCGGAGTTGGCCACCGCCAACATCGAACGCCCCAAGGTGATGTACAACCGCGCCAACGGACAGTTCGTCATGTGGATGCACAAGGAAGGCAGCGCCACCGACTACAGCGAGGCCCGTGCCGCCGTGGCCGTCTCCTCCACGGTCGACGGTGAGTATTCCTGGCGCGGGAGTTTCCGGCCGCTGGGGCACATGTCCCGGGACATCACGACCTTCGTGGACACCGACGGCACCGGCTACATGATCTCCGCCGCCAACGAGAACGCGGACCTGCACGTCTACCGGCTCACCGCGGACTACACCGGCGTCGATACCCAGGTGCAGAAGTTGTGGGCCGGTCAGTGGCGCGAGGCTCCGGCCCTGTTCAAGCGCGACGGCGTCTACTTCCTGGTGACGTCCGGCGCCACCGGCTGGTCCCCCAACCAGCAGAAGTACGGCACGGCGGACAGCATCACCGGCACCTGGAGCTCGCTGCGGGACCTGGGCGACGGCAGGACCTACGGCTCCCAGACGGCCTTCGTGCTGCCCGTCGAGGGAACGTCCGGTGCCACCGACTACCTGTACATGGGCGACCGCTGGGGCAACTCCATGGGCGGCACGGTCAACGACTCGCAGTACATCTGGCTTCCGTTGAAGTTCCCGACCAGGACCACCCTGTCCATGGACTACTACCCCCGGATCATCATCTCGACGGAAACCGGCACCGTGCGGGGCACGGGGGACTGGAGCACCCTGTCCGCCGCGCACAGCGGCAAGTGCGCCGATGCCGCCGATTGGTCGGTGGCCGAAGGCGCCACGCTGATCCAGTGGGCCTGCGCCTCGGGCAGCGTCAACCAGCAGGTGTGGTTCCAAGGCGCGGGAGACGGCACGGTACGGATCATGCTCCGCCACAGCGGGAAGTGTCTCGCGGTCCGGGAGGCGTCCCCCGATGACGGCGCCGCCGTCGTGCAGGCCACCTGCGGTGACGCGCCCGGACAGAGGTGGAGGACGGCGCAGGCCGGCCCGACCGGGACGCGGCTCGTCGCCCAGCACAGCGGCAAGTGCCTCGATGTCGCGAACCGCTCCTGGGCCGACGGCGCCCGGCTCGTCCAGTGGACGTGCAACGGCGGCGACAATCAGACGTGGCGACGCTCAGCCGTCTGACCCGTCGCGCCCGCGCCCGGGCACCGCTGGGGCCGTGTTCCACTCAGTGCGAACGCACGGCGTGGAACACGGCCCCGCACGGCCGCCGGGGCGGTCAGTCCTCGACGGGACCGAGGTCGGGCGCGTCCCGGAAGTCGACCTTTCGTTCGCGTCCGGGCGCGTGCAGTTCGAGTACGACGACCTCGTTCCCGCCCCTGCGCAGCACCGGGCCGGGTACGTACAGCGAGCGCTGGGGGCCGCGGGACCAGTAGCGGCCCAGGGCGAAGCCGTTGACCCAGGCACTGCCCTTCGTCCAGCCGTCGAGGTGGAGAAAGGTGTCGGCCGTCCGGTCCGCGTCGAAGGAGCCGCGGTAGAAGGCCGGTCCGGTCGGCGTGGCCGACCCGGTGCCGAACGGGAGGTCCTGGAGCGCGGTGAGCGGCAGGGGACGACTGGCCCATCCGTCGAGCGGGGCCCCGTTCAGCAGAACGCCGCCGAGCAGCCCCTTGCGGTCGTGGATGCCCGGGCCGTAGTTCACGCGCCCCTGGTTCTCGACGAGAACGGTCAGGACGGTGCCCGGCCGTGGGACCGTGAAGGTGAGGGAGTGCTCGTGGCTTTCCCGCTCCAGCACGCCCACGGGCTGGCCGTCGAGGAAGATCTGGGCGCGGTCGCGCACCTGCTCCACTTCGAGCAGGGCGGGTCCGGCGTCCGGCAGGTCCGCCTCGTACAGCACGAAGCCGTAGTCCTGCCCGAGTTCCTCCATCGTCAGCGGACGGTGCGAGGCGACGGCGTTCCCGAGGGCCGGCGCGGCGACCAGCAGGCCGATGTTCTCGGTGAGCTCGACCGCCTGCGGGCCGAACTTTGCGGCACGTGCGGGCGGGAACTCCGTGGGGACCGGGGCGTATTTGGCGATGACCTCGCGGAACGCGGCGAACTTCTCGGTCGGGTCGCCGGCCTCGTCGAGAGGGGCGTCGTAGTCGTAGGAGGTGACGGTCGGCCGGTAGGTGTGCTTGTCGTTGGCGCCGTTCATGAAGCCGAAGTTCGTGCCGCCGTGAAACATGTAGAAGTTCACGGAGGCCCCGGTCGCCAGCAGCTCGTCGAGTTCCTGCGACGCCTGCTCCGCACCGCGGACGACATGGTTTCCGCCCCACCGGTCGAACCAGCCGATCCAGAACTCCGCGCAGAGCAGCGGTTCGGACGGCCTGGCGGCGCGCAGGGTGGCGAGGTGTGCTGCCGACCGGCTGCCGAAATTGGCGGTGGCGAGAACTCCCGGCAGAGCCCCGCGTTCCAGGTCGGCCGGCTGGTCACAGGTGAAGAGCGGCACGTCGACGCCGTGGCGACGCAGGGAGTCGGCTAGGTGTTCCATGTAGGCGGTGTCGTCTCCGTACGCCCCGTACTCGTTCTCCACCTGCACGGCGAGCACCGGCCCGCCCCGGGTGGCGAGCCGGTCGTGCAGCGGGGGCAGAAGCCTGCCGAAGTAGTCGTCGACCGCGGTGAGGAACTTCGGGTCGCGGCTGCGCAGT
Source organism: Streptomyces sp. Isolate_45 (assembly GCF_024721315.2). Taxonomy (GTDB): domain Bacteria; phylum Actinomycetota; class Actinomycetes; order Streptomycetales; family Streptomycetaceae; genus Streptomyces. The sequence continues at coordinate 119,322 of NZ_JANFAK020000002.1, forward strand.
CGCACGGACGGGTCGGCCAGGAGCCATGAGGGCAGGCCGCCGCCCTCCCATTCGGCGCAGATGTAGGGGCCGGGCCGCAGGAGTACGTGCAGTCCCTCGTCGGCGGCGAGTTCGAGGAACCGCGGCAGATCGAGGCCGCCGTCCATGCGGAACTCGTCGGGCTGTGGCTGGTGGAGGTTCCAAGGTACGTACGTCTCGACTGTGTTGAGCCCCATGAGACGGGCCTTGTGCAGCCGGTCGTCCCAAAGATCGGGATGGACGCGGAAATAGTGCAGTCCGCCCGAGAGGATGCGGAAGGGGTCGCCGTCGAGCCGGAACCCGTCGTCTTCGATCTGGAGAAGGGGCATGCGTGCTCCTCAACTGGGCAGGGTGCGCGGATCGCGTCATGGAACTGTCGCTATCGAATGTTTGCGTAAACATCCTTGGTGTGGCAAGTCCTCGCTGCTTGTCCGGCACGCATCGTGGATGCCACACGGCAGCAGCGGGGGATAGGTTGTCGCGCGAGTGATGCCCACGGCCGACCGGCGGGGGCAGCGTGCTCCGGGCCGGCCTACGGCTGGGTGGCGCCAAGGAGTAGCTGTCCCACGGAATCCCTCAGGACGGAGCACGCCTCGGGGTCGAGGCCGTCGTCGGAGACGAAGTAGTCGATCTCCGAGAGCGCGACGAACCGGCTGAGACCCACGACGCCCCATTTGCTGTGGTCCGCGACCACGGCAACCTGAGTGGCGCAGTCGATCAGCGCACGGTTGGTTTGTGCTTCCGCGAGGTTCGGAGTCGTCGCGCCGGCGCGTTCGGACACGCCGTGGGCGCCGATGATGAGCAGGTCCACCTGAAGGGAGCGGATCGCCTGGTCGGCGAGAGGTCCGACGAGCGAGGCCGACTTGGTGGGAGTTCCTCCGGTCAGCAGCAGTGTGGGACCCGCGGGGCCGGCCTCGGCCCCGGTGGGCCGCAGCAGCTGGGCGACCGGCAGGGAATTGGTCACCACCGTCAGACCCGCGACGTCGCGGAGCCGGGCCGCCACCGCGTAGGACGTCGTCCCGCCGGAGATGGCCACGACACTGCCCGGTTTCACGAGGGCTGCTGCCGTGTCGGCCACCGCCGACTTGGCTCGCGACTCCAGACCGGCTTTTGTTTCGAAGGGCGGTTCGTCTCCTGTCGTGACGGAGGCGCTGATGGCGCCCCCGTGCACCTTCGACAGGGAACCCGTGCGGGCGAGGACGTCGAGGTCGCGGCGAATGGTCATGTCCGAGACGCCGAGCTGTTCCACGAGATCGGCCACCCGCACGGCACCGTCACGGCGCACGATGTCCAGGATGAGTACCCGGCGCTGGGGCGCCAGGCGTGCTGACTCGGTCACCATCTCGTCCCCGTTCCTGCGCGCTGTCCGTGTTGTACGCCGCCGAAGTCACACGGCTTTCCTCACAAACGAACAGTCTACGTCGCAGGGCTACGGCCTCACCGTGTTCTCACGCGATACGCCGGGCGCCCTCGGCCGGGGAGACCGGGAACAGATACGGAGCCTGGTACCCGGCCGCGGGAAACGCTGCGATGACGGCGGCGCCGATCACTTCCACCCGGGCCTCCTCCGCCAGCACGATGACGGACCCGCCGAACCCGCCACCGGTCATGCGCGCCCCGAGCGCTCCGTGCGCCAGGGCCGTGCTCACGACGAGGTCGCTCTCCGCACAGGAGATCCGGAAGTCGTCGCGCAGCGACGCGTGGCCGTCCGTGAGGATCGGCCCCAACGCCGCCAGGTGCCCCGCCCGCAGGAGCGAGACGGCCTCGGTGACCCGCGCGTTCTCCGTCACGACGTGCCGGACCAGGGGTACCAGGTGGGCGGGGAGAGCTCTGGTCGCCCGGGGCAGGTCCGCGGGGGTGAGATCACGCAGTGCGGTCAGCCCGAGCAGCCGGGCGGCGCGTTCGCACCCGGCTCGCAAGGCCGCGTACGCGCCGTCTCCGAGGTCGTGCTTCACCCGCGTGTCGACGACCAGCAGGCTCATCCCCTGAGCCCCCGGGTCGAAGGGCACCTGCTGGTGGGTTCCGGCGCGGATGTCCAGGTGCAGGGCCGCACCGGCGGTGCAACAGGCGGAGGCCAGCTGGTCCATGGCCCCGCACGGCACGCCGGCGAAGCCGTTCTCCGCACGCTGGCCGATCAGCGCGAGGGCGGATGGACTCAGGCCCAACCCGTAGAGGTCGTTGTAGGCGAAGGCGACCGCGCACTCGAGGGCGGCGGAGGACGAAAGGCCCGCGCCTGTCGGCACCGTGCTGTCGATGTGGAGGTCGGCGCCCCCGAACCGGTGCCCGGCCTCGCGCAGCGCCCAGACGACTCCCGCCGGGTAGGCACCCCATGTGGTGACGGCTCCGGGGGTGAGTCGGTCGACGTGGAGGTCGATGACCGGGCCGTCCCCTTGGGCGCTGTGCAGCCGCAACCGGCCGTCCTGACGTTTCCGCGCGGCGACCAGGGTGTTCTGGGTGAGGGCGATGGGCAGTGCGAAGCCGTCGTTGTAGTCGGTGTGCTCGCCGATCAGGTTGACCCGGCCGGGCGCCGCCCAGATTCCCTCCGGAGAGGCGCCGTAGATGCGCCGGAAGACCTCCCTCATACGATCACCTCACGTGCGAAGGCCCAGGCGTCGGCCACGATGGCGTCCAGTTCGGTGCGGCGGGGTCGCCAGCCGAGGCGCTCGCGCGCGCGGGCGGCGGACGCGACGAGTGCCGCGGGGTCGCCGGGGCGGCGGGGGCGGACGATCTCCGGGATCGTCCGGCCCGTGACCCGTCGTACGGAGTCGATCACCTCCCGGACCGTGAAGCCCTCACCGTTGCCCAGATTGCAGATCAGGTGCTCGCCCGGGCGGGCTGCCTCCAGGGCCAGCAGGTGGGCCTCGGCGAGATCGGCGACGTGAATGTAGTCGCGTACGCAGGTGCCGTCGCGCGTGGCGTAGTCGTCGCCGTGGACGTCGATGTGTGGGCGCCGCCCCAGGGCGACCTGGAGGGTGAGCGGGATCAGGTGCGACTCGGGTTCGTGGCGCTCGCCGTGTCCCGCGTGGGCACCCGCGACATTGAAGTACCGAAGGGACACGGCGGCGAGTCCGTGGGCGGCGGCCTCGCCGGTGATCAGATGGTCGACGGCGAGTTTGGTCGCGCCGTAGGGGCTGGTGGGTGCTGTCCGTGCGTCCTCCGCGATCGGTACCTGCTCGGGTTCGCCATAGACCGCAGCTGTGGAGGAGAACACCAGAGTGCGCACGTCCGCGTGCCGCATGGCGGCCATCAGCGCCAGCGAACCGGTCACGTTGTTGCGCCAGTACTTGTCCGGGTCGCGCACGGACTCGGCCACCTGCGAGGAGCCGGCGAAGTGCAGGACCGCGGTGTAGTCGGCGGTCAGGACGGAGACGGCATGCCCGAGACCGCCCCGGACGAACTCGGCGCCCGCGGGGACGGCTTGGGGCGCGCCGGTCGACAGGTCGTCGAGCACCGTCACGCGGTGGCCGGCTTCGAGGAGGTGGGCCACGACCACGCTGCCGATGTAGCCGGCGCCTCCGGTCACGAGGTATCGGTTCATGAGGCGACCTCTCGCAGTCGTGCGGCTGCGGCCTCCGGGGCGATGTCGTTGACGAAGGAGTCCATGCCGGATTCGACGCCGGCGAGGAACTTGAGCTTGCCCGCCGACCGGCGCACCGTGAACAGCTCCAAGTGCAGCGCCAGTTCCCGACCGCCGGTCTTCGGCGCCTGGTGCCAGGCGGAGATGTAGGGGGTGGGGGCCGTCCGAGCGGGCTCCCCGTCCTGGTGGAACAGCCGGTCGAACCTGCGCAGCAGCTCCAGGTACATCCCGGGGAACTCCGCTCGTTCGGCCTCCGCGAGCTGGGTGAGGTCGGGGACGCGGCGATGGGGGTAGAGGTGCACTTCGTAAGGCCAGCGGGCGGCGTAGGGGACGAACGCCGTCCAGTGCTTCCCCGTCAGGACCACGCGCGAGGTGGCGGCCCGGGCCTCCGCCAGCAGGTCCTCGAAGAGGTTCCCGCCGGTGACGGCCCGGTGGGTACCGGCCACGGCGATCATCTTGGCGGTCCGCGGCGGGACGAAGGAGAAAGCGTAGACCTGCCCGTGCGGGTGCGCGAGGGTCACGCCGATCTCCGCGCCGCGATTTTCGAAGCAGTAGACCTGCTCGACGCCGTCGCGGGAAGACAACCGCTCGGTGCGGTCCGTCCAGGCGTCGAGTACCAGCCGGGCGCGGTCCTCGGTCAGCTCGGCGAAGCTCGCGCCGTGCTCCGGAGTGAAGCAGACGACTTCGCAGCGTCCGAACCGCCCCGCCAGCGAGGGGAAGCGGTTCTCGAAGACGGCCACCTCGTAGTCCGCCGCCGGTATCTCGCTGTGGCGCCCGTTCCCCGATGGGCACAGGGGGCACGCGTCGGTCGGCGGATGGTGGACGCGTCCCTGGCGGTGCGAGGCGATCGTGACCCAGTCTCCGGTCGCCAGATCCAGGCGCAGCTCCGGATGACTGTCGACGGACACGAGGGCGCGCCGGTCGACCGTGTCGCGTTCGGCGCTCTCGTCGAGGTCGTAGTAGATCAGCTCGCGGCCGTCCGCGAGCTTCGTCGAGGTTCTCTTCACGGAAACGTGCCCGTCTCTCGGAGTACGGTACGGCGCTGTCGCGAGCCATACGTCGACAAGAGTAAACAGAAAACAACTAAAGTCAACGCGTTGTGTGTCGGGTGGGCGCCCGGCGATGTGCGTGGCGGGTTGAGCCCGGCGCGTGGCGCCGTCGCATCAGGCCGAATGCGCCGCCGGCCAGGCCTGCGGCGTCGCCCACCGCGCGCCCCCTGACGAGGCCGATCCGACCTGTGACTCGCCGGGCCGGGCGGACGGGAGATGGAGGGGGTCCTGTGGGGGTGGGGCACTCCATCACGATGCAGGGCAAGCTCTCGTCCTCGGCCACGTCGTACACCACGACCATGTGGGGTGGGCGATCCGGGCCGCGCTGCGCGCCTCGCGGCGTGTGCGGATCGTGTCGTCCGGCACGTGCGGAGGTGCATGGAGCACCTCCAGCGCCACCTGGCGTGCCGAGGAACTCGTCGTCGGCACGCCGGACGGTTCCCATGCCGCCGCGGCCGACTTGCTGCACCAACCGGTAGCGGCCGGCCACGAGCCGTCCTTGTTCCGACACCATTGCCGTTCCCCACTTTCCAGTTGCTCGACCGTACGGCGGACCATAACGCGACGCCGAATACGCGGCCGAGTGGTGCTGGAGCATGCATTCGAGGCCGGATTCCGGCTCGCCACAATTACTTGACACACCTGATGTGTGGTCAAATTTGCGACACCCCGTCACATGAGCGCAGAAATGCGACTTTGGGATCGGAATGATTTCGGGGCATCGGCGCGCATGGCGTCGGCTCGATACTGGTGAAGGCGGACGATGGGCCGGGCCAAGACCTCCGTACTGTTGGTCGAGGCCGACCTACGGTCACGCGCGGCCACATCGCTCTCCCCCGGCGCAACGGGTACGAGGTCCACGCGGCCGGCGACGGCGACGAGGGGTTGGTCCGCTTCAGGGAACTGCGCCCTGACGTAGCCGTCGTGGATGTCGCCCTGCCCGGCCTCGACGGAGTCGGCCCGCTGCAGCGCATCCGCACCGAGAGTCAAACACCGGTGCTGTTGACCTCAGTGCGGACCGATCCCGTGGACGTCGTGCTGGGGGCTTGAGGCGGGCGCCGACGACTACGTCACGAAGCCCTTGGACATACCGATCATCGTGGCGCGGATCCGGTGCGCGCTGCGTCGCGCCGCCCGTTGCCCGACGGCGCAGACATCGTCCCGGACGGCGGCGACGGTATTGGGTGACCTGCGAATCGACCTGTCAGGCCTGACGGTGCGGCGACAACAGGATCGTTGACGTGCACGTGCGGTGGTTGCGCCACAAGATCGGTCAGGAGCACATCGTCACCGTCCGCGGGTTCGGCTACCGCTTCGAGCACTGACGGGCGGTCTCACCGGGCATCCGCCGATCGTAGCCTCACGTCCCCCGAGTCTCCGCCAGGATCAGCCGGCCGACCTGTTCGCCGAGGACCGTGCGCGCCTGCTCGGCGAGTCCGTCGTCGGAGACGAAGTAGTCGATCTCGGACAGATCGGCGAACCGACTCAGTCCGACGACGCCCCACTTGCTGTGATCGGCCACAACGGCCAGCCGGGTCGCGGCGGAGATCAGCGTGCGGTTGGTCTCCGCCTCCGCGAGGTTCGGGGTGGTCACCCCGGCACGCTCGGAAACGCCGTGCGCGCCGACGATGACGAGGTCGACCTGCAGCGAGCGGATCGCCTGGTCCGCCAATGGACCCACGAGGGAGGCGGATTTGGTGGGGGCTCCACCCGTGACCAGCAGGGTCGGGGCGGAGGAGCCGTCCTCCGCCCCGAACGACCGCAGCAGCTCGGCAACCGGCAGGGAATTGGTCACCACGGTCAGGTTCGCGATGTCGCGCAGCCGGTGGGCGACGGCGTACGTCGTCGTTCCACCGGAGATCGCCACGACACTTCCGGGCTGCACCAGTTGGGCGGCCGCTTCGGCGACCGCGGCCTTGGCCGCCGACTGGAGGGTGGATTTGGTCTCGAACCCGGGCTCGTCGCCCGTGGTGCCCGACGTACTCACCGCCCCGCCGTGCACCTTCTCGACCGCGCCGGCCCTCGCGAGCACGTCCAGGTCGCGGCGGATGGTCATGTCGGACACCCCGAGCTGCTCCACGAGCGCGGCAACGCGCACCGCTCCCTTGCGGCGCACGGTATCGAGGATGACTTCTCGCCGCTGGGCCGCCAGCGGTGCCGACTCGGTCACAGTCCCACCCAAAGATCTCTAGCACATTCCAGACAGAGATCAATTGTACACCGCATCCAATGGGGGCGGGCGAGTGGTCCACAGGACCTCCGCCGAACCTTCTTGCGGGATGGTGGATTTGCCCGGTTGGCTATCCGATCCCCAGCCCGGTTTACCGTCCCCCTCTATTCTCCGCGTGTGCACATATGCCGAATGGCGAGGGCGCGTACTGAAATACCTGATCCAGATTCCCCTCGCGCTCCGTGTGATTGATCGCGTTTCAGGCATGCGGCTTTTCCGCGCCGGGCCGGGGCCCCCCCCCCCCCCCCCCCCCCCCCCCCCCCCCCCCCCCCCCCCCCCCCCCCCCCCCCCCCCCCCCCCCCCCCCCCCGCGGATCGCGCCGTACTGCCGTCGTGCCCGCCCGCGTCAGTGGGGCAGGCCGACAGCCCGTTCGCCGCTGCGGCGTTGCTGGATGACGACGGCGGCAACGAGGAGGGCGCCCTGGGCGACGTTCTGCCAGAAGGTGTTGATGCCCTCGACGGTCAGCCCGTTCTCCAAGGCGCCGAGCAGGGCCACCGCCAGAAGCGTGCCGCCGATACCGCCCTTGCCGCCCTTGAGGGCGCATCCACCCAGCGCGGCCGCCGTGATGGCCTTGAGTTCGAGGCCCTCGCTTCCCGAGACGGGCTGCCCGGAGCCGGTCCGCGCGGTCAGCAGGATGCCCGCGACCGCCGCGACCACGCCGATGAGCGCGTAGACGGCCACCAGGTACTTGTTGATGTTGATGCCCGCAAGGCGCGCCGCGGTGTCGTTGCCGCCGATCGCGTAGATGTTGCGACCGATGTCGGTGTACTTGAGCATGATGTGCACCGCCAGCGCCACGACCACAAGGATCCAGATCATCACCGGCACCCCGGCGATCTTTCCTCGGCCCAGGAACACGAAGAGGGGATCGTTGAGTACGTAGCCCTGCGCGCGGCCGTCGGAGACGAGCTGGGCCACGCCCTTGTAGGCCGCCAGGCCCGCGAGCGTCGCGATGGTGGGGTTGACCCTGCCGTAGACGATGGCGACACCGTTGACCACGCCGACGAGGATGCCGACTCCGACCGCGGCGGCCATCCCTAGGTAGGGGTTGGACCCGCCGGACGTGAAGACCATCGCGCTCACGACGGAAGCCAGGCCGGCCTGGGAGCCGACGGATATGTCGAGGCCACCACAGATGATCACGACCGTCTGCACGATCGCGAGCAGCCCGGTGATCGTCACCGCCTCGCCGATGACCTGGATGTTGGCGAGGCTGAGGTAGTTGTCGTTCAGGAACCCGAACAGGGCCAGGACGAGGACGAGGGCGCCGATCAGGCTGAGGTTCTGCCCGCCGAGCGAGGAGAGCAGGGCTCCTCCGGTCTTCCGCGCCGGAGCGGGAAGGTTGTCGGTGGCGGCCGGCGTCTGGGTGGTGGTCATCGAGCGTCTCCATCGGCGGAGTCAGTGAGCGGTCGGTCGGATGCGACGGGGGCGAGATCGTCTGCCATGGCGAGGTTGAGGATGGCTTCCTCGCTGGCTTCCGAGCGGCCCAGTTCGCCGGTGATGCGACCGTTCTGCATCACGACGATCCGGTCGGCGAGGCCCAGGACCTCGGGGAGTTCGGAGGAGATCACCAGCAGGGCGACCCCCTCCCGGGCGAGGTCGGCGATGATGCGGTAGATCTCGGCCTTGGCACCGATGTCGATCCCGCGCGTCGGCTCGTCCAGGATCAGGACCTTGGGTTTGCGCAGCAGCCAGCGGGCGAGCACGACCTTCTGCTGGTTGCCGCCCGACAGTTTGCGCACTTCGTGTTCGATCGAGGGGGTGCGCACCCGGAGCCTGTCGGAGAAGTCCTGTGCCACCGCCTTCTCCTGGCGGCTCCGGACGAAGCGCCAGCGGCGCAGCCGGTCCAGGCTGACCAGGGAGGTGTTTTCCCGGATGGAGCGGTGGAGGAACAGGGCCTGGGCCTTGCGCTCCTCAGGGGCGAGTCCGATGCTCGCGCGGATCGCGTCCCGGGGGCTGCGCAGACGTAGGGGGCGACCGTTCACGGAGACGCGACCCGAACGGATGGGCCGGTCGCCGGCGAGGGCGAGGGCGAGCTCGGAGCGCCCGGCCCCCATCAGCCCGGCCAGGGCGACCACCTCGCCGGCACGGACGTGGAGGTCGATACCGCTGACGTCGTCCGTGGTGACACCTTCCAGCTCCAGAACCACCTCGTCGCGGGCGACGTCCTGCCGCACGAACAGGGAGGACAGGTCACGGCCCACCATCAGGCGGACGACCTCCCCCTCGTTGGTGTCACGGGCTTCCAGCACGCCGGCGACCGTGCCGTCGCGCAGGACGGCGATGCGGTCGGCGAGACGGAAGATCTCCTTCATGCGGTGGGAGACGTAGATGACGGCGATGCCCTGGTCCCGGAGCCGGTCGATCAGGCCGAAGAGCGCTTCGACCTCGTTCTCCGAGAGGGAGGAGGTGGGCTCGTCGAAGGCGATGACCTTGGCCTCGCCGGTCAGCGCCCGCAGGATCTCCACCAACTGGCGCTGTGCGGGAGTGAGTTCGGATCCGAGTTGATCCGGATGGATGACCTTCTCGAATCCGAGCCGGGCCAGGTCCGCGGTGATGCGGCGGCGCAGCTCCGCCCGGTCGAGGCGGCGCAGGGTGGTGCGCGGCAGGGCCCCCGCGTACACGTTCTCGGCGACCGAGACGTGCGGGATGATCTCGGGCTCCTGCGGGATGATGCGTATCCCGGCCTTGTGGGCGTCGTGCGGCGACGGCAGGGTCCGCGGGCGCCCGTCCCAGAGGATGCTTCCCTCGGTGGGCTGATGGTCACCGGTGAGGATCTTCAACAGCGTCGACTTGCCCGCTCCGTTCTCGCCCATGAGGGCGGTCACCCGGCCCCGGGGGAAGGTGAGCGTGACGCCGCTGAGCGCCTGCACCGCACCGAACCGTTTGGTGATGTTCTCGACGGAGATCTCTTCGCCGGGATCCCGGGCGGGGACGGGTGGCTCTGTACCGGCTGTGGTCATGGGGGCCTCGCAAGCTGGGGTTACGTGGGGCGTTCGTGCCGGCGACGCTGCTGCTCGGCGGCGGCGGCGGTGGTCTGGACGGGTGGCGGGTACGGTCGCCGTTGCGGTGGCCGTACCCGTCCTGGCCGCGGAGCGGGCTCAGCCGCAGGTGAGGCCCGTGTCCTTCCAGTTGGAGGCGTCGACCATCTTGGTCGGGGCGAAGGCTTCCTTCGGGAAGTCCTTGCCGTTCTTGAGCTTGTCGTAGATCGTCTGCACCGCCAGGGCCCCTACGTCGCGGCCGTTGATGAAGAGGGCGGCCTTCATGCCGGACGGCTTGCCGGAACTCCAGTTCTTGCAGGCGAGGTAGGCGCCGAGGCCGACACCGATCACGTTGTCGGCCGTGAAGCCCGCGTTCTCCAGGGCGGTGACCCCGCCCTGGACGTTCTCGTCGTTGCAGCCCCAGACCACCCAGTGCTTCACGGAGGCGTTGGCGGTGATCGTCGCGGCGATCTTGTCCTGGGCGCCCGTCGGGGAGTTGTCGGTCGGCACGTCGATGTTCTGCACCGGTGCGCCCGCGGCCTCCGCGAACGCCTTCTTCGAAGCGTTGACACGGTCGGTGCACACGGTGACGTCCTGCTTCCAGGCCGATATCGTCCGCGTCTCCGCCGGGTTCCAGCCGGCCTTCTTGAATTCCTCGGCGGCACGCTTGCCGACGTCGCCGCCCATCTGCTGGCCACTGAACCCGATGCGGGGCACCAGGTCCTCCGCGCCGCAGGCGGAGGGGTCCGGGCCGGTGCTGCAGATCTGGTCGTCCGATGTCAGGAGGGCCACCTTGCCGGTCTTCGCCAGCTGTACGACCTGCGGGCCCACGGCCGGGTCGGGAACGACCAGGATCAGCCCGTTGCTCTTCTGTGAGATCGCCGCCTGGGCCTCGCTCACCGTCTTGTTCGCGTCGTTGCCCAGGTTCACCACCTTCAGGTCGATCCCGAGCTCACTCGCCTTCGCCTTCGCACCGGCGGCCTCGCCGATGAAGTACTCCTGGTCGCCCTGCTTCTGCAGATAGGTCAGGGAGATCTTCCCGTCGACCTTGCCGACGTCCGCGGTGCCGCCCGTCGTTTCCTGACCACTGGAACACGAGGACAGGACGAGCATCGTGGCCAGGCCCAGTGCCGCGGCTGCTACCGGGCGGTGGTGGTGGTGAGTGAGCATGTCGATCCCTTTGCTTGAACGGGTCGCACCGGGCGACCAGTGGGGCACGTGCGATGGGGTGGGGTTCGGTCCGGCCGCTGTCGTGAGCGCCGCCCGGGGCTGGAGGTCCCTGGAGACTCGGAGGAGGGGGTGTCCGGCCTCGGCCGGTGAGCCCCCTGGCGGACGAACCCTCTGCGGGTGAATCCGCCGCAGTCAGTCGTTTTCAAACTTGATGCAACAGAGAAAAGCGCCGTTTCCGCCATAAGTCAACAGTGTGAACCGAGGGTTTCGGATTGATGCACCGCTGTGACCTCCAGGGTCGGCCTGGATGGACGGGGTCCACCTCCCATTGACTGCCTGGGTAAAGCCGTCGAAGGGCAGGGTGGAGGGTTTACCTCATGGCGCCGCCGCAGGTGTGGACCTGGCAGGGGAACCTGTTTGATTTCTGTGGGAACATGGATGAATCTGTTTGGCTATCGAGTCGAAGGGGCTTGCGCAGTGGGCTCGTTCCAGTGCTGCTCCGCCGCCGGCCCGGTGCGACCGAAGGCGACGGGCGCTCCGGGCTCGCCGTTCGCGGACGTCACCGCGTAGCCCGGTGCGATCCGAGGCTTGATGCGTCCTGCCGCATCGATGGAGAACACCAGGTTGTTCCCCTCCGCCCGGCCGAATGCCGAGCACGACCAGATGCCCACGCCGTCCCCAGCGGAACCGCGGGCGTCCAGGCAGTAGCTCGGGTTGGCGGCATTGCGCAGGAGTCCCCTCTCGTCCAGACGCCACTGCTGGACCGGTGCTCCGGCACTGCAACGTGCGGTGATCACGTCGACGCCATTGGCGAAGGTGCCCCCGCGGACATCCAGACACAGACCCGTTGCGGAATTGACGGCCGGGCCGAACGACGAGGCCCTGAAAGGTTGAACGGGATCGGCCGTCGCGCTCTCCGTGGCGAGGGTGGGGCTGGGCGTGGGCCTGTCACTGGGCGACGGGCCCGTCGTGGACGGCGACATGCTGGGGGAGGGAGCACGTGAGGCGGGTGCGGAGGGCCGCGATCTGCTCACCGACGGGGCAGGCGTGCCGCCGGCGCCCGCACTGACGCCGGCTCGCGGTGGCTGCTCCTTGGCCACAGCGGGCGGTTCGGGCCCCCAGGCCGCGGGGACGCCGGCGGCGAGCGCCGTCGTCGTGATCAGGACCGCCGCCGCACCGAGTGAAATGCGCCCGGCGGGCCACCGTTTGAAGGCGGACGGTTTCCGGTTGTGCGAGGTCGGTTGCGGCACGCCTCCGGCCGCAGTCGTGACCGGGAGGGACAGCGTGTTCTCGGTGTCCGGGGGCGAGTCCGTGCGGCTTGCCGCGGAGAGGTGGAGCGGGCCGGCAGGACCCAGCAGGGAGCTTGCCAGCAAGGGACCAGGGGCGTCGCAGAGGGCGACCAGGCCGCGCAGAGCCGCCGCGCACCCTGGGCATCCGTCGACATGGCGCGCCAGGTCGGGGTTCTCCCGCACGTCCGCGCGCCCCGCGGCGGCATCCAGCATGCGTGCGAACGCGGGACAGTGCGGAGCGTGCCGAGCCTGCAGGTGAACACGCAGGAAGGCGTCCCGGCACGCGGCCAACGCCCGGCGAGCGAGGTCCGGTATGGCGTCGGGCCGGTCACCGGTGATCGTCGCGACGTGCTCGTCCGGCTCCTGTTCGACGATGGAGTGCCACAGGACGGCCTGCGTGCGCGGCGCCAGGGTTATGAAGCCCTCGCGGACGAACGACCGGAGACCCGGAGCCGGCGGGACATGGGCGGGATCGGTCGAGGCCCCCGGCGTGACATCGGCCGGAGGCCCGGCCTGTTCGTCCGGTCCCGCCCCGCCGGGAGGGCGCGGGGTGGGAGACGTGGTCCCGGACACCAGCGCCAGCAATGACAGTCGAGGAGGCTGGTGCGGGGCGTCGGTCGTTTCGGCCAGCATGTCGAGGAACTGGTCCATCGCGCGGTCCGCGGCCCGTTGGGCGGACATCGGATCGCTGCCCGCCGCCGCCGTTCGGGCGAAGGCGGAGACCCTCGGGCCATGACGCCGGCGCAGCTCGGTCGCGGCCGACGGGGCGGCCGAGTCCGCGGTGCGGATGACGTCACACAGTTGCTGGTCGGTCAATCGACCAACGGAAGGATGATTCGTCGACACGTGGGACATCCTGGGTGGGAGGGAAAGTCGCCCTATTGTTCAGGACACGACGTGCCTATCGATAGCTCTTTCCGGCGAGAAATCGAGAAAAATGTCCTCGGAAAGAGTGGATGAGTTTTTCTGGGCAGGGTGGTTCTCCGGAGTTCCTTGTAGGCGGCGAACTCCGGTCTCAATTTCAACCGCCCCTGGACAGGTGGCGGGCGCGGTTGTCGACAGGGGCGACCTCGAATTCACGCGCGCCCACGCCGGAACGGGGCAACATTGATCGCACCGGCCGGCGCGTTGCGATGTGACCCCTTGCAGCGAACAGAATCGGACATACGCGCAAGGAAGTCAACGTCGAGATCTTGCTCCATCGACGGCGGTGCCCGGCTTTATCATCAGGCTGACAAGGGACAGGTCGGTCCGCCCTATTGACGGAAGTTCGAACAGTTCAAAGCGCAGGTGCTACGCGTCTGCACTGCGCCGATCGGCCGGATCCCCTTCTCCGGGCCACTTCCGGAAGGCAGCTCCAGGAGGTGAACTTCGCCTGCACCCCGGTCGCGTGTAGTCGATCGTTATCAACTGGGCCCCGACCGGGCTGGATTCAGAAGCTCTGCACACAGTAGATTCTCCGTTCATTCCCTCCTTCACGCACGGTCGTCCCGAGGTCGGCGATGATCAGGTCACCCTTGACGTACGGGCCCGACAATTCAAGACGCGTACGACGTAGCGCGCCGAGGGGCCATTCTGCATTTCCCGGAACAGCCGACTGGAGTTTGGTGAGCACCCCCTTCTGCCCCCGATGCGGTGACCCCTTGCGCTGTGCCTGTGGCATCGAGCACCACGACGTGAGCGCGGGGTGGCCCGCTGCCCCGGCGCGGTTCGACCGCGACTGGGTCAGGCCGTACATCGCCCCGCACGAACCCGCGCCGGGGGACGCGGCGAGCACCATGAACACCGCCACGGTGTGGGTCACGGCGCAGGTCGCGTACGAGAGCGGCCCGCCGCCCGGCGGGGACGCCTTCGGACAGCCCGTTGTCATGAGCAGTTCGGCGGGCCACCGGGCGCGCCGACCCGCGAAGCAGCGTCGACCGCTGCGCGTCACCGCGGCCCTCGCCACCCTGATCGGCTCCGCGGCCATCGCGGGGGCGTATGCCTTCGCCCGAAGCCAGGACACCGGGGAGGCGACGGCGCACGCCCCCGCGAGCCGGCTCGACGTACTCGATGTGGAGGAGGAGCCAAGCACGCCACCCGAGGCGTCCGGGCCCCCCGGTCCGCTCCCGGACCTTCCCCGGGGCACACCGCCGGTAACCGGGAACAGTCCGGTGCGTACACCGTCTTCGGCGGTCCCGTCCGTGCCCACCACGGGCACACCCACCGCCATGAACGAAGAGCCGGCTGCCGGACAACAGTCCGGCGGTCCGAGCACCGTCCCTCCCGCGTCGCCGACGGCGCCCGCCGAGCAGCCGACACTGCGCCGGCACGACACGGGTCCCCAAGTCGTCGATCTGCAGCGGCGCCTCGCGCAGCTGGGTTTGTGGACCCTGCCCCAGCGAGGCCGCTACGACCGGCACCTCGACGACGCGGTTCGGGGCTTCCAGGCGAAGTACGGCGTCCGCGGCGACCCGCCGGGGGTCTACGGCCCGGCCACTCGAAGGCAGCTGGAGTCCTTGGCCTCCTGACGCTCGGCCGACTGCTGGGTCCGGACCGCGCGGGGACTCAACGCCTCACCATTCGGCGAGGGAGCCGTCGGCCCGCCGCCAGATCGGGTTGCGCCAGCGATGGCCGGTCTCGGCGGCGCGTTCGACGGCCTTCTCGTCGACATCGATACCCAGGCCGGGTGCGGTGAGCAGGCCGACGTGGCCGTCCTCATAGCGGAAGACCGACCGGTCGGTGAGGTAGTCCAACAGGTCCGACCCGGCGTTGTAGTGGATGCCGAGGCTCTGCTCCTGGATCAACAGGTTGGGTGTGGCGAAGCCGACCTGCAGGCAGGCGGCCAGCGCGATCGGGCCGAGCGGACAGTGCGGCGCCAGGGAGACGTCGTGGGCCTCCGCCATCGCCGCGATGCGCCGCACCTCCGAGATCCCACCGGCGTGCGAGAGGTCGGGCTGGGCCACGGCGATCCCCTGCTGGAGCACCGGCTTGAAGTCCCACCGGGAATACAGTCGTTCGCCGGTGGCGATGGGGATGCTGGTGGACCGCACGACCTCGCCGATGTGGGCGCTCATCTCGGGAACCACCGGCTCCTCGACGAAGAACGGCAGATACGGCTCCAGCAAGGGAAGCACCCGCCGTGCCATGGGGAGGGTGAGCCGGCCGTGGAAGTCCACGGCGATGTCGAAGCCGTCGCCGACCTCCGAGCGGACGCTCTCCACCCGTTCGACGATGTCCCGGACGGCCTGCGGCGTGTCGATCAGTTCCAGCTGGGGCGAGGCGTTCATCTTGATGGCCGTGAAGCCCTCGGCCTTGCGGGCGGCGGCCTGCTCCGCGACGTCGGTCGGTCGGTCCCCGCCGATCCAGCTGTACACCCGTGCCCGGTCGCGGACGTTGCCACCGAGCAGTTGCCACACCGGCACGCCCAGCGCCTTGCCCGCGATGTCCCACAGCGCCTGGTCGATGCCCGCGACCGCGCTGGACAGCACGGGGCCGCCGCGGTAGAAGCCGCCTTTCGTGAGGACCTGCCAGTGGTCCTCGATGCGCATCGGGTCCTGGCCCACGAGATAGTCGGAGAGTTCCTCGATGGCGGCCGCGACCGTGTGCGCCCGGCCCTCGACGACCGGTTCGCCCCAGCCGGTGATGCCCTCGTCGGTGTCCACGCGCAGGAAGCACCAGCGGGGGGCGACGAGGTAGGTCCTCAGAGAGGTGATCTTCACTTGGACTCCTTCTTCACGGTCCAGCCGCCGTCCACGGTCAGGTTCGTGCCGGTGATGTACGAGGCGTCGTCGGACGCGAGGAAGGCGACGGCGGCCGCCACTTCCTCGGGGAGGCCGAGCCGCCCGAGGGCGGTGGCACGGGCGGAGAGCAGACGGCCCTCCTCGTCCACGTCCTGCCAGTTCTCCGTGAGGATGGGGCCGGGCAGTACGGAGTTGAACCGCACCTCCGGTCCGTACTCGACCGCGAGTTGGCGGACGAGCGCGCACATGCCCCCCTTCGCTGCCGCGTAGGCCGGATAGCCCGGCAGACCGCACAGCGCGTGCACGCTGGACGTGGCCACGAAGGAGCCGCGGGCGGCGCGCAGGTCGTCGAGGAAGGTCCGTACGGCCAGGTAGGGCGCCTTGAGGTTGACGGCCATGTCACGGTCCCAGTCGCCGGCGGACAGTTCGTGGGCGGGCGCGGGCGTGTGGGTGAAGGCGTTGCTGTGCACGACGGCCACCGGGCCGAACATCGTGTGCGTGCGGCCCTTCAGGCTGCGCCAGTCCTGTTCGGAGGAGACGTCGCACGGCACGAACTCCGCGCGGCCCCCGTCGTCGCGGATCTTCCGCGCGAGTGCGGTGCCCGCCGCCTCGTCGATATCGGCGAGGACGACGGCGGCCCCTTCGGCGGCCAGACGTACGGCGCTGGCTGCGCCGATGCCGGACGAGGCGCCGGTGACGACAGCGGTTCGCCCTGTGAATCGGTTCATGGCTGGTCTTTCGTGGGTGGAGTGGGGGAGTGGGCTGGGGGTGACCGGGACTCTCACGTCAGCGAGTGACGTCCGCACCGTGGAGCAGGTCCAGTTCTGCACGCCGGGGCAGGCCCTCCCAGTCGCCGGCCGCGGCCACCGCGAAGGCGCCGCACGTCGCGGCGAGCAGGAGCCGGCCCGGGAGGTCGGTGCCGTCGAGGAGTCCGGCGAGGTATCCGGCGACGAAGGCGTCACCCGCGCCGATCGGATCCACCAGGGTGACCGGCAGGATGTCCTGGACGGCCTCGCCGCCGCGCGTGACCGCAAGGGCCCCTCGGGCGCCGAGTTTCACGACCGCTTCGCGCGGGCCGAGGTCGAGTAGGGTGCGCCCCATGTCGGCGGATTCGGCCTCGGGAACGACCAGCGAGGCCTCGTCGGGACCGGCGAAGACGATGTCCGCGCGGCTGACGAGGTGGGTCAGTTCGGCGGTGGCCTCCTCCCGGGTCCACAGCCGGGCCCGGTAGTTGAGGTCCAGGCTGACCGTGACGCCGGCGGCGCGGGCGAGCTCGACGGCCCGCCGTACGGCGGCCCGCGGCCCGTCGCCGAGAGCGGGGGTGATGCCGGTGACGTGCAGGATCCGGGCCTGGGCGATGAGTTCGGGGTCGATGTCCTCGGGGTCCAGGCGGGCGCCCGCGAGTCCGCGCCGGTAGTAGGTGACACGGGTGTGGTCGGGTGTGCGGCGCTCGCGCAGCATGAGCCCGGTCGGCGCGGCCTCGTCGACGCGTGCGCGAGTGACGTCGACGGCCTCACCGCGCAGTCCGGCGAGGATCATCGTGCCTGCGCTGTCGGCCCCGACCCGCCCGGTCCAGGACGCGGCGTGGCCGAGACGGCTGACGCCGATGGCGACCGTGGCCTCGGCCCCCGCGAACCCCAGGCGGAGCGAAGTGCCGGAGGCGAGCGGGCCGGGCCGGTCGGCCGCCAGGACAGCCATGGCTTCGCCGAGGGTGACGAGCGCGGTCATGAGCGGATGCCGTCCAGCAGTGTGGCGGCGCGTTCTCGCAGCGCCTCCAGGTCACCGCCCTCGCAGGCGTCTCCGATCAGCGGGCTGCCCATGCCCAGGGCGCGCGCACCCGCTGCGAGATAGGCGGGGGCCTGGTCGAGCTCGATGCCACCCGTGGGAACGAGCGGGACGTGCGGCAGGGGTGCCCGAACGGCCCGCAGGTACTCCGGGCCGCCGACCGAGGCGGGAAAGAGCTTGACCATCGTGGCGCCCTCTCGCCAGGCCGCCACGATCTCGCTCGGCGTCAGGGCGCCGGGGAGCACCGGAACTCCGAGACGGCGGGCCTCTCGAATGACGTCCAGGCAGGCGGCCGGCGTGATGAGGTAGGTGGCGCCGGCTTCCACGGCGCGCATCGCGTCGGACGGGGTCATGACGGTGCCCGCGCCGAGGGCGATGGCGGCCGGCTTGGACTCGGCGTACTCACGCAGCGCGTGCAGGACTCCCGGGGTGGTGAGCGTGAACTCCATGGCCCGGATACCCGCTTCGTGGAGGGCGTCGGCGGTGGCGGCGAAGTGGCGGGGAGATCGGGAACGCAGGATCGCTATCACGGGGGCGACGGCGAGCGCGGGGACCAGGGGGTTGGGGGTCATGCGGAACCTCGGGGGTCGTTTGAGGTGGTGGATGAGCCGGGGGATTGCGTCGGATCGTCGGCGAAGGGCGGGACCGGCAGGCCGGTGGCACCGGGCCGGCAGATGAAGATCCGGCCGGCGTGCGGCTCCGCCGCGAGCTGTTCGGCCGTCAGCCCGTCGGCCGCGGTGGTGATCATCAGGAGATCCAGATCCGGGCCGGCGAAGGCGCAGCTGGAGACCTGTGAGGCGGGAACCGTCACCACGGCGTGGAGTGCGCCGTCGGAGGTGTAGGCCCTGACCTGCCCGGCTCCCCACACCGCCACCCAGACCCGGCCCTCGGTGTCGACCGACAGGCCGTCCGGCAGGCCGGCGGGGCCGATGTCGGCGAAGGGGCGGCGGGCCGAGAGGGCACCGGTGGCGGGGTCGTGGTCGAAGACGTCGACGCGGCGCGTAGGGCTGTCCGCGTAGTACAGCAGCCGGCCGTCGGGGCTCCAGCCGAGGCCGTTGGAGATGGTGACCGGGCTCAGCAGGGACGTCACGGTGCCGTCGGGGTCGAGGCGGTAGAGGGTGCCCGCGCCCCGGGTCGCGTCGTGGGCCATGGTGCCGGCCAGCAGTCGGCCGGCGGGGTCGCACTTGGCGTCGTTGAACCGTCGCGGCGTGCCGTCGTCGGGGATGACGGGGGCGGCGAACGGAGTGACCACACCGGCGTCGTCCACCCGGAGGAAGGACGTCCCGGCGGCCGCCAGGAACCCGCCGGACGCGCACGGCGCGACCGCCCCGACGGTCCGGTCGAGGCTGAGGGTCGTCCCGGGGCCGAGATCCGGCAGACCGCTGTCGTCGTCACGGTCCACCAGACGAGCCCGGTGGACGAGGCCCGCCGTGATGTCCACCCACAGCAAGTCACCGTGTCCGGCATGCCAGACAGGGCCCTCGGTCAGGCGTCCCGGCAAGGGCGCGCACGGCAGTGCCGTCAAGTGCATGGTGTCGCTCCTCTCTGATGCGACGAAACTCTAAGAGTTCTTCTAACCCATGTAAATACTCATCGTCCAACGCATGGAATAAGCTCGACCTCCAGTACGACAACGGCCGCTGCCCACACGGAAGGACGCAGCCCATGGCGAAACGCACCGCCCAGGACATCCGCCGCCGCAATCGGTTCGACGCGCTGCGGTGCGTCTTCGCCGCCCCCGGCCCGGTGAGCCGGCAGGAGATCGCCGCGGCGACCGGCCTGTCCTTCGCGACCGTGGCCAACCTCGTCGCCGAGCTGCTGGAGGCGGGAGTCCTCCGCGAGGCCGGCCACGAGGACTCCAAGGGCGGGCGCCCGCGGGCCCGCCTCGCGGTCAACGCGGAGCGCGGTGCGCTGGTCGGGATCGACGTGGCGGAGACATCCGTCCAGGTCGAGCTGTTCGACCTGGCGCTGACGGTGCTGCGCAGCGTGCGGCTGCCGCTGCCGCAGACCGACGTTCGTCCGGACGACGTGGTCGACGCGATCGTGACGGGGGTCGAAGGCCTCTCGGACGCCACGGGCGCGGCTCCGCGCATCCTCGGTGCGGGCGTCAGCGTCCCCGGCCTGGTGGAGCGCGAGGGCGGCGTGTCCGTCTTCTCGCCCTATTGGTCCTGGCGCGACGTACCGCTGCGCTCCCTGCTCGCCGAGCGCCTCCCGATGCCCCTGTACCTGGACAACCCGCTCAAGGCCGGCACCGTCGCAGAGATGTGGTTCGGCGCCGGACGCGAGGTCGACGACCTCGTCGTCCTGACCCTCCGGGCAGGCGTCGGCGCGGGCATCGCCGTTGACGGAGCGCTCTACCGGGGTGCCACCAACAGCGCCGGGGAGTGGGGTCACACGTGCCTGGTCCGCGGCGGCCGGGAGTGCAGGTGCGGCAGGCAGGGCTGCGTCGAGGCCTACGTCAGCACCCGCGGCATCGCCCGCACAGTAAGGGAGCTGGACGCGGAAAGCCCCCTGCTGGACGCCGACGAGGACACCGTCACCACCAATGTCGCCCGCGCCGCGGCGGAGGGCGACGCCGTGGCCACCGAAGCCGTGGCGCGGACCGCCCGCTACCTGGGGGAGGCCGCGGCCGATCTCCTCAACCTGTTCAATCCGCAGGCCCTGGTGCTGGGCGGCTGGGTGGCGGACCGGCTCGGCGAGCCGCTGCTGCGGCAGACCCGCGACGTCATCGCGGCGCACGCGCTACCGGCGACGCTCCAGGCGCTCACGTTCCAGTTGAGCACCGTGCCGGACAACCCGGTGAGCCTCGGAGCCGCCACCTTCGCCCTGGAGGGCTTCCTGGACGACCGCGAGACCTTCGGAACCGTGGCGGCGGGACGCCGTGCCGCCAGGGAGGCGAAAGCCCGCACGTCCTGAGGGCGGCCCGGCACCCGGCCGCTCAGCCGGCCGGCGCCGCCGTGCTCTCGCGCACCACCAGGACGGGCGCCACCGAAGCCTGGCGCGGGCCGCCCGTCCCGCCGTCGATCTGCTCCAGGAGCAGGGTGACGCAGTGGCGGCCCACGGCGTCGAAGTCCTGCCGGACGGTGGTGAGGGGGGCGGGGAAGAACGCGGCCTCGGGAACGTCGTCGAAGCCGGTCACGCTCACGTCCTGGGGCACGCGCCGGCCCGCCTCCTGCAGCGCGCGCATGACGCCGAGGGCCATCTGGTCGTTGGCGGCGAAGATCGCGGTCACCTCAGGGCGGGCGGCCAGCTCACGTCCGGCGCGGTACCCCGATGCCGCCGACCAGTCACCGTAGACGAGCGGAGGTACGACCGTGCCCGCGTCCTTGAGCGAGCGGTGCCACGCCTCGGCCCGGCGGCGCGCCGCGTACGAGTCGCGGGGCCCCGCGACGTGCCAGACCGTTCGGTGGCCGAGGCCCAGCAGGTGCGCCACCACGCTACGGGTGCCCTCGGCCTGGTCGATGTCGACGTTGGCGTAGCGGTGGCCGGTGTCCCCGTCGGCGAAGACCACGGGGACGGCGGACGGCAGTCGGAGTTCGGGGGTGTCCAGGATCTGCGACTCGATGAGGATGATGCCGTCCACCGACTGGACCATCAGCTGCTGGAACGCCTGGCGCACGGCCGCTTCGGTCTGTGCCCGGGCCCCCATGAAGTTCACGAACAGGTCGGCTTCGCGGGCGGCGTCGGAGATGGCGGCGAAGGTCCTGGCGTTGCCGTAGGCGCTGATGTCGAAACTGATGACGCCCAGCGTGCCGAAGCGCCCGGTGACCAGCGCTCGGGCGGCCGTGTTGGGCCGGTACCCGAGCATCTTCATCGCGGCCAGCACCCGCTCGCGCGTGGACGCGTCGACGTTCTCCCGGTTGTTGGCCACGCGCGAGACCGTCTGCGATGAGACTCCCGCCATGGCGGCGACGTCGGCCATGGAGGGCGACTGGCGCAGCGGACGGGACCTCGGTGTTCTTGCTCCGACCTCGCGCGGCATGTGAACCGGACCTCCGAACCCCTGCCCCAGGCCGACTGCGTGGGCGCATTCCTTACGGATGGTAGCGCTGCGCGCCGAGGGGGGTGCGTTCCGTGCTACTCGCCGGTTCTCTTGACACGCCTGGCCACCGCTTCGACACTCTCCCCCACCGCACGATGTTCACGTAAACATCACACCAGGGTGGGCGGGGACCCGCGTTGGGCCGCTCCGACGCGGCGCACTCCTCAGGTTCCTTCACTTCCCCTGAACCCGTACCGGCTCACGACAGGAGATCAGCCGTGCACGTCTTCAGAAGAACGCCCCCGGACACCACCCGTCGCCACATGCGCAGGCAAACCATCCTCACCACCTCGCTCGCGGCCGTCGTCGCACTCCTCGTGGGGGGCGCGGCGTTACCTCCGGCCGCAGCTGCCGCCGTGCAGCCGGCACCGGTCCCTGTCCGCCTCGATCCCGGGTACCAGCAGGCCCCGTTCGAGGGGTGGGGCACCGCACTCGCATGGTTCGCCAACGTCACGGGCGGCTGGCCCGACGCCCAGCGCAACCGGCTCGCCGACGCCCTCTACGGCGCCGAAGGGCTCGGCCTCACCATCGCCCGCTACAACATCGGCGGTGGCGACAGCCCGGAGACCGCGCCCTACATGCGCGCCGGGGCTGCCGTACCCGGTCACTGGAGCCGGTCCGGCACCCAGCTGCCCGATGCCTGGGACCCGGACAACCCCGGTCACTGGGACCCGTACGCCGACGGCAACCAGCGTTGGTGGCTCAGGGCGGCCAAAGCCCGGGGCGCCGACACCTTCGAGGCGTTCTCGAACTCACCGCCGTACTTCATGACCAACAGCGGGCGTGTGAGCGGGGCGGTGAACCCCATGGACGACAACCTGCGTTCCGATCAGTACGAGCGCTTCGCCGCCTACCTCGCCGGGTCTCTGCAGCGAGTGCAGAACAGCACGGGCCTCACCTTCGCCTCCGTGTCGCCCGTCAACGAACCGGGCACCGCCTACTGGCGCGCGGGCGGACGCCAGGAAGGCTCGCACTGGGCCCCCGAGTCCCAGGCCCGCATGATCGGGGCACTGCGCGCCGAGCTCGACCGCAGTGGGATGCGAACACGGATCGCGGCGATGGACGAGACGGACCCGGACATGTTCCGTGCCAATTGGGACGGTTACGGCAACACCGTCCGCTCCTCCATCGGACGGCTCAACACCCACACCTACGGGACGGGCGGACGCAGCGGGGCACGGGACATCGCCAAGGGCGCGCACACGCCTCTGTGGATGTCGGAGGTGGACCTCGGTGGCACCGTCCCGCAGAGCTTTACCCACATGAGTCCGGCCCTCGACCTCGCGGAGCGCATCACCGACGACCTCACGCAGCTCGAACCCCGGGCATGGGTGCTGTGGCAGGCCGTCGAGGACTACGAGAACATGACCCCGGCCCACGAGGACTCCAACTGGGGTTTGATTCAAACCGACTTCACCCCGGCCGACGCGTCGAAGGAGCCATTGCGCAAGAACAAGAAGTACTGGGCGATGGCTCAGTACAGCCGATTCATCAGGCCCGGCTCCCGCGTCATCGGCACGGACGACGACCACACTCTGGCTGCCATGCGCCCCGGCGGGCAGGGTGCGGTCGTGGTGCACACCAACCCCACGGGCTCGGCCCGTACGATCGAGCTGGATCTCACCGGCTTCCGGGAGGTCTCCTCCGCGCCGGTCCAGCGCTACACCACGGACGCGACCCGCGACGTTCACCGGGAATCCGACGTCCCCATCAGCGGCAAGCGCCTCACCGTGACCCTCGCCGCCCATTCGGTCACGACCCTTGTCGTACCGGGCGCGTCCGGGGTCGACCCCGAGAAGGCGGCCCCCGCGGCCGGTTCCGTGCTTCTGGTCAACGACCACAGCGGGCTCGCCCTCACCGCCGCCGCGGCCGGAGCCGACAGCGCACTCGTCCAGCGTCCCCCGAGCCGGCTCGACACCACACAGCAGTGGACCCTCATGAGGTCGTTGCCCGGTGACTGGAGCAGCACGGCCTCGTACCGCCTGACGAACGCGGGCAGCGGCCAAGCCCTCGCTGTCGTGGGCGGCGAACTCACCCTCCTTCCACCGGGCCCGTCCGAGCAGCAGCAGTGGATGCTGTCCACCTCCGGCAACGGACACCACACCGTGATCAACAGCGCGACCGGCACCCTCCTCGACGTCACCGGCGCCTCCACCGCCGTAGACGCTCCGGTCGGCATCTACCGACCCAATACGGGGCGCAACCAATCCTGGACCTTCCGCGCGGACCCGGTGGCCGGGTAGTAGCAACGACGGATTCGGCCGCGTTGCCGGAGGCGAACCCCGCGGTCCGCCTCCGGGCGCGCCGGGCGCGCCGTGACGGTGTCGGGGGAGGTGTTGCCCGGCATTCACGCGCCGGCCGCATTGGTTGCGTAAACATACGGGGTCTCGTCCACGGGGCCGGCCCGCGTGCGCGCCCCACATCAGCGTAAGGACCACACATTCATGAAACGCAGGTCTCTGATCACCTCGGCGGCGGGCGCAATCACCCTTGGCGCCACGACCTCGACGCCGGCCGGGGCGCAGCCGCTCGGCCACCCTCCTACCACGCCGCTGAGCACGTTCAACGTCATCAGCGACATTCAGGGGGACCTGGGTGACTTGACCGTCGCCCTGAGGGACATCGCGGCCACCGCCCCGAACGGTGCGGGAATCGCCGTGGCGGGCGACATCACGCCGCGCGGTTACGACTTCGAATACGCGGCGGTGCGGCAGGTACTGGAGCGAGGTCCCCGCCCGCGCGAGATCGCCTGGGCCATCGGCAACCACGAGTTCTACGTCCCCAAGTACGCCGATCCGCAGACGCTCGCCCTGGCCACTTGGCCCAACGGCGCCACCGAGGACTCCCTGTTCCGAAGCTTCTACCGGTTCGCCGGGCGCAGCGCCGTGTACGCGGAGACGACGTTCGGCGGCATACCCGTCCTGACCATCGGAACCGAGCGCTACATGCACTACCAGGACCCCAAACTTTGGGACGAAGTGTGGCTGAGCGAGGCGCAGTTGTCGTGGCTTGACGAGCGACTACGGTACTGGGCAGGACGTCGCAAACCGGTGATGGTGGTCGCCCACCACCCTCTGCCGGACACGGTGTCGGGGACACGCAACAAGCTCTACATGAGCGATTACCTCCAGGCCGACGCACTGCTCGACCTGCTGGGTCGCCACCGGGACGTGTTCCTCTTCAGCGGGCACACGCACTGGAACCTGGCCCTGTCCGACTGGTACGTGCGCCGGGTCGTGCCCGGCACTGCCAACCTGGACGGGTTCTCGGTGGTCAACACCGGCGCCGTACAGACCGGCTTCACCGATAACGGACAGGGCGGCGAGAACACGGTCCCCGGAGTCTTCAACCAGGGCCTCCAAGTCGAGGTGCACCGGGACCGCGTCGTCGTCAAGGCGCGCGACTTCGCGGCAGGGCGCTGGCTCAAGCAGGTCTCCGTCCCCCTGGCCACCAGGATCTGACGAGCCGCGGCGTCCGGGCAACCTTCGCACGCGTTCGCCCCTCTCACCCTCCGACCCCTGTCCATGCGGCCGCCGGCATCGCGAAAGTGCCGAACCTCCATACGGATAGGTGGACTTGGGCGGCGAGTGCGCCCGGACGGCGGAGTGCCCAGGGCGGGTGACTCTCAGCTCGAAGGTCCTGCACAAGCTGTCATATTTCTTCACAAGCTGTTGACATTCGCGCAATGGGCGGGCCACTCTCTGGGCACAAATGTTGGTTCACGCGCAAATATGTTGCTTCCTGTGCGGGTGGGGGTGGGACCCTTCACTCGCACAGGCGCTGCGGACGCGCGGTGACATCGAGGATCTGCATTGAGAAGAGTGAGATCCGCACTCGTAGGCCTGAGCCTGCTCCTCCCCGTCCTGGGCGGGGCGCCTGCGGCGCTCGCCGCACCCGTCACTACCGAGTCCGGCACGCAGTTCCCGGACACGGCGGGGCAAGGAGTGCAGGCGCACGGCGGTGGAGTGCTCAAAGTCGGCGACCACTACTACTGGTTCGGCGAGGACCGGGGCGAGGACAACAAGTTCCGCTACGTCTCGGCCTACCGTTCCAAGGACCTGAAGAACTGGGAACCTCGCGGGCACGCCCTGACCCAGGAGGCCGACCCGGAGATCCGTTCCGCGGTGATCGAGCGGCCGAAGGTCCTCTACAACGAGAAGACCAAGCAGTTCGTGATGTGGATGCACAAGGAGGCGGACGACTCCTACGCCGAGGCGCGGGCCGCGGTGGCGGTCTCCTCGACGGTGGACGGTCCGTACGAATGGAAGGGCTCCTTCCGTCCGAAGGACGCCTCGGGCGCCGAGCACATGTCCCGAGACATCACGGTGTACGAGGACAAGGCTGCCGGCAAGGCCTACATGATCTCCGCCGCCAACCACAACGCCGATCTGCACATCTATGAGCTCACCGACGACTACACGCAGGTGAAGGCTCTGGTGGCGAACCCGTGGCCCGGTCAGCACCGTGAGTCGCCGGCGGTGTTCAAGCGCGGAGACGTGTACTTCATGCTCACCTCCGGGACGAGCTACTGGGACCCGAACCAGCAGAAGTACGCCACGGCCACCAGCCTCGCCGGACCGTGGTCGCCGATGAAGGACGTCGGGAACCGCGACGGCCACCACTCGCAAACGACGTTCGTCCTGCCGGTGGAAGGTACCGAAACCACATCCTTCCTCTACATGGGGGACCGTTGGGCGGGAGTGTGGTCCAACCCGAACCGCGTCAACGACTCGAAGTACGTATGGCTCCCACTGGAGTTCCCAACGGCCACGACCATGACTCTTCCGTGGTACCCCCAGGTCGCGATCGACACGCAGACGGGCCGCATATCCGGCACCGGCGGCGACCCCCTCCGCACGATGACCGGCAAGCAGAGCGGCGCCTGTGCGACCGTGACGGACAGCCTCTCCGACAACCAGGTGCCGGTGACCCAGGAGAAGTGCACCGGCGGACTGAACAGCCAATGGCGGTTCACCGACAACAGCAACGGGTACGTCCGCATCCTTGCCCAGCACAGCGGCAAGTGCCTCGACGTCGCCGACAGGTCGATGGCCGACGGGGCCGAGGTCAAGCAATACGACTGCGGCTGGGGAGACAACCAGCGCTGGCGCTTCGAGACCGTCTCCGACGGCTACGTCCGGATCGTCGCCCAGCACAGCAGCAAGTGCCTCGCCGCCCAGGGCGGATCCACCGCGGCCGGGGCCAGGATCGTCCAGTCGGAGTGCGACGGGTCGGCCGGCCAGGCGTGGAGGGTAGCCGCCGCGGCGGATCCGGCCGACCCCACCGATCCCACCGACCCGCCCGCCCCCGGAACGGCGGACCAGCAGCTCACCACCTCGGTCAGCGCGGGTGTGCTCACCATGTCCACCACGGCGGACCCCGTCCGACTGCCGCCGGTCGACTTCGGAGCCGGGGGCACCTCGGCAGGCCGCCTCAACACGGCGGCCGTCAAGGACTTCCGCGGCGGGACGGCAGGCTGGTCACTGACGGGCAAGGTCACAGACTTCACCGGATCGCGCGGAAAGATCGATGGGGGCCGGCTCTCCTGGACGCCCACGTGCACCACCAAGCCCGACAGCCCCAGCTCCTGCACGGCGGGAAGCCCGGGAACCGTCGGAAAGGGCGGCGCGACCCTGGCCCAGGCCCCCGCCGGTGACTTGACCGGCGGAGAGTTCACCGCCGACGCCGCCGTCTCCCTGAACATCCCGAAGTACACGCCCGTCGGCGACTACGTCGGAACGCTCACCCTTACCCTCCTCTGACCGCGCGCGTGTGCCGGACGCCGCCATGCGTCCGGCACACGGCGCCCCAGAAAGCTGAAGAGCCATGCGTACAGCCTCCGTCGCCTTCCTTGTCCTTGTCCTGGCGGCCCTCTGCCCCGCACCGGCCGCAGCGGCGGACAACGGTGAATGGTCGGTCAGGCCCGCGGACTCCGCGATCACGCCGCGGGCGGCGTTCCAGTTCCCCGCCACCCCCGGCACGACACTCTCCGACCGCGCGGTTGTCACCAACACCACGGACGGCGCCCTGACCTTCCGCCTCTACGTCGCCGATGCCCACAACACGGAGCGCGACGGCGGACTCGCCGTGCGCGGGATCGAGGAGACCCAACGGGACGTGGGCGCCTGGGGAAAGCCCGAGCGGGATGTCATCACCGTCCCGGCCCGTTCTGCGCTGACGGTCGGCATCACCCTTCGCATCCCCTCCGACGCCTCGCCGGGTGATCACGTCGGGGCCCTCGTCGCTGTCGACGAGCGCGTGCGCCCGGGGGCGGGCTCCCACGTGGGCGTCCAGCGCGGAGTCGGAGCAAGGATCTACCTGCGCATCGACGGGCAGCGCCAACCCGGCGTCGCCGTCGAGGACGTCCGGTTCACGGCACAGAACCCCTGGATGCCGTGGACGGGCGGCAGCAAGTCGACCGTCGTGTACACCCTTCACAACACGGGCAACGAGACCCTCGCTCCCGTCGTGTCCGTTCGCGTGGGCGGGGTGTACGTGGGAGGGCCCGCCGAACGGCAGTTGACGGGAGTGCCGTCGGAACTGCTTCCGGGCCGGAAAGTGCGGCTCTCCGCATCGTGGTCCGGCGCACCCTTCGCCGGCCGGGGCGACGTCACCGTCACGGCGACGGCGGACAGCCTGAGCGGTTCTGCGTCCGACCGCTTTCTGGAGGTGCCGTGGCTTCTCGTAGGAGGTCTGGCACTCGTGTCCGCATCCGGGCTGCTGATGCTTCGGCGCAGGCGCAAGGCGGTCCTGACGGCGCGGTCCGCCGACCGCGAGTGACCCCGACCCCGACGTCGGGCCCCTGAGATCGAGCCGTTGTGTGGCCGAAGGTGCTCCTGTAGGAGTTCCGAAAGGGCCAGGTCCGCGCACGCCGCAACGCACGGGCAGGCCGGACGGGCGCAACGGGGCCGCTTGACACCGGACAGCGGCGCCATCAACCTACCGAGGTGAGCGATTATGTGGATATGCGTTTGATTCTGATTGAATCTCTGCGTCTTCGCGCCTCGCCGCCCGTTTGGTCCTGACGTCCTCGATCGATCTTCAGGAGACAGACCATGAGCAAGGTTTCACCACCTCAACGCCGCGCCCTTGCAGTCGTGACGGCGCTGCTCGGCATCACGCTGGGCCTGACAGGCCCGGCGGGTGCGACCACCACCGGCCGCGCGGCCGGCAGTTCAGCAGCCGACACGCTGGTGAGCAGGGCCGGTACCACCGTCACCGTCACCGCCGCCGTTGGCCTCGGCAACACCATCTCGGTGTGGCGGGACGGGGACACGATCCGGGTCAGGGACACCGGCGACACGGTGACCGCCTTCGGCGGGTGCACCACGGTCGGCGCCTACGAAGCCGTCTGCCGGGACGCCGGCGACCTCACCGAGCTAGTCGTCAACGCGGGTGACCAGGCCGACGAGGTTACGTCCTTCCTGGCGAGTCCGGGAGTGACCCTCATCGGTGGGGCCGGCGACGACCGCCTCTACGGCGGCAGCGCCAACGACACGCTGGAGGGCAACGAAGGCTCCGACTTCCTCGCCGGGGGAGACGGCAACGACACCCTCATCGGCGCAAGTGGCCCGGACCGGCTCTTCGGCGGCCCGGGCAACGACTCGATCGAGGGCCGGAGCGGCGCCGACCTCGTCAACGCCGGGGCAGGAAACGACGTGGTGAGCGGCGGCAACGGCAACGACCACGTGATCGCCGGCAGCGGCAACGATTACGTGGAGGGCGGCGCGGGCCAGGACAGCCTCGACGCCGTCGACGGAGTCGGCGGCAACGACCACGTACTGGGGGGCGCGCAGAGCGACACCTGCCGGGCCGACCTGGGCGACAGCGTCACCGACTGCCCGTGACCGGCCTCCGGGAGCGGCGCGAAGACCTGCCCGCGCCGGCCGTGCCCATGACGAAGGAGACATACACCATGACCATGCGCCCCCTCCACGCACTGCTCGCGACGGCAGCCCTCGTCTGCGCCGCGAGCGGTGTCACGTCCGCCTCGGCGGCGGCGGCGCCGCTCGCGGCCGGGTCCCGGCATCTCGTGGGCGCCACGGTGGTCGAGATGTCCAGAGGAACACTGCTGGTCACGGCCGGCCAGGGCGTCGCCAACGAGATCACCGTCCGCCGTGAGGGCAGTGTCGTCATCGTGTCGGACACGGCGGCCGAGGTACGAGCCGGAACTGCCTGTGAGTCGCGCTCACCGGGAAGCGCGGCGTGCCCGCTCCCCACGGTCGTGCAGGCGCACGGCCAGGACGGTGACGACTCCATCACGGTCTCCCCGAACCTCGACGCTCCCGCCACCCTCTACGGGGGCAGCGGCAAGGACACGCTGAGCGGCGGCCCGCACGCCGATCGGCTGGTCGGAGACGAACCGCCCGGGTTCCTCGGCTCCGCGGCGGCCACTCCGGGCAACGACACCATCAACGGAGGACCGGGCAACGACACCATCTTCGGGCTGGGGGGCAACGACACGATCAGCGGTGGGCCGGGGAACGACACCCTCAACGGGAACGAGGGCAATGACACCCTCAACGGGAACACCGGTAACGACTCCCTGACCGGAGAGGCCGGCAACGACACCCTGAACGGTGACGAGGGCATCGATACCCTCGTCACCACCGACGGCATCAACGGCAACGACAGCCTCGACGGGGGCATCGGATTCGACACCTGCACCCGCGACCCCGGCGACCCGATGGTCAACTGCCCCTGACCTGCTGTGCATCGGCCGTCACTGCGAATCCTTCGGGTGTGAGGGCCGAAGCGGCCCTCACATCGGCCGGGACATCCCGGCCGGTGCGGCCGACAACTCCGCACAGACCCGGTGGCCGGTGGCCGTCGGTCCGGCGCCCCAGGCGCTGCTCAGTACGTCCACCAGCAACAGTCCGCGGCCCGTGCAGTTCTCGACGTTGAGTGGATGGGTGCGGGAGCGGGGGGGCGAAGCCCGGGCCGGAGTCCTCGACTTCCAGCCGCACCACCCGTGCGCCGGTGCCGAGATCCCGCAGGGCCAGGGTGATCCGGGCAGCGGTTCCGCCGTGGCGCACGGCATTGGTGGCCAGTTCGGTCGCGATCAGGATCAGGTCGTCGGTAAGGCTGTGCAGGTGCCATCCGGCGAGCCTTGCCACGATCCAGGTACGCAGCATGCGGGGCCCTGATGTCGGCGGCGAGTTCGTAGTGGCGGGCGCACGCCGCGAGACCGCGGGATCGGCGGGCGGCCGGAGTGACGGGGACGATGCGAGGCATGAGGACTCCTCGGCTCGCGGGGGTTGGGGGGATCGGCAGGCAGCGTTCAGTGATTCCGTGGGCTGGTTCCGGCGACGGCCTGTGACGGCCACCTGCGTCCGGCCCGGCCCGGCACGGACCCGCCGGGCCGGGCCGGACACAGGTGGCCGTCAGGCCGGACCGGTCGGTGCGGTGACCGTTACCTCGCGCAGCGGGATCAGCCTGATCGGTTCCGCCAGGAGGTCTGCGAACCGGGCCGAGAAGGCCAGGAAGTGGGGCGTGGCCATGTGGAGGTCGAGTGCTTCCTGGTCGGCCCAGGTCTCGCGTACGTAGAAGGTGCCGGGATCCTCCAGTAGTTCGAACAGCGTGTAGTCGAAGCAGCCCGGCTCGGCACGGGACGGTTCGACCAGTGCGGACAGGGCTTCCTGCAGTGCCTCGCGTCGCGTCGGCTTCGCCCGAACACGAGCGAGGGCGACAAGCGGGTGGGGCTGGGGGGACATGGCCTCTCCTGGGGTCGGGCGGTGCGGTGTGTGGGGTCCGATGGGTCGGCTCAGAAGCCGGTGAGGGTGATCTTGCCGATGGCGCTGCCGGATTCCAGGATCCGGTGGGTCTCCCGCAGGTGGGCCGCGTTGACCCTGCCGAGGTCCGTGGTGGCGGTTGTCACGAGGGCACCGCGGTCCACGGGCCCGGCGACGCGGGTGAGGATGTGGAGCTGCCGTGCCCGGCCCGGGGTCCGGTACAGCGACCGGGTGAACTCAACGGGTCCGAAGTCGTCGATGGCCACGATCCCGCCGAAGGGCTGGAGCATGTCCGCGTGGGCGGCGAGGTTGCGGTCCGTGCCGACCGTGCTGAAGACGTGGTCCAGGCCGCCGGGTGCCACCTCGGCCACCTGCTGCGGCAGCGGACGGTGGTGGTCGACGGTGTGCGCCACACCCATCCGGCGTGCGAACTCGACGCTCTCCGGTCGCGAGGCGGTGCCGATCACCGTCAGGTCGGTGAGCGCGCCTGCCATCTGCGCCACCATGACGCCGACGCCGACGCCGACGCCGACGCCGACGCCGACGCCGACGCCGACGCCGACGCCGACGCCGACGCCGACGCCGACGCCGACGCCGACGCCGACGCCGACGGCGGCCGCGGTCACCAGCAACGTGCCGGTCTCCCGCCGGACTTCTTGCTCGCTCAGGCCGAGCCGTTCGAACAGGCCCTCCCAGGCTGTGAGGGAAGTCAGCGGCAGGGCCGCGGCGTTCGTGAAGGAAGGGGTGGCCGGCTTGGGCCCGACGACGCTCTCGTCGACGACGTGGTACTGGGCGTTGCCGCCGGGGCGGTCGATGGCGCCGGCGTAGTAGACCTCGAAGCCGACACCGAACCGCTCGACCCGGTCGCCGACCCCGATGACGGTCCTGGCCGCGTCCCAGCCCAGCACCCTGAGCCGGCCGCCCGGGCGTCGTCGCGGCGCACCTTGTAGTCGACCGGGTTGACCGCTACGGCCTCCACCCGGATGAGCAGGTCGTGCGGGCGCGGCCTCGGCACGGGCAGCTCGACGTCCACCAAGCTCTCTTCGTCCTCCACCGGCAGGCTCGTGCGGTGGGCGACCGCCCGCATCGTCTCGTTCGGCAACTCGTTGATCTCGCTTCCTCTCACGGTGGTCTCCTTCTCCGGCCGCCCGCCCGGTGCCGAGTCAGTGCCGGCGACGGCGACGGCCGGGGGTGTCCGGTGGTCGGCGGCGACAACCTCGGCCCCACGTGTCGTCGGTGGCGCGCCCGAATCACCCAGGCGCGCCTGGTTCGTAGTCATCGGCAGAGCCCGATGGTGGAGGTCGCTCATCGTGCCCCTATTGCAATGCTCCCGGCTCCTGCCCGGGACCCGGTAGGAGTGCCAACCGGGGATCCGGCGGCCCGTTCCGGACGGTACCCCTGGGGGTGCAGTAACCTGCAAGGGAGGCTACTTCCCAATGGAAAGTGCCCAGGTGGAAGCCGTTGAGGAGAGAGGGAGGGCCATGGCCAGGGGCTGCACGTCGGAGCGGCACGACCAGCACGACGTCTACGCGGCGCAGTGCCCGTGCCGCGAGGTGCTCGACCTGCTGGCCAACAAGTGGTCCGCGCTGGCCATCGGAGCCATGGGGACGGACCGCAGCGCTTCGGTGCTCTGCTGCGCCGTCTAGAGGGCGTCAGCCCGAAGGTCCTGACGAACACGCTGCGCCGCCTGGAGGAGAAGGGGTTCGTCGACCGGACCGTGTACCCGGCGGTGCCGCTGCATGTCGAGTACGCACTCACGGCGCTCGGCCATAGCGTGGCGGAGCCCTTGACGC
The DNA here is from genome assembly GCF_024721315.2 of Streptomyces sp. Isolate_45. Classification (GTDB taxonomy): domain Bacteria; phylum Actinomycetota; class Actinomycetes; order Streptomycetales; family Streptomycetaceae; genus Streptomyces. The sequence continues at coordinate 152,709 of NZ_JANFAK020000002.1, forward strand.
AGTTGCGGGACTGGGTTGAGAACCACCTCGACGAGATCCAGGGTCTCCATGCGTCCTGAGCGTCGCTGGGCGTGCCCGCTCCAGCCGGCTCCGCCGGGACGGACTCTCGTCGCTGCGCCGTGAGGCGTCGGTGAGACTGTTTTTACGCGCGCGACACACTATGTTCGCGTAAACATGGGACGCTTTTCCCGGCGCCCTCCTGGTAGCGGCTCATGAACGTCCCGACATGTCCGTTGCGGACACCTCGTGGCGGCCACCCCCCGGAGTGATGTGCCAAACCCCTGTCGTGCACCACTTACGAGGAGGACCCTCGTGTTCGTGATGCGTCATATCCGTCCGCACTTAGCCGGCATCGCCGCGACCGCAGCTCTGTCCGTCGCGCTCGGCACCGCCTTCGCGCTTCCCGCGTCGGCGGCGGGAAGCGTCGCAGTGGCTCAAGGCGTCATCGAGAACGCCGGAGCCGCCGGGACCGTTCCCGGCAGCTACATCATCACCTTGAAGGACTCCGTCGCCCGCTCCGCGACCCCCGGTGGCAAGGCCGTGGCCGAGCGGTACGGCGCGAGGATCGATCGAACCTACTCCGCCGCCCTCAACGGCTACTCCGCCGAGCTCTCCGAGGCCCAGGCCAGGAAACTCGCGGCCGACCCGGCGGTGAAGTCCGTGGTGCAGAACAGCGTCGTCGCCATCGACGGTCGAGCCACCCAGCCGGACCCTCCGTCCTGGGGCCTGGACCGCATCGACCAGCGGACGCTGCCTCTCAATCAGAGCTACAGTCACCCGGATCAGGCCGGTGAGGGTGTGACCGCCTACATCATCGACACCGGCGTACGGATCAGTCACAGCGACTTCGGTGGTCGCGCCTCGGACGGCTTCGACGCCATCGACAAGGACAACACGGCCCAGGACGGAAACGGCCACGGTACTCACGTCGCCGGCACCGTCGCGGGCTCCCTGTACGGCGTGGCCAAGAAGGCCGGGATCGTCGGCGTTCGGGTCCTCGACGACTCCGGATCCGGTACCGTCGCGCAGGTCGTCGCGGGCATCGACTGGGTGACGCAGAACGCTGTCAAGCCGGCCGTGGCCAATATGTCGCTCGGCGGCCGCGCCAACTCCGCACTCGATACCGCGGTGCGCAATTCCATCGCATCCGGAATCACATACGCGGTCGCGGCGGGTAACGAGTACACGGACGCGAGCACCAGGTCCCCGGCGCGCGTCGCCGAAGCTCTCACCGTCGGAGCCACCAACAGCAGCGACGGCAAGGCCTCCTACTCCAACTACGGCAGCATCCTGGATGTGTTCGCGCCGGGCTCCTCCATCGTCTCGGCGTGGAACTCCGACGACCACGCCTCGGAAGAGATCTCGGGAACGTCGATGGCGGCCCCTCACGTCACGGGCGCCGCGGCGCTCCACCTATCGCAGCACCCACGAAGCTCCCCGGCGGAGGTTGCCGAGGGCCTCGTCGCCGCTGCCACCCCCGACGTCGTGGCCGGCCCCGGATCCGGCTCCCCGAACCTGCTCCTGTACGCGGGTGACGGCACCACCCCGCCGAACCCGGGCAACCGCTTCGAGAACTCGCACGACTACCCGATCGTCGACAACTCCACCGTCGAGTCGCCGATCACAGTCTCCGGCATCACCGGCAACGCTCCGACCGCGCTGCGCGTGCCCGTCGAGATCAGGCACACCTGGGTCGGTGACCTGCGGGTCGACCTCGTAGCCCCGGACGGCACCGTCTACAACCTGCGCAACCACACCGGGGGCAGCGATGACGACATCGTCCGGACCTACCAGGTGGACGCCTCGGCCGTAGTGGCGGAGGGGGTGTGGAAGCTCAGGGTCACGGACCTCGGCACCGGAGACACGGGGAGGATCGACTCCTGGGCTCTCCTGTTCTAAGGGACGGGGAGGGGGCTGGAGCTGACGGCATCCGCTGACCAGCAGTGAACAGAGCAGGGGGGGGGGGGGGGGGGGGGGGGGGGGGGGGGGGGGGGGGGGGGGGGGGGGGGGGGGGGGGGGGGGGGGGGGGGG